>DATMZV010000050.1:0-31371 GCA_035573355.1 Gaiellaceae bacterium | reverse complement strand
GTGGTGACGGTGATGGGGCCGCTGGCTGCGGTTGCTGGGACGGTGGTGTTGATTTGGGTTGCGGAGGCGACGGTGTAGGTGGCGCTGGTGCCGTTGAAGGCGACGGCGGTCGCGCCGGTGAGGTTGGTGCCGGTGATCGTGACGGCTGTTCCGGTGCCGCCGCTTGTGGGGTTGAAGCTGGTGATCGTCGGGGTGGGCCCGGCGATCGTGAAGTTGCTGCTGCTGGTGGCGGTGCCGTCCGGGCTGGTGACGGTGATCGGGCCGCTGGCTGCGCCCGTTGGGACGGTGGTGTTGATCTGGGTTGGGGAGGCGATGGTGAAGGTGGCGCTGGTGCCGTTGAACGCGACGGCGGTTGCGCCGCTGAGGTTGGTGCCGGTGATCGCGACGGCTGTTCCGGCGCTGCCGCTTGTGGGGTTGAAGCTGCTGATCGTCGGGGTAGGCCCGGTGACGGTGAAGTTGCCGCCGCTACCCGCCGCGGGTGCGACGTAGATCAGCGAGGCGGCTTTGTGGCCGCTGCCGCTCGCGGCGGTGGTCAGCCCTGTGTACTTGTGGCTGCCGGTGCCGACCGGGCCGCCCGAGTCGGCGGTCGCGACGTCTTCCCAGGCAGCGGACGCGGCCGCGCTCAGGTTCGAGTCGGCGCGGCTGGTCAGACCCGCCGGTGTGAAGCTCGAGTAGGTCATGGTGCTGTTGGTGCTGTTGGTCGTGCGGAAACTGAAGAACGCGACCGCCCAGGCGTTCGCGAGCGTGTTCGTCACCGCAGGCCCGACAACGCTGGTGCTGCTGGTCAGGTCGAGCGCACCGCCGGAAGCGACGATCGGGCTCGCCTGGTTCACGCCACGCCAGGCGCCGGTCTGGAAGATCGCCTTCGTGTTGTTCGTCCACCGCACGGTCGGCGCGACCTCGCCGCTGACGGCGATCTTGTAGAAAGCGCGGGCGTGCCAGAGGGTGCCGTCGTCGAGCGGTGACCACGGCAGCTCCGTCCAGCCGGTCATGCCGTTGATCGCCTGCGCGTTGTCACCGAACGAGAGCCAGGCGACCAGCAAGTCACCCGCCTGATACCCGGACGGAAGCGTCAACGCCAACGATGTCGCCCCCGACGTCGCACGAGCGACCCCAACACTCACAAACGAGACCTGCCCGCCCGCGCTGCTCGCCGTCCCGTCCGGGGTCGTGACCGTGATCGGGCCGCTGCCCGCACCCGCCGGCACCGTCGTATTGATCTGCGTCGCCGACGCGACCGTAAACGTCGCGCTCGTGCCGTTAAAGGCGACCGCGGTCGCGCCGCTCAGGTTCGTCCCCGTGATCGTCACCGCCGCCCCAGCCGCACCGCTCGCTGGAGTGAAACCCGTAATCGTCGGTGGAGGCCCGTTAGCTGCCACCACACCGCTCGCCGTGAGCCAGGCTCCGATCGCGAGGGTCGCCAGCAGGATGAGGAACGCGTTCCGCACCGCCGTCTTGCGGACTCCACGCAGCGACGGCCCGGAATCGGAGGCGTTCAGACTGACGATACGCCGTGCCCAATGGCGCTTGTAACCGCTAAGCCGCGCGCTCAAGGCGTCCTCTCTCCCCCGGATCCCGCCGCATCGATGCTCTCTCGCCGAAGTGTCCAATAGTAGTCCCCTTTCCGCCGCCGTTCAACGGGCAGCGCGATGCTGGAGATGCTGCAAGGACTTCGGGGCCGCGACGGTGCCTCACGCCGCTGACTGCTACGCCACGCCCTAGGCGTTTTTAGGTGTTGGTAGCGCGACGACGGTGCCGACGAGCCCGACGTCGGCGCCGGAGCGCAGGCTGACCTTCGGAATGATCGACCATGCGACCGCAAGCCGCCTGTCTTGCCAGTGGAAATGCGTCATCAGTCGACAGAGCGGCCCGAACCCTTTCGGCGAGGCGGGCGTCGACGCGGGCGCGTGGATGACGAGGCTCTGGTGACGGGACTCGACTGTCAGCGTAGGCCCGCATTGAGAGCCGCCTAGGAAAAGCAATGCGCCGCGTTCGTAGGCGAGCACCCACGAGTGAGCGGGCAACTTCACTGGGTGCGGGCGTTTTTGACCAAAGTCCCACCGGAACCAGCCATGCTGGAGTCGATAGAAGAGTGCGCCGGCCGAGGATGCGGCGAGTTCCGGCTGCGGATCATCGGGGACGCTCGCAGTGGTCACTCGGCCCTTGCCGAACGCACGACGGATGATGAGCGACGGGTGCGGCCCGATCGCCCCTCGTTCGAAAACGACGCCCTTGTCTGCCAGGGTCACCGAATCGATCCGGTAGCAGCGGCCACGCCGGCAGCGCGACATCTGAGCGGCGACCCACTCGTGCCCTGTGCTCATGTGCCGAACGACAACTCGTTGAGAGGACCCCGATTGCTCCGCCCATGCGACAAGGTCCCCGCGCGCTGCGATTGGAGCTGCCAGAGAACGCGTCAGAACGAGCCGCCCGCCTCCGCCGTGACGCACCGCGACAAGTTCGGGACCTGAGCGACCTCGGTCGGCGAACACGACGCGAGTGGCAGTCGAGGCCAGGCCGAATTGGGCGAGCGCGTTTGACGCGAGCACTTTGGTCTTCCCCGTCTGGAGCACGCGTTCCATCAGCATCGAGACAGCACTGCGGGACGTTCCCTGCTCCCACGTGAGATAGGCACCCACAGCCGCCAGCGTTCTAACGACCTTTCCTTTGACCAGGAGAAGCTGGTGTGGTTTCGCTCTGGAGTGCACCGCCACGGGCACACCGAGCTCGGGCTTGATGGTTCCCCCGAATCCGAGAGGTCCCCAACCTGATGTGCCAAGACAAAGAACAATCGCCACACCGCTGTAGCGGACCCAACTCGTCATCCGACTGGCGCGAAATTCAATGTACTTCGACAAGAGCTCTCGAATTGTGCCTCGGGCCTCAGGCCGAGTTCTGAGCTCGACCGAGTAGGCCCGGCGCGTGCGGACGCGTCAGCCTTGGGTCACGGGCGACGGCGAGACCGGAAGGACCGGCCTTGCAAGCTGCGTACCGAGCGTTCGCACAAGGCCTTCCTCGAGCTCGATCGTCGGCTCCCAGCCCAGCACCTCGCGAGCACGGGCAATGTCCGGCCGCCGCACTTTTGGATCGTCGACCGGTAGTGCCTCATAGACGATGTCGCTGCGGGAGCCCGTCACCCTGAGGATCGTCTCCGCGAGTTCGAGGAGGCTGAGCTCCCTGGGGTTTCCAATGTTCACCGGAAGATGCTCGCGGGTCGACATCAGCAGATGAAGACCGCGAATGAGGTCGTCTACGTAGCAGAAACTGCGCGTCTGCGATCCGTCGCCGAAAAGGGTCAACGGCTTACCTTCGAGCGCCTGCCTCACGAAGGTCGGGATCGCCCGGCCGTCGTTCGGCCGCATCCGAGGGCCGTATGTATTGAAGATTCGGACGATGCACGTATCGACGCCCTGCTGGCGGTGGTAGGCCATCGTCAGCGCTTCCGCGTACCGCTTTGCTTCGTCGTAGACGCCGCGCGGACCGATTGGATTCACGTTTCCCCAATAGGTCTCCGGCTGTGGGTGCAGCTTCGGGTCGCCATAGACCTCGCTCGTTGAGGCGAGAAGAAAGCGGGCTCGCTTGCGCTTGGCCAGGCCAAGGGCGTTGTGAGTGCCGTACGAGCCAACCTTCAGCGTGTGTAGCGGAAGGCGAAGGTAGTCGATTGGGCTGGCTGGGCTCGCCAAGTGATAGATGCAGGCGACCGGCTCTTCGATTTCGAGATGCTCAATCATGTCGTGATTGCGGAAGGTGAACGCCGCATCGCGAATGTGTTCGATGTTCTCCAGCGAGCCTGTATCGAGGTTGTCCACGCAGATGACGCGGTCACCTCTTTCAAGCAGGTACTCGCAGAGATGTGAGCCGAGAAACCCGGCCCCTCCAGTAACAACTGACGTGTTCACGCCGTACTCACAATGCCTAGGGGATGGATTTCGTACACCACTCGTTCGGGTGATCAGAGGGCTACAGAGGGATAGTTTTCGCGTTTTGTGTCGTTGGCACTTGACGGCTGCCCCTCGCGCCGCAACCCTACGTTGATGGCGCTTTCACTTCGAGCCTCGGCCCGGCTCTTCCTGCGCCCTGATCTGGGGAGGGAGAGATGGAACTGAATGAGGCGGCACGCCGGATCTTCGGCACACACCTCCGGCTGATCGCGCTCTGGGTCATCTTTGGGTTCGTTGCGGCAGCTCTGTTGCACGCCGGGAATGAGCGCACGTATACGGCGACGACCCGGTTGGTCCTCGACACGCCGGACGCCAGAGATCGCTCGGACTCCACTGCGATCGCCGACATGGCCGCGGCCATTGCGACGAGCCCAGCAGAGGTGCGAGGCGCGCTCGAAGATGCTCACATAACAACACGCGACCCAGTGGACCTCGCCCGCCATCACGTCTCCGTGACGGCTCTCGGCAGTTCCGCTGTCTTGGACCTCTCAGTCAGCGACCCCAACCGACGGGTCGCGGCGGCCGTCTCGAACACTCTTGCCGCTCGCGTCATTCAGACGCGGCTGAAGGTGAGCAGCGGGCAGCTCCAGCAGGTTCTGACTGAACTGGATCGCCGGATCGGCACGCTGAATCGCAGGATCGGGGACCTGGACGTCAAGATCGCCTCGCTCGGACTCACCAACCCCCAGGCGCGTGACGCTGCGCAAAGGCAGCGGGACTTCCTTGGTCAAGCCCGAGGCGTCCTCGAAGCGGAGCGCGTGAGCCTTCTTTCGACTGATGCCCAGCGACCCAACCCCGCGATCATCAGTCAGGCCCCACTCCCGACCCATGCGGATTCTTCTCGTCTGCTGCAGGACCTGGTGCTTGGTGGGCTCCTTGGCCTGGTTCTCGGGATCGGCTCGGCGGGTCTGATCGAAACGATTCGGCCGACCTTCGTCGGAGGCGATGTGCTTGCGCGGGAGCTCGACACACCGCTGCTCGGGTCGCTCTCTGGCGAGCGGGGCGAAAGGCAGCGCCAGCGGTTGGTGTCTCTCATCGCCGCGCGGCTTCACCTCGCAGCAGAGGGGGTCGGCGTCCATGACATCGTCTTGCTCGGCGCCGACACCGACATGGAGCTTCGGGGACTGGCCGAACAACTGGAAGCGGTACCCGCCGAGGCTCTCCGTGCGGTTCCCGACCACACGCAGCTCGCGCCGGCGGCAACGGCCGACGCGCAGGGCGGTGGACGCGCTCCAAGATTGGCCGAGGATCAACCGCGCGACGGAGTGAGCGCCGGAGATCGTGCCCGGCCGGGCATGCGCGTAAGGGCGTTCGACGTTCAGAGTTCGCTGGTCGATGGACAGAGTGGCGCAGGTATCGCCCTGGTCTCGCCTAGTAGCCTCGCGAAGTCGAAACTCGACGACGTCCGTCATTTGCTGAACGCGACCCGTTCGCCTCTGCTCGGTTTGATCACGTACGACGGCTCACGCACTAGCTCAAGCGCCCGACGCGACGGGCCAAGCCGACGCTCGGACGGATATCGGATTGCGAAGAATGGCGCGGCGCACGCGAAGAATGGCGCGGTGCACGCGAAGAATGGCGCGGTGCACGTGGGAACGTGGGCGAAGGGCGCAGGTGCCCGCTTGAAGGGCCTGCAGAATCGTGCCCCCCGCAGCTAGAGGGAAGATGCCTCGTCATCTTCGGCTGGGAGCGCGAGTTCTCCTCGCGGTCGCCGCTGCGGGCGCAATCGGCGCACTCGCCGTCGGAGGGGACACGCTTCGAGCTGCGTACGACGGCAAACAAGGGACTGTCTCCGCTTCCGTGAGAACCGCGGGAACCAGGAAGGCGCCTCGCTATCGCTACATCTTCTTCTCGGACAAGGCGGCAGCCAAGGTCGCCTCCTACGGCTGGAATCTGATCGACGTCGATAGCAAGGAGCTCGCCGACGGGCTGCCCAAGGGAACGCGGGGCCTGATCTGGATCGGCGACTACGACAACGTTCATTGCAGCTGGGAGCAGTCGGACGCCGCAATCACGAAGAAGATCAAGGGGATGGTCGGAGACCCGAAGGTGGCCGGCTATGTCTTCTCCGACGAGCCCGATCCCTTCGCCTGTCGATCGGCGATAGCGCAGCACAAGAGCCGATCGGCCCTGATCCACTCACTCGACCCCGCGAAGTTCGACGTGGTCGTGATCGACACCAACTCGGCCAAGAAGACCCTCGACCAGATCCCGATGTGGGTGGGCGTCGCCGACTACACGGGGCTGAACACATACCCGTGTTACTACTGGACACACCCTTGCGACTTCGCCTGGATCGACAAGGTCATCGCGGTCGCCGACAAGGTTGGACTTTCGTACTGGGGTGGCGCACAGGCCACGGATGACGGGAAGGAGTGGCGCTGGCCCACACCCGCCGAGGAGCAGCACATGCTCAATCAATGGGCCGCGTCGAAGCAGTCGGGCTACCTGACCTTTGCCTGGAAGTGGGCCGGCAAGACGCTGACCAGTCGGCCAGGCCTCCTTGCCGTGTTCAAGAGGTTCAACAAGCCGCCTCCCGCGCGGGCGCCGAAGCGGGCGGCGAAGGTCGTCCTGAAGGCGGCGACGGCGAGCGAGATCCACTACACGTTCCTCAGCCGGACGTCCGTTGCCTTCGACTGGTCGGGGAATGCTCGGACCATTCGCTACGGTCGAACTGCGGCGTACGGGGCCAAGGTCAACGCGCGGCGGGCCAGCCCGGCGCCTGTTTCCTCGCGAGGTCCATTCTGGGAAGCGAAACTCACGGCCCTGACCCCCGGCGCCACGTATCACTACTCGATCGGCGGGCAGCGAGATCACACTTTTGTCACAGCCCCGATCGGGAGCTTCCGCTTCGACGTCGAGGCCGACGTCGGAGACACAGGGAACGCCAAGAGGGTAGGCCCGACCCAGGCTGCGATCGCGTCCGACAAGCCGGCCTTCGTCCTTGTCCCGGGTGATCTGACATACGCGAACGACAACGGCCAAGCGGCAGTCGACCGGCACTTCAGAGACGTGATGGTGTGGAGCCGGTCGGCCGCTTACATGCCTGCCTGGGGGAACCACGAGTGGGACTCCGCGGGCGACGACCTGCGCAACTACAAAGGACGCTTCGCGATACCGCACGCTCATGGCTCCCCCGGATCGCCGAGCAAGGGGTGTTGTGGCGAGGACTGGGGCTGGTTCGACGCCGGCCCCGTTCGCTTCATTTCGTATCCCGAGCCGTACACCGACGCAACCTGGACGGGCTGGCGGCCCGCCGCCGACTCGGTCATGGCGGCGGCTCAGGCGGATCCGAAGGTCAAATTCATCGTGACGTTCGGTCACCGCCCGGCCTACTCATCCGGGTACCACGCCGGCGAGGAAGCGCTTGCGTCGATCCTCGACACGTTCGGGGACCGCTATTCGAAGTACGTCCTGAACTTCAACGGACACTCCCACGATTACGAGCGGTTCCGACCCATCCACCACGTCGTGCACATCACCGGGGCCGGCGGCGGGTCAGATCTCGAACCGTGGGGCCGCAAGGACACACGCACCGCATACCGCGCGATGCACCTCGAGCACCTCCGCGTCACCGCTTCAGCCAAGGAGATCCGAATCCAAGCGATCTGCGGCCCGTCGACGCCGGATGACAACACCGTCTGCCGGCCCGGGGACGTCATCGACTCCGTCACGATCCCGGCCCCGTAGGCGGTATCAGACCGGGCAAGCGCCAGCGGAAGGAGACCGTAAGCGTGCGCAGCTCGAGCGCCCCGTCAATCGCCCATGGATTTCAGTTGGGATGAAGGCGGGTTTGCGAGCTCGCTCGCACGATTTGTCGCGGTGGGTCCGAACAGGCCATATGGCCTATTGACACCTATTAATGCTCGGAATACTGTGACTGATAGGGAGAGGTATACGGGCCCGTCATCAGGTACTGCGGCCGGCGAGTTTCGCCGACTGAACGGGGGAGAGAGAGCATGTCCGGGGAGATCATGGGGGCGGCGCCATCGGCGCGACTTGACGTCACCGCTATACGGCGGGGTGACATCACGGCTAAGCGGCGACTTGACGTTGCCGCCAAGCGGGTACTCGACGTCGTAGTTGCGGCGACACTTCTCGTCGTCCTCCTTCCTCTGATCGTCGCAGTCTCGATGGCGATCAAAGCCGGGAGTCGCGGGCCCGTCTTCTTTCGCTGCCGGCGTGTCGGCCTGGGCGCCACAGGGTTGAAAATCCTGAAGTTTCGGAAGATGCGCGACGGGGTCTCAGGCTCGCCGCTCACGACGAGTGACGACGACCGGTTGACGAGTGTCGGGCGGTTTCTCGCGAAGTCGAAGATCGACGAGATCCCTCAGCTCTGGAACGTCCTGACTGGCGACATGAGTCTGGTAGGCCCTCGACCCGAGGACTTGCGCTTCGTCACCCTTCAGCGCGAGGCCTACTCGACCATCCTCACTGTCAAGCCCGGGATCACGGGGCTGACCCAGCTCGCCTTCGCGAAGGAGAGCGAAATCCTCAAAGGGACAGACAGTGTCGACGACTACGTCGAGCGGCTGCTACCCCAGAAGGCGGCGCTCGACGTGTTGTACGCGGAACGGCGGTCGGTGCCGATGGACCTGCGAATCTTGACGTGGACCGCGGTCGCCGTTCTCGCGAGGCGTGACGTTGCCGTCAACCGCTCGACGACCAAGCTCGGGCTGAGACGTCGGCCGAGGGCGGACGCGGCCGCGGTGGGGACTGAGGCGAGAGCGTGACTGAGGGCGTCTTCTCACTCAACGATGAGCTGACCTCGCGGACGCGCCGTCGGCGTATGAAGGCTGTGGTCCTCGCCGGCGGACGCGGAGCGCGGCTCGCGCCGTACACCTCGGTCCTACCGAAGCCGCTGATGCCGATAGGGGATCGCTCCATTCTCGAGCTCGTGCTCGGGCAGCTCGCTGCGTGTGGGATCACGGACGTCACGCTCTGCGTCGGCTATCTGTCGCACCTGATCGAGGCCGTTCTTCGCAATCGCACCGACGATTCCGTTCACATCCAATACACGCGCGAGCCGGAGGCGCTCGGCACGGCCGCGCCACTTCGTCTGGTCGAGGACCTCGACAGTACGTTCATCGCGATGAACGGCGACGTGCTCACGAACCTCGACTTCAACGCTCTCCTCCGCCACCACCGGCGTAATCGCAACCTCGTCACCATCGCAACCCACGACCGTCAAATCCAGATCGACTACGGCGTTCTTCATCTCGGCGTGAATGGGCGACGGAACCAGGTGCGGGAATACGTCGAGAAGCCTGAGATGACGCCGACCGTGAGCATGGGGATCTACGTGATCGAGCCCGAAGCTCTGATGTACATCCCGCCGGTGGGTTACTTCGACTTTCCCGATCTGATCCACGCACTTCTGAAGGCGGGGAAGTCCGTGGGGGCCTACCGCTACGACGGGCTGTGGTTCGATATCGGCCGCCGCGAAGACTATGAGCGGGCCGCTACCGCATGGGCAGAAGCAGAAGCAGAAGCAGAAGCAGAAGCAGCTGAGGTGGCCGAATCTTCGTCGGCACAAGCCGACGTCGCAGTCGGAGTGGACTAGCTAACGCATGACGGCGACGACGGGTGCAGATCGCGCTGTTGTGCCGGTGCGCGGCGACAGCAAGGAGGGCGGCGAGCGACCGTGGGTCGTTCCACTGTCCGACGTGCTGGTCAGTGCGGAGATCGAGGACGCCGCGCTCGAAGTCGTACGGTCGGGCTGGTGGAGCATGGGGCAAAAGGTTGCAGACTTCGAGCGCGAGTTTGCGAGCTTCTGCGGTGCGAAGTACGCCTTCGCGGTCGCGAACGGGACTGCCGCTCTCCACCTCGCGTTGCTGGCGGTCGGTTGTGGCCCCGGCGACGAAGTGGTAGTCCCGTCACTCAACTTCGTCGCGGCCGCGAACACCATCGGCCACGCCGGGGGAACTCCGATCTTTTGCGACATCGCAGGTGTCGACGACCTGACGGCTGATCCGAAAGACATCGAGGCGGCGATCGGCGCTGAGACTCGTGCCGTTGTCGTAATGCATTACGGCGGCCATCCCTGTCGCATGGATCAGATCATGGAGATTGCGTCACGGCGTGGCGTCGTCGTGATCGAGGATGCCGCCCACGCGCCGGGGGCAACGTGGCGCGGTCGGAAGTGCGGGACGATCGGCCGTGTCGGCTGCTTCAGCTTCTTTTCGAACAAGAACCTCCCCATCGGCGAGGGGGGAATGGTCGTCACCGACGACGAGGCGGTGGCCGAAAGGGTGCGTCTGTTGCGCTCTCACGGGATGACCACGATGACGTGGGATCGACATCGCGGTCATGCCCACACCTACGACGTCGTGACGCAGGGCTTCAACTACCGGATGGACGAGATGCGCGCCGCACTCGGTCTGGTTCAGCTCCGACACCTCGAAGAACAAAACGCGCAACGGGCCCGGATCGTCGCCTCTTATCGCGAGGCTTTGCACGGCGTGAACGGATTGGCCATGCCCTTCCCGGGCAGCGCGGACGTGCTGCCCTCGCACCATCTCGCAGTCCTCATCCTGCCGGAACGCTG
The DNA here is from genome assembly GCA_035573355.1 of Gaiellaceae bacterium. Classification (GTDB taxonomy): domain Bacteria; phylum Actinomycetota; class Thermoleophilia; order Gaiellales; family Gaiellaceae; genus 3-1-20CM-4-69-9. The sequence goes on along the minus strand of DATMZV010000050.1, from coordinate 20,883 downwards.
CTCGCGCGACGACTTCCGTACGTCCCTCGCAGAGCAAAGAGTTCAAACGAGCGTTCACTACCCGCCGATCCACACGTTCTCCGCCTATGACCTACTCGGTTCGCGGCGTCCTCTCCCGGTTACCGAGGCGCTCGCACCCCGACTCGTCACGCTCCCCCTCTACCCGCACATGACGTCGACGGACGTCTCGGTCGTCACGAGCGCGGTGCTTGCTGCGACGTGACGGCGACGATCTCATCCGCGTTGCCCCCCACGCGGCGGGTCGCGCCGGCGCGGCAGCTCCGCATCGCGCACGTGACTGCGACCTTCTGGGCGGGATCGGGCGGCATCATTCTTCGAGAAGCGCTGGCGCTCAACGACGAGAGGTATTCGAACACCATCCTTGCTCCCGGCTACGGAGCCCTCTTCGATCGTGCCGAGGAGGCGGGAGTCAACGTGATCCGGCTGAAGCGGATGGGGGCGGCTCGCCGCGTCTATCCCTGGGCGGACGTCGAAGCAGTTCGTGAGCTCAGCGCGCACCTGCGCGCCGGAGACTTCGATCTCGTTCACACACATGCAGGGAGAGCCGGTCTGGTCGGCAGGCTGGCAGCGCGGCAGGTCGGCGTGCCTGCAGTCGTGCATACGCTCCACGGCTTCCCTTTCAACGAATTCCAGTCGCCGCTGACTCGCAGCGTGCTGAGGTCGGTTGAGCGGAGGCTCGCCCGGATCACCGACTACTTCCTCACCGACGGCACGATGGTGGCTTCCGAGGCAGTCAGGCTCAAGATCGCTCCCCCTGACCGCATCCGGGCTCTCATCAGCCCCATCGATGCGGTTACACCCGTGACCGAGACCACGCGCCGCGATGCCCGACGCGTGCTTGGACTTCCCGAGGGAGCCAAGGTCGTCGGAACAACGGCTCGGCTGGCCAGGCAGAAGGCGCCGCTCGACATGGTGGCGGCAATCGCCGCTCTGGGGCGCCCGGATGTGTACATGGTCTGGCTCGGCGACGGTGAGCTGAGAGCCAAGACCGAGAAGCTGATCAGGAAAGAGGGACTTGGCGAACGATTCTTGCTTCCCGGTGCACGAGACGACGTTTTGCGCCTTCTCCCCGCGTTCGACGTGTTCGCGATGTCGAGCTTGTGGGAGGGGCTCTCGTGTTCCGTAGTCGAGGCGATGACCTGCGGCATTCCCGTTGTCGCGACCGCAGTGAACTCGGTTCCGGAAGTCGTCATCCCAGGACAGACGGGATTGCTGGCAAGACCGGGGGATGCCGCCTCGCTGAGCCGAGCCCTGGCGTACATGCTGGACAATCCGGCCGACGCCGCCCGGATGGCCCGGGCTGCGCGAAGCCGGATCGGGGAGCAGTTCCGGTCCGACCTCCTCGGCCAGGAGCTCATCGAGACGTACGAGACGGCCCTCCGTCTTGCCGGCAGGCGGAGTCGCTGATGAATGCCTTTCTCGACACAGCGGGTGAGCGTCTGGCGATCGAGTGCTCGCTCCCCTGGGTGATGGAACTGATCGCCGAAGGCGCCGCTGGAGAGCTCAGGGAGTCCGAGGCGGCCGGCGCGGCACTCACCATCCGCGTCGAGGCGGATCGAAGGCCCTTCGACACGCGCGGGTGGGATCTGCTCGCGCGCGGCGCCTGGCTACGGGAGGGCGAGCTCGTCATCGAGAACGCCTGCACGGCGGGCTTCGACCTGCACCTCCGTCACACAGCGGAGCGAGCAGTGTTCACGTATCGCTGGCGTCCGCCCGCACGAGACCGGGCGGCGGCCCGGATCCTGCGGTCGAGATTCCATCTTCTTGCGAGGGCGATCCTCACTCAATATCCGGCCCTCTGGTGGGCCGGGACGCGGGGCCGCGCTCCGCTGCACGCGTCGGCCTGCGTGGTCGGAGGCGCCACGCCGCTCGTAACTGCTTCGAGTGGGATCGGTCGTTCCACACTCGTTCTCGGCGAGTTGCGAGCCGGCGGACGCGCGACCGGCGACAACCTTGGCGTCGGTGATGGATCGACTCTGTGGGGGCTGCTCGAGCCGCTCAGGGTCGAGGGCGGAACCGGGCGCCGCATGCCGCATGGGCGCCACGAGATCGCGGTGCAGAACCGGGTCGAGGCGCTCGTGCCTGACAGCGTCATCGTCCTCGAGCGAGGCCACTCGGACCGCCCCTCCCTTTCCGCTTGCAGTCCCGAAGCCGCAGCCCGCTCCTTGGCCACGAGCACGTACATGGCGGGCGAGCTACGGAGGTACTGGCCTTTCGCCGCGATGCTTGCGCAGGCGACCGGGCTTGGCCCGGCTCACCCGCCGGTGCTGGAAGTCGCGGCCGTCTTTGCCGGCAGGCTGCCCTGCTTCTCGCTCGCACTTGGCCGCGGGCCCGAATCCCGCCTGTCCGATCTTCTGCCGGCCGTAGAGGTGGCTGCGTGAGCGTCTCGATTCTGAGCCTCGAAACCGCGCGGCGGCGCGCGGCGTCCGAGATCCGGATCTTCGACAGCCCCGACGCGCCGGCGGATCCACTTGCGCTGGCGGGGCTGCGCGCCGGAGTCGCGACCGCGGATCTTGCTGCGCCTGCGGTGGTGCTGCCAGATTTCCACTTCAAGGACGACAAGGAAATGCCTTCGAGCATTGCCGTCGCAACACGAGACACGATTCGGCCGACGCTGACGTGTAGTTCGCTGAACTGCGGGATGGCTCTCGTCGGCCTGGATATCGAACGGCCCGACAGCCGCGCCATTACCCACTTCTACGACCGCGTTCGCGAAGAGCTGCCTCATCCCCCCGGATATCAGCGGCGCCTTACGCAAGACGAAGTCGTTCGCTGCGCCAGTGAGGGAGCACACTTCGCGGTCGACAAGTACGGCGTTGACCCACGTGCACTCGAGCGAATCGAAGAGGGCGGCCAACTCGAAACGGACTCGCTCGGGGGAATGCAGCGGATTCGCCGCGAGCTTCCCTGGTCCGTCAAGGAGCTGTCCCGCCTCAGGTTCGCGACGATTGGGCCGAGCAACCACTTCATCGAGCTCCAGCAGGTCGAAGAGGTACTCGATGCCGACGCGGCGGGTCTGCTCGGCATCGAGACCGGGCAGGTAACGCTCCAGTACCACGGGGGAGGCGGCGCACTGACTGGTGAGTTGGGCGTGCTCTTCGGCAGGCGAAAACGCTATCCGCGGAATCTGCGCATCCAGATGGCGCTCCAGAAGCCCCTCTACCACTTGGCTCGAGCCCGTTCGATCGACCAGTTCAGGCAGAGGAGGGCGTTGTACTTCTCCGGAGAGTTTCCGCCGGTCGAGCGGGACGGAACGGAGGGCGAGCGGCTGTCGCTGGCCAACGTGATGGCTATGAACTATGGGTTCGCGTTCAGGCTTGCGGTCTTCGCCGGTCTTTCCAAACTTCTGAGCGAATCGTTCGGAGCAACCAGCAACCTGGTAGTCGACTCGCCACACAACTCGATCTACGAAGAAGAGATCAACGGTGAGACTGCGGTCGTTCATCGACACAACGCGGCGCGCGCCTATCCCGCTTCTCGTATGACGAAGCACCCGATCTACGGAAAGATCGGCCAGGCTCTCCTGCTTCCCGGCACGAACCGAACGTCGTCCTACCTCTGCGTCGCGGGCGAGGGCGCTCACAGCAGCCTCTACTCGGCCTCACATGGCGCAGGCTCGAACATCAAGGATTTCGTCGAGCGCGGCCTCTCAGGGAGAGATCCTCATCGCCGCACGACGCTGCGATTCGGCTATTCGAGCAGGGCGCCTCTCGAGGTCGACCAGCTCGACGACAGAGGCGTCGACGAGACCCTCCGCATTCTCGGGGAGCACGACATCGTCCGCCCGGTCGCCAGACTTCGACCTTTCGCCGTTCTGAACTGATGAGAGGACCGTTGGCCAACACGAAGCGATGGGGAGCCAACTGGCTCGTCGTGAGCCCACCCGGGGCTGTGCGAGTGGATCTCCGCCGCTGGGGAGCCAACTACCGGGATGCGGTGAGAGAGGTGGGCGACCTCCCCTCCGGAACACCGGTCGTCCTGTCCGCGGTCGCACCGGGCGCGATCGGCCGATGCAGGTCCTTCGCAACGGAGACGGGAATCGAAGTGGAAAACGAATACCTTGCGTTCCCGACCGCTTCTGCTCCCGCCTATCTCGTCGAGGACGCACCGGCCACTGTTCGTGTCTTCGTCAAGACGATGCTGGTCGCTCCGCCGGGCGGCCTCTTTGCACCCGTGATCGAAGCCGCCGTTGCCCTGCTTCGCGCGTTGAGCCCCTGGCGCCTTGTCCGTGCGGTTGCTCCGGGAAGAGTCGTCGTCGGGAGGCGGCTTTGACGTCGGCGGTCTTGACCACCACGCCTCCTCAGCCCTCCGCTAAGCCGGACGACCTCCAGTCGCTCAGCGAGTTCGCCCGTGGTTCGGGGCTGCAGTCGCTCGTCATCGGCATCTCGAAGGACCCAAACGCGAAGATCACCGTGCTGCTCGTTTCCCCGGTGAGCGGCCGGGCCGTCCTGGCCGTCAAAGTCCCGACGACGGATGCCGCGGAGCGGGCGGTCGAGGCCGAAGAGCGCGCGCTGCTGGCGATCCGCCAAGTCGCGCCTCGCAACGTCGTAGACGTGACTCCCCGAGTTGTCGATGCGGTCGAGTTCGAGGGGCGGCGCGCGATCGTCGTGACTGCCATGCCCGGAATCCCGATGGCCAGCGTGTACATCCGCCGGCGGCATACGGCGACGCAGGAGCTGGTGGCCGCGGACTTCAACGCGATCGCAACCTGGCTCAGCGAGCTCCAGAGCGGCACAGCCGGAAGGTCGGGACGCGTGGACATGGAGAGGGGCGTGGCAGCTCGCCTGCGCGAACGCTTTCCCGACGACGTCCGTCTCGACGCAGACCTGGACCTGTTGGCGGAGATCAACGACAGGCTCGGTCGGAATGAGACGCCGCGCACCGCCGTCCACGGAGACATGTGGTTCGGGAATGTGCTCCTGGCCGGCACGCAGATCACCGGCGTCGTGGACTGGGAGGCCTGCGCCACTTCGGGTGAGCCGATGCGCGACCTTGTTCGCTTCGCGCTCATGTACGCGCTCTTCCTGGATCGCCGCACCAGGCCCGGGCGCCGCGTCGCCGGGCACCCTGGCCTGCGGGCGGACAGATGGGGTGCGGGCGTAGAGTTCGCGCTCGCCGGAGTCGGCTGGTTCCCCGACCTGTTCCGACAGTTTCTCGAGAGAGGCCTGGCGAGACTCGGAGCGCCCGCTGCGAGCTGGCGCGATGCGGCGGTGGCCGGGATTGCCGAGGTCGCGGCCCTTACGGACGATCACGATTTCGCCCGTGGTCATCTCGAGTTATTTCGACGGGTCGGTCGCGCGGGGCATGCAGGAGCCGCCGCATGATGACCGGGCGAAGCCCACGCCGGAGCCGCTCGTCTTCGCCCGGGAGCACCTTTCGGCTCTCGCTGACCCTGACGCTCCTCACATGCGTTCTGCTCGTCGTTCTGTTTCTCCCGGCCGCGGTGCGAGCAGCGGGGGGAACCGCCGACGAGATCCACTACACCTTCACCGGTCCGACTTCGGTGGCCTTCGACTGGCGCGGGACGGCAACCGACATTCGCTACGGAACGACCACGTCCTATGGAACCACCGCGGCGACGCACACGCCTACTCCGCTGCCGTTCTCCTCACCCGGTCCCTTCCAGGAGGTCGACCTGACAGGTCTGGCTCGCGGCGCGACCTACCACTACTCGATCGGCGGTGGCCCCGACCACACGTTCACGACCGCTCCCAACGGAGCCTTCCGCTTCGACCTGATTGCCGACATCGGAAGCTCGACTGCGTCCTCGAGGGTCGCGACCACGCAGAGTCAGGTGGCCGCGGACAACCCCGCGTTCGTGCTCGCTGCGGGTGATCTGACCTACGCCAACGACAACGGCCAGGCGGCGGTCGATCAGCACTTCAACGACGTCATGTCGTGGAGCCAGTCCGCCGCGTACATGCCGGCGTGGGGAAACCATGAATGGGAAACCGCCGTCGACGACTTGCGGAATTACAAGGGCAGGTTCAAGCTCCCGAACCCGCAAACCTCCCCGGGCGCCCCTGCGGCGGGGTGCTGCGGTGAGGATTGGGGCTGGTTCGATGCGGGCGGGGTTCGGTTCATCTCGTATCCGGAGCCCTACGGGAGCAACACCTGGAGCAACTGGCAGGGCGCGGTCGATTCGATCATGGCTGCAGCCCAGGCCGACTCGACCATCCGCTACATCGTCACCTACGGCCACCGCCCGGCCTACTCCACCGGGTTTCACGCCGGCGACACCGGCCTTGCCTCGGTCCTGAATGGATTCGGAGACCGGTACTCGAAATACATCCTGAATCTGAACGGTCACTCGCACGACTACGAACGTTTTCAGCCGATCCACGGCGTCACGAACATCACGGCAGGCGGTGGCGGCGCCGGCGTCGAGGGTCCCTGGATGACGACCGACACGAATACGGCCTTCCGTGCCATGCACCTCGTGCATCTGCGCGTCGACGTGACGAGCAGCGGTCTGCGAGTGGATGCTGTGTGCGGCCCCGCGACCTCGCAGGACGATACAACCTGCCCGCAGGGATCCGTGCTCGACTCCTACCTCGTCGGCACCGCGCCGCCCCCACAGCCGCCGGCTGCGACTATCTACGTCGACCGCGCGAACGCGTCCTGCTCGAATACCGGTTCTGGTTCGGCTGCGCAGCCGTTTTGCACAATCAGTGCCGCCGCCTCGAATGTCGTGGCCGGTCAGACCGTGCAGGTTGCAGCTGGCACCTATCCGGAGCGTGTCGCCGTCTCGGGGTCGGGGTTCGCGAATGCCCCGATCACTTTCGTTGCTGCTCCGGGTGCGACGGTGACGGTCACCGGTCAAGCGAACGGCTTCTACATCTCTGGAAAGAACTGGATCACGGTCAGCGGCTTCACCGTGACCAATACGACCGATCACGGCCTCTACGTCTCCTCCGGGTCGACTCACATCACTCTTGCCAACAACCACGTGAGTGGTTCGGGGGACACCGCCCCCGGAAAGACGAAATCGGGGATCTACTTCAGCAATGTCAGTGACTCCTTGATCGTCGGGAACACATCCGACCACAACTCCAGTTACGGGATCTACCTCACATCCGGATCGACTCGCAACGTGGTGGACGGCAACTCCAGCTTCAGCAATGCAATGGGCTACCAGCGGGCGGCCTCTGGGATCAGGCTCTACAGCTCACCGGGGAACACGATCTCGAACAACCTGAGCCACGACAACGAGGACTCCGGGATCGAGTTCGACACGAACGCGGATGGCAACCTGACCTTTAACAACGTCGTCTACAACAACGGCGACCACGGCATCGACGACTACAAGTCGACCGGTCAAACGATCGTTGCGAACACCGTGTACAAGAACGTCACGGCCGGCATCAACATCGAGGGCAATTCCACCGGGACGACGATTGCCAACAACATCTCGGTCGACAACGGCATCAAGAGCCCTCGTACGCACAGCAACATCCGGGTCGAGTCCGGCTCGACCTCGGGCACCACCCTTGACTACGACCTGGTCTACTTGACAACCGCGGACACGCTTCTGATCTGGAACTCGGTGAGCTACACCTCGCTCGCGGCCTTCCGATCCGCGTCGGGGCAGGAAACCCACGCGATCCAAGCCGACCCGAGGTGGACGAACGTTGCCGGCGGAAACTTCCACCTGACCGCCGGATCGCCGGCAATCGACTCCGCCAACGCGGGCATCGCCGGCGCACCGAGCGTGGACGTAGACGGTACACCGCGCATCGACGATCCCATTACCCCGAACACCGGTGTCGGGATTCGAGCCTACGACGACCGAGGCGCGTACGAATTCAATGCCCCCAGCATCGACCACGTCGTTATCAGCCCATCGACCTCGACCATGGTGGCCGGGGATTCCAAGACCTACACGGCTCAGGGCTTCGATGCCTCCGGCAACCCGGTCGGAGACGTCACCGGCTCCACGGCGTTCTCGATCGCCCCGGACGGCTCGTGTACGGGCAATGTCTGTACGGCCACCAAAGCGGGGACACATACGGTCACCGGGAGCGTCGGCGGCAAGACGAGCACGGCGTCATTGAACGTGACCGCGGGACCACCTGACCATCTGGTGCTGGCGCCGGCTTCGGCGACGATCGCCTCTGGCGGGTCCCGGGTGTACACGGCCGAGGGCCGCGATCAGTACGACAACTCGCTCGGTGACGTCAGCTCGAGCACGGTGTTCTCGATCTCCCCCGACGGATCGTGTCTTGCTGCGAGCTGTACCGCCTCGGCCGCGGGCCCCCACACGGTGACAGGCACCCTCATCGGTGCGACTGGAAGTGCCTCTCTGCAAGTGACCGGCGGTGCGCTCGACCACATCGTGGTCAGCCCTTCGAGCGCGTCCATCGTGGCCGGTGGCTCGCAGACGTACGTGGCGCAAGGGTTCGATGCGTCCGGCAATCCGCTCGGGGATGTCACCTCGAGCACGAGTTTCTCGATCGGGCCGAACGGGTCCTGTGCCGGTGCCAACTGCACGGCCACGCTCGCCGGGGCGCACACGGTGACGGGCAACGACGGCGGCAAGACGGGCACCGCGTCGCTGAGCGTGACCGCGGGTGCGCTCGACCATCTCATGCTGGCGCCCGCCTCGGCGACGATCGCTGCGGGCGGCTCGCAGGCGTACGCGGTGGAGGGGCGCGACCAGTACGACAACTCGCTCGGAGACGTGACGCCGAGCACGACCTTCTCGATCGGTCCGAACGGCTCGTGCAGCGGTGCCAGTTGTACCGCCTCGGTCGCGGGCCCCCACACGGTGACCGGGACGAAGGCGGGCAAGACCGGCACCGCCTCGCTGCAGGTGACCGGCGGTGTTCTCGATCACATCGTGGTCAGCCCTTCGAGCGCGTCGATCGGGGCGGGCGGCTCGCAGGCGTACACGGCCGAGGGCTTCGACGCCTCGAACAACTCGCTCGGCGATGTCACAACCTTCACGACTTTCTCGATCGGACCGAACGGGTCCTGCACCGGCGCCCGCTGCACCGCAACATCTGCGGGCGCCCACACGGTGACCGGGAGCGACGGCGGCAAGACAGGGACGGCGACATTGAGCGTCACCGCCGGTGCGCTGGACCATCTGGTGTTGTCTCCGGCAACGGCGACGACTGCAGCCGGCAATCCGCAGCCCTATACGGCCGAAGGCCGAGACCAGTACGACAACTCGCTCGGTGATGTCACCGCGGGCACGACGTTCTCGATCGGCCCGAACGGGTCCTGCACCGGTGCGAACTGCACGGCCACGCTCGCGGGGACCCACACAGTGACCGGAAGCAACGGTGGCAAGACGGGCACGGCGTCGTTGACCGTGACTGCGGGTGCACTCGACCACTTGGCACTGTCGCCGGCCTCTGCGGTAATCACGGCAGGCGGCTCTCAGGTGTACACCGCGGAGGGCCGCGATCAGTACGACAACTCGCTCGGGGACGTGACCTCTACGACGACGTTCTCGATCGACGCGAGCGGATCCTGCTCCGGTGCCACTTGCACGGCAACATCTGCGGGCGGCCACACGGTTACCGGGACGAAGGCGGGCAAGACCGGCACCGCCTCGTTGCAGGTCACCGCCGCCGTCCTCGATCACATCGTGGTCAGCCCTTCGAGCGCGTCGATCGGGGCGGGTGGCTCGCAGGCGTACACGGCCGAGGGCTTCGACGCCTCGAACAACTCGCTCGGCGATGTCACGTCGAGCACGACGTTCTCGATCGGCCCGAACGGGTCCTGTACTGGCGGCAACTGCACGGCGACCGCCGTAGGGGCGCACACGGTGACCGGTACTGCCGAAGGGAAGACTGGAACGGCGTCGTTGAACGTGACCGCGGGTGCGCTCGACCATCTGGTCCTCTCGCCGGCGTCGGCGACGATCGCGGCCGGCGGCTCGCGGGCGTATACGGCAGAAGGGCGAGACCAGTACGACAACTCGCTCGGTGACGTCACCGGGAGCACGACGTTCTCGATCGGGCCGAACGGGTCCTGCACCGTCGCAACCTGCACCGCGACGGCCTCCGGCGCGCACACGGTGACCGGAAGCGCCGGTGGCAAGACGGGCACGGCGTCGTTGAGCGTGACCGCGGGAGCTCCTGACCATCTCGTGCTGGCCCCGGCCTCGGCCACGATTGCCTCGGGCGGCTCGCAGGCCTACACAGCGCAGGGGCGAGACCAGTACAACAACTCTCTCGGAGACGTCACGTCGAGCGCGGGGTTCTCGATTTCCCCCGAGGGCTCCTGTCTTGCTGCGACCTGTACCGCTTCGGCTGCAGGCATCCATACGGTCACAGGCAGCCTGCTCGGCGCGACCGGCACCGCTTCTCTCCAGGTGACGGCGGTCCTCGACCACATCGTGATCAGTCCTTCGAGCGCGTCGATCACGGCGGGCGGCACACAGGCCTACACGGCCGAGGGCTTCGACGCCTCGAACCATTCGCTCGGGGATGTCACCGCGAGCACGAGCTTCTCGATCGGGCCGAATGGCTCTTGCAGCGGTGCCAGTTGCACGGCGACGTCTGCGGGCGCGCACACGGTAACGGGCAACGACGGCGGGAAGACGGGCACGGCGTCGTTGACCGTAGCCGCGGGTGCGCTCGACCATTTGGCGCTGGCGCCGGCCTCGGCCACGATCGCTGCGGGCGGGTCGCAGGCGTACACCGCGGAGGGGCGAGACCAGTACGACAACTCGCTCGGAGACGTGACGTCGAGCACGACGTTCACGATCGGCCCGGACGGGTCGTGTACCGGCGCCGGCTGCACCGCGACGTCAGCGGGCGCGCACACGGTGACCGGCACCAAGGCGGGCAAGACCGGCACCGCCTCGCTGCAGGTGACCGCTGCCGTCGTCCTCGATCACATCGTGATCAGCCCTTCGGGCGCGTCGATCACGGCGGGCGGCTCGCAGGCGTACACGGCCGAGGGCTTTGATGCCTCGAACAACTCGCTCGGTGATGTCACGTCGAGCACCACTTTCTCGATCGGCCCGAACGGGTCCTGTACCGGTGGCAGCTGTACCGCAACGTCTGCGGGGGCGCACCTCGTCACAGGGAACGACGCCGGTAAGACGAGCACGGCGTCGCTGACCGTGGCCGCCGGACCGCTCGACCACCTGGCGATCGCGCCGGCCTCGGCGACGATCACATCGGGCGGCTCACAGGCGTACACAGCAGAGGGGCGCGACCTGTACAACAACTCGCTCGGAGACGTCACTGCGAGCACGACGTTCTCGATCGGGCCGAACGGGTCTTGCACCGTCGCAACCTGCACCGCCACGGCCTCCGGCGGTCACACGGTGACCGGCAACAATGGCGGCAAGACCGGCACCGCCTCATTGCAAGTGGGCGGAGGTGCGCTCGACCACATCACTATCAGCCCCTCGAGCGCAACGATCGTGGCAGGTGGCTCGCAGGCGTACACGGCCCAGGGTTTCGACGCGGCCAACAACTCACTCGGCGACGTGACCGCGAGCACGACCTTCTCGATCGCGCCGAACGGATCCTGCAGCGGCAACACCTGCACAGCGACGTCGGGCGGTCCGCACACGGTCACAGGGAATAACGCGGGGAAGACGAGTACGGCCTCGCTCACCATCAACCTCGTGACGAATCCGGGCTTTGAGACAGACACTTCGGGATGGAACACGTCCGGCTCGAGCGCAGGGGTCGTGCTGACGAGAGTGTCCGGGGGCCATTCGGGCAACTGGGCCGCACAGATGAACAACACTGCGTCGACGACGGGCACCTATGCCGCCATGCAGGACTCGCCGAACTGGGTCGCGACAACCTCGGCCGGCACCTACACGGGCACGATGTGGGTGCGGGCTGACACGGCAGGAGCGGTTTTCAAGCTCAAGTTCCAGGAGTACAGTGGGAGCACGTTGGTTGGAAGCGCTGTCACGCAGGTCACCCTGACGACGTCATGGCAACTGGTAACGGTGACATACACGACGAAGTCGCCCGGGTCGACGCTCGACTTTCAGTCGTATGTCACAAGCCCGGCGCCGGGTAATGCCTTCTACGCTGACGACGCCTCGATCGTCCTCGGATAATGAAGAGACGAACCCGACGACGAACGTTCGACGGTCGCCGCCGACGCGGCCGTTGAGAAGCCGGCTGCGATGACCGACGCCAGCGCTTTGACAGTCGGGGGCACGGCGCGCGTCCGGCCGTCGATCCGGCCGAGAGCGCTGGCCGGGCAACGCCAGGGAGAACGTCTGGCGGTTCTGACGACCGCCGTCGCCGTGGGACTGATCCCGCTTGCGGTTCCGGCCGGCGCTGCTAACGCGGCTCCGATCGACCTGCTCATGGCCATAGCCATCGGCGCGTGTCTGTTCTGGGCCGGTTCTACCGGACACAAGTGGCGGTTTCCTTACGGGATCGCTCTGGTGCTCTTCCTTGCCGGCGGAGCCTTGGGGGCCCTGGTTGGACCGGTGCCTCGCCTCGGCGCGATCGCGCTCGTTCAGGACGTCTGGCTGCTCGCATGGTGTTGGGCAGTGGTCAACATCGCGAAATCGCCGTCGAATCTGAAGACCCTGCTCACGACCTGGGCGTACAGCTCGATCGGTTGGGCGATCGTTCCGTTCATCGGTCTGGCGATCGGCTCGGCAGCGCTGACGGGGCGCACCGCGAATCAGGGCGGCAGGATTCAGATCACGTTGGCCGATCCGAGCTACGCCGCCAACTACCTCTTCATCTCGATCATGATCATGTGGGCCATCGGCCGTCCGCGCCACCGCGTCTTCCGCTATGCCGCGTACGCCCTCCTGCTCACGGTGATCGCGATGACCGGCTCCAACAGCGGGGTCGTCGCGGTGATCGTGGGCACGGTAGTTGCGGCCACACTCGGGATCTACCGCCGCTCGGGCTTCGTGCCCGCCACAACCGCTCTTGCGTTCATTGTGCTCGCCGGCTACGTCGCGGCAAGCCAGATCAGCCTCCAGACGATCGAGAACAACGCCCACGACAGTCGCTACGCGTTCGTCCGAAACGGAATCGGACGCGGTACCAGCTTCGAGCAGCGCGGCCAGCTCCTCCAGGAGAGCATCACGCTCTACCGCACCGGAAACCCGCTGGGCGAGGGGCCCGTTTCGACGAAGCCCCGACTGCACAAGGAGATGGCCCCCTTCGAGAAGGAGGCGCACGACGACTACGTTGCTGCGCTCATCGAGCGGGGGGCGCTCGGCTTCTTGGGTCTCGCTCTCCTCGTGGTCATCCTTGCACGGCGGACGCTCTTCAGCGCCACGGGTAATCTCACCGAAGGGTTCGCCAAGGTGGTCATTCGACCAAACGCCCTTGCCGGCGCGGTCGCGGGAACCTTGGTGGCGGGAACCGTCTACGAACTTCTCCACGTTCGACATGTCTGGACCCTGTTTGGTTTGGTCACGGCGCTAGCTATCTGGGGCACGAAGCGGACCGCATGACGCGAATAGAGCAACTCAGAAAGAGCACCTACGGCGTCCTCGCGAGCAACGTGTCCGCTCGCATCGGAGCGATGCTGTGCATCTTCCTGGCGACGCTGCTGCTCGCCCGGGATGGAGGCGCCGCAGCAATCGGTATCTATTCGCTTCTCCACGTGCTTCCCGGCTTGCTCGGGACGGTCGTATCTTCGGGCCTTCCCGTGTCGGTCCCCTACTTCCTTGCCGGGGCGGATCGAGACGACCGCCGTCTGCCTTTGACGATGATCACGATGGCCCTCGTGGCCGGAACGCTCGGAACGGCCCTCTGGGTGGCGCTCGCCCCCCTCCTCGGCCCGATCATCTTCCCGGATGTCTCCGTCGCGCTGGTCATGCTGGCCGGCCTGTGCGTTCTCACCCGCCTGGTGACGATCACCGCGAAGTCGTGCTCGCAGGGGAGCGATGACCTTCGGGGCGCGAATCGGATCATCTTCGCCGAGGAATTCCTGTTCCTGCCCGCCTACGGGCTCGTGTGGGGCCTCCTCGGCTTTCATGGCTACGGGGCCGTCATCGCCTCCATGCTGATAGCCGACGGGGCGGCCGCCTCATTCGGATGGGCGAGATTGATCCGCAGAGGCTTCCTCCGCGGTGCGGCGCCCCCCTCGTTCGAGCTTGGCCGACGCGTGGCCGCTTATGGGCTTCGCGCTCAGGTCGGGGGCGTCATGAGCCAGTTGAACCTGCGGCTCGATTTCGTCATCCTGAGCATTCTCACCGGGCCGGCCGTTCTGGGCGTCTACGCCGTCGCGTCCAAGTTTGCCGAGCTGGTGAAGGTCCTTGGGCTCGCCCTCACATACGTCTTCTACCCAAAGTTTGCGAGAGGCGGCCGGCTCAGCGCCGTGGCGGACGTCCAGAGGCTCATTCCGAGGGCCGGAGCCATCACGGCTGTGTCTGTCGTCGTCCTCTGGGTCAGCGCCGGCTTCGTGATTCCCGCGCTCTACGGATCACACTTCAGCTCGGCAGTTACCCCCACGAGGATCATCCTGTTGGGCCTCCCGCTCGAGGGGGTGGCCGCAGTAATCATCGCTTTCTTGTACGGCGTCGGTCGTCCAGGCCTCACCTCCTGGGCGATGGGTTTGGGCTTGGTTGCGACGGTGGCGCTGGATTTGATTCTTATTCCTCCGTTCGGAGCTACCGGTGCCGCGATCGCCTCCGCCGTCTCGTATCTGTCAACCGCGCTTGCGCTGATCGCGTTCTTCTCGTGGGTACGACGATCTCAGGAGGGTGCCGGGGCGGAGGGGTCAGTCGCCAGAAACGGCAGCGTGCAGGTTACGACGTCGGGAGCGCCGGCTTCGCGGCGTTAGCCGGAGCGGTAAGTGCCGTTGCGGCGACTAGACGGCTTCGAAGACGCCGATGATGTTCGACCTGAGGCCCTGGAGCAGGTCGAAGCGATTGACCAGCCGCTCGTAGCCGATGCCGACGCGGTACGCAAGCGGGTGGAACACCAGATACGAAGGCTTGATCTCGAAGAGTTCGAGGTCTCGAATGGCATAGCCTGTTGCGCCGGCCAGTTGGCGAAGCGCGGAGCGGTCGTTGATTCGATAGAACGTTGGGAAGTTCTCGGCGCCGAAACCCCGTTGCTCGTTGAACCACCGATGGAATCGAAGCGGCGTCAGTCGAGCTGCGATCGAAACGTAATGGAAACGGCTCGGAACGCGGAAGATGAGATGCCCGTTCGGGCGTAACACCCTTCTGAGCTCTTCAAAAACAGAGACAGGATCCTCGACATGCTCGAGCACGCACCTCGAAAACACGAGGTCGAATGTCGCGTCGTCGAACGGCAACTCGGCGAGATCGGCGACGTACGCCTCGTCGAGATTCGGATTCCTCAGCACACCCTCTTCGAGGTCGACGCCGACGACACGCTCGACCCAGGTCTTGTAGTCGTATCTGAACTTCTCACCTAGGCCCGCCCCCGCGTCGAGAATGGAATCCGTCGGCTTGAGGTAGCGCCGGATGGCTTGGTCAAACCGCACGTCTGGTCGGACATAGTTTGGGTAGTACCTGGCGTCGAGCTCAGCGATGCTTTGCAGATTTCGAATCCTCGCTGCCGACGCGACGAAGTGGCCGGCAGTCATGAGGAGCACCACTCTCACGTCAGTCCCCAGCCCGCGAGAACGTCGTCCATCCGGCCGAACTTGAAGGCAGAGAGAAGCGCGCCAACGCGATCTGCCATTGCCTTTCGGCCGATTCCCTGCAAGAGGCGGGTTCGCCGGGGCACCGCGGGGTATTCGGCCAGCTCCTCCGCCGAAAACTCGTAGGGATGGAAGTAGAGGATCGCCGGCCGGCCCTTCGCGTCAATGGCCCGGAGCCCGCGCTCGATCACGCGCCACGGGAAGAGACGGAGGTAGCCGCCTCCGGCCACCGGTATCCGTAGCCGGCCGAGGGGCCAGATCGCGACCGGCACCTCGAGCAGACGGACGATCCCATCGAAGGCCAGATGGTGAGGTTCGATGTGCCAGTTCTCGATGCCGTAGTGGCGGGATCGCATCGGAAAGATGGAAGAGTCGACCTCAAAGCCCACGTCGGCAAGCGTTTCGAGCGCCCAGAGGTTACTCATCCCGATCGAAAAGTCCGGCGCGCGGAATGCCGTCACCTGCATCCCCGCAGCATCCTCGACCGTCTGCTTTCCGCGCTCGAGCTCCTCCCGAAGCTCGGCGCGGTTCATCGAAGACAGCGGCCTGTGACTGTAGCCGTGCGACTGCACCTCGTGGCCCGCGGCGCTGAGCGAGCTCACCAGACGGGGGAACGTTTCGGCGACCATGCCCTGCACGAAGAAGGTGGCCTTTGCGCCGAACCGGTCGAGCACGGCGAGGGTCCGGTCGACATTGCGGACGACTCGTTCGGTAATCGGGGCGTCGTAGTCGATGCACGATTGGTACCAGTCTTCGACGTCGACGGTGAGGGCGTGCCGCGGTAGTGTCGGGTCCGTCGGCGGCGTGAATGAAGCCTCTTGCGCCCGCAGTCGGTCTGGCAATGGCGTCGCCATCACAGGATATCCTCGTCGAATGGCGCCAGGGAGCGTTCTTCGTACCGGGCGTCAGTTTCGGTAGGCCGGAGCGTACGGGTCATCGAGCAGGCCGCTTTGCAGAAGACCGTGGACCTCGTCGATTCCCTCAGCGAGCGTATGTTCAGCTTCGAACTCCACGCTCCTGGCGAACTTCTCGAAGCTGACGCGATAGTCGCGCGGATCCTCGTCCTTGTGCACGAACTCGACCTTTCCGTCCGGGAACCGCGCATTCAGGAGCTCGACGATGTCGAGCTTTCGATAGTTCTCATTTGTATCGCCGACGTTGTAGACCTCGCCGGCGATGGTCTCAGCCGGCCTCTCGAGCACCTGCACGATCGCGCGGGCGGCGTCGCGGACATGGACATACGGTCGCCAGAACTGCTCGCCGAAGACGACCAGCTCTCCCCTCACGGCGAGATCGCGCGTGAACTCGTTCACCGTCAAATCAAAACGCATTCTCGGCGATGTGCCGTAGACGGTCGCGAAGCGAAGGCACGTCGTCGCGAGCCCGTTGGATCGACTCAGCACGTCCTCCTCGGCTGTGACCTTCGTCTCGGCATAGAGCGAGATCGGCCTGAGCTCGACCGTCTCGTCGGCGACCGTATCCCCGTCGATCCTTCCGTAGTTGCTGCAGGTCGAGGCGAAGACGAAGCGCTTGACACCCGCCTCCTGGGCATCGTTGAGCAGCTCCTTGGTGCCGTCGACGTTGACCTCCACTGCGAGCTCCGGCTGGCGAGCGCACGCAGGATCGCCGACGATTGCCGCGAGATGGACAACGGCTTCGACCCCCTCGAGTGCCCGGGCGCGATCGGCCGCATTCCGGACATCCCCGCGAACGAACTCGAAGCGACTGTTGCCCCATGGCAAGAGCAGGGATGGCACGCTCCCGTGCACGAGAGCATCGAGTGCCCGGACGCGAAATCCGCGGGCGAGGGCATTCTCGACCACGATCGAGCCGACGTACCCCGCGCCGCCGGTGATGAGAAGGACGCCATCCATCACTCTTACAGTGACCGATTCCACGAGAATCGCAAGCCGTGGCGGCCATTTTCTCGTGCCTGCCGTGCCTGGTCGCCGGCAGGACGACCCCGGGTCCCGGTCCGATGAGCGTCCCTGAGCGGAAAGGAGCCGCGGCCGACCTGATCGTCGTCGGAGCAGGGATCCTCGGACTTGCGGTCGCCCGAGAGTGGCTGAAGGGGCATCCCGATCTCCGCGTGCTGGTACTCGAGAAGGAGGATCGGATCGCCGCTCACCAGACGGGGCACAACAGCGGCGTCATCCATGCCGGGATCTACTACGCGCCGGGCTCTCTGAAGGCGCGGTTGTGCACCGCCGGAGGCAGAGAGCTCGCTACGTACTGCGACGAGAAGGAAATACCCTACGAGCGTTGCGGCAAGGTCGTCGTGGCCGCCCAGGAGGAAGAGCTGCCACGGCTCGAGGAGCTCCATAGGCGCGCGAGTGCAAACGGAGTGCCGGGCGTCGAACTGATCGATGGGGCACAGCTTGCCGAGCTCGAACCAAACGTCTCCGGCATCCGCGCCCTGGTCTCACCGACGACTGCGATCGTCGACTTTCGCCGTGTCGCAGCGGCCATGGCGGACGACGTCAAGGCCATGGGCGGAGTAATCCAAACGGAGGCGGTGGTCGCGGGGATCACGACGACGGGAGGAATGACCGAGCTTCGCACTTCGAAGGGCGCGTTTCGAGCGCGAAATGTCATCACCTGCGGGGGTCTCTACTCCGACCGCCTGGCACGGCTCACGGGCGCGCCGGAGACGCCGAAGATCGTCCCCTTTCGTGGTCGTTACTACTCGTTACGACCGAGCGCCCGCGGACTCGTCAATGGGCTCGTCTATCCAGTGCCAGATCCTGCGTTTCCGTTTCTTGGCGTCCACCTCACAAAGCAGATCTCGGGCGATGTCTGGGCCGGGCCGAACGCTGTGCTCGCGTTCGCCCGAGAGGGATACCGTGCGCGCGACGTGAACATCTCGGAGCTCCGCGAGACACTCTCATATCGCGGTTTCCGAGCGCTTGCGGCTAGGTACTGGCGGGTCGGCCTCTCTGAGATCGGGGGCGACCTCTCGAAGCGAATGTTCGTCCGAGAGTTGCAGAGGCTTGTGCCGGCGGTGCGTCCTGCCGATCTTCTCGAATCCCACGCAGGCGTCCGAGCTCAAGCGCTCTCCGAGGACGGACAGCTCGTCGACGACTTCTGGTTCGACTATGCAGAGAACGTCATTCACGTGCGCAATGCACCATCGCCGGGAGCGACCTCGAGCCTGGCGCTCGCGCGAGAGATCGTTCAGGTGGCTGAAGAACGCGCCTGAGTTCGACGAGAAGCACTACCGCGCGGCGGCCGCTACGGCTTTGTGAGGAAGAGTCGTTTCTCCGTGGCGAGGTGGGGTGGCCATTCGAGCCGGCTCACGCCGGCGAAGTGAAGGTAGGCGCCCAGCGCGGCCCGCATCGACTCGACGAAGCCCTCGGCTCGTCCCGGGTCGAAGCTGTCTTCCCACCACACGTCGAGAACGCTGACGCAACCCTCGGCGCGGTCGATGCGCGGCTCGATCCGACCGACGAGCCGGTCACCGAAGAGGATCGGCAACACGTACCAGCCCCAACGCCGCTTGGCCGGAGGCACGAAGAGCTCCCACACGTACTCGAAGCCGAACAGGGACCCGAGGAGGGCACGGTCCCAGACGAGCGCATCGAACGGCGGCAGGAATGCAACGGAGTGCCCGGGCTCAGGCGGCGCTTTCAGGAGCTCGACCTCCTCGCGGAGGACGAAGCGCTTGCCGCGCACGCCTTCGACGGTGACGGGCACGAGGTCACCGTCCTCGATCAGCTCTTCACGCAGCGCGGTGCGACCCGGGGAGTCTGGAAGCTCCGGATCGGGTTTCGCCCGGCCTAGGCCGCCGAAGATGTCGGGGCCGGCGATGCCGAGCAGACCGTGTGCGCGATAGCGCGACAGGAGCTTGTACCGGAGCTGTTCTCTCAACGGGACCCTGTGCGCCAGGATGTCAGCAGGCACGAGTCGCTCGATCACGTCGTAGTAGCGCCGATTGCCCTCGCGCCGAGCAAGACCAAGCACTCCCGTCACGGCGGATGCTTCGAGCACCGCCCGCACGACGTTCGTCGGAGCGCCGAACCAGTCGACCAGGGACCCCTGCCGACGCTCGAAGTCGAGCGCAGTGAGGGGGCCTTCTGCACGGATCCGCTCGACCACCTGCTCCGCGACGTCAGGGTGCTCGGCGAGGACGCGACGCGAGTTCACGGCGATGACTCCCCGGAACCATGGGAATTCGCTTGTGGGGACGAGCGAGAGTCCCTTGTTGTACGCCTCGAACAGCTCCTGCTGCTCATAGAGCGAATCGCACCAGGCGGGCTCGTAGCCTGCGACCCGCG
Source organism: Gaiellaceae bacterium (assembly GCA_035573355.1). Taxonomy (GTDB): domain Bacteria; phylum Actinomycetota; class Thermoleophilia; order Gaiellales; family Gaiellaceae; genus 3-1-20CM-4-69-9. The sequence continues at coordinate 1,009 of DATMZV010000050.1, read as the reverse complement.
CGTGGAGCACGAGATCGTGGTTGCGCCCGGCGACGGAGAGCGGATCGAACTGAATCGAGCCGAGCCGACGGAAGACCTCGAGCACCCCGTTGGGCCCTCCGTCGACCGAACGTGCGGGCCCGAGCATTTGCCGCGTGACGAGGAAGCGCCGTGCAGCATCACCGGTGACGTCCATCGACAGGACGTTAAGCGAAGGACGGCCGACCCGCGACGAACGTCAGGAAGCCGAGACGGGCGCGCGAAGTGCGCGCGTTTCTGCGCGAGCCTCGCGCCACCAGATGATCTCGTAGGCGTGGAGTGCGACCCAGACGGCCGCGACGAGCGCGAGCGCGACAAGCGCGGGCACTGACATCGCTACGGGTATCAGTGCCACACAGGCAGTCGCGGCCACAAGGCGGCCGCGGCCGAGCGTGCGCGTGATGCGCACGCGCAGGGCGACGTAGGCGAGCAGATAGAGCCCAGGGCCGCCGCAGAGGGCGAGCGCCGGGATCGTGTCGAGCTCGTCACCGACATGTGCGAGCGTCGTCTTCATCGAGAACGCGAAGAGGACGATGCCGGCCACCATCGGCAGGTGCAGATAGGTGTAGACGTCGCGTGCGAGCGCGGTGCGTTGCAGGCCGCTGCGGTCGGCGAGCAGCTGCTGGCCTCGGATCTGGAAGAAGTCGAAGTACGCGAGCCAGAACGACGTCGCGACCACGAAGCCGAGCACGGCTGCGACGATCACGCCGGCGCTGAGTCCGACGCTTCTCTCCCCGAGGCCGATGGCGACCAGGGACTCGCCGATTGCGATGATCACGATCAGCCCGTGACGCTCGACGAAGTGCGCCGGCTGGACCCGCCAGCCGCTGACCCCGCTGAACAGCGGTCCGAAGAAGCCGACGACGATGGCGGCCGCCCACAGCACCGTCTTGGCCCCTCCGTCGACGAACCCGGCGGCGATGATCAATGCCGCGCCGGTGAGAGACGACGGAGCGATCCGCAGGATCGCCGTCAACAGGTCTCGGTCACC
>DATMZV010000049.1:0-6559 GCA_035573355.1 Gaiellaceae bacterium | reverse complement strand
CGTCCAGCGTGCGCGACGCGGGACGGCGGCGGTGTTCGCGGTGCACGGATGCGTCACCGGCAGCTTCGCGGCCCGCATTCCGTGGATCGCGTCACACGTCGGCGTCGGCGTCGGCCATCTCGGGATTGCGCTCCTCATGCCGGGGATAGGCGCCCTGCTCGCCATGCCCTTCTCGGGCCGTCTCGCTCACCGCTTCGCGCTCCGCCCGTTCGTCACAGCCACGATCGTCGCGTTGAGCGCGTGCCTCGTCCTGCCGACGCTGCCGACGTCGCTCGCCGCACTCTGCGCCGTCCTGCTCGTCCTCGGCGCGGTTGCGGGACTCGCGGACATGGCGATGAATGCGGAGGGCGTCCTGGTGGAGAAGCTGTTCGGCCGGTCGGTCATGTCGAGCCTGCACGGCTTCTGGAGCACGGGCGTCCTGGTCGGGTCGGCCGTCTCGGCCCTGGCGTCCCACGCCGGCATCGACACGCGGGTCCAGTTCGCGGTCGAGGCGCTCGTCCTCGCCACGGTCGGCGCGGCCGTCGCGCAGCTTCTGATCGAGGACCCGACGACGACCAACGCGCCTGCGCCGCCGCACTTCGCGCTCCCGACCCGGCCCGTCCTCCTGATCGGGCTCGTCGGCCTCTGCTCCGTCTTCGGCGAGCAGGCCGGAACCGACTGGTCGGCGTTCTACATCCGCAACGAGCTCGGCGGGTCGGCGAGCGTCGCAGCGCTGGCTGTCTCGGCCTTCGCTGTCGCGATGGCGACGGTCAGGCTCGTGGGCGACCGCGTGATCCGCAGGCTGGGGCCGGTCCGTACCGTCCGCATCTCAGGGGCGTGCGCCTTCGTCGGCGCCGTCGCGGTCGTACTGGCGCCCGGCGTGGCGGTCGGCCTCCTGGGCTTCGCGCTGCTCGGGATCGGCCTCGCAGTCGTCGTCCCGCTCGTGTTCGCCGCGGCCGGGCGCGTAGGCGCCCATCCCGCGCGCAGCATCGCCGGCGTCGCCGTCGTCGCCTATGCGAGCGGCCTCGTCGCCCCTGGAGTGATCGGCGGCATCGCCTCGGCGTCGTCGCTTACGACGGCGTTCTGCCTCGTCGCCGCCCTGGTGGGAATCATCGCGTTGGCGGCGGGCGTGCTTCGCCGAGGCGACTAGCCGTCGAGACGAGCTCCGCCACGACCGCGTCGATCGGCTGCGAGGGGTTGTTTCGTGCGTGCACGTCCCTAGGAATCAGGATGCTGCGAAGTCGACGTCCTTCGCTTCGACCGTGCCGGCCGTCCGCCCCGGAGCCTCATGGTTGCCCCAGTAGAGATTCGTGTGCGCGATGACGAGCTCCGGCGGCGGCGCGCCCCAGGGCGAGAGATCCTCGGTCGTGTGCGCATCGCTGACGAGCGTCGCGTCATAGCCGCGAACGAGTGCGCCGTGTAGCGTCGAGCGCACGCATTCGTCCGTTTGCGCGCCGACGACGACGAGGCGCCCAACGGCGAGGTCGCCGAGTACGGATTCGAGCGTCGTCTCCTCGAACGAGTCCGGATACCGCTTCTGGACGAGCGGCTCGCTCTCGTCCGGGCTCAACTCCGGGACGATCTTCCATTCCTCGCTTCCCTGCTCGAGGTTGTCGCTGGAGTGCTGCACCCAGACGACCGGAACCTCTGCCGCCCGAGCTTTCTCGACTACGGTGCCGACGTTCGCGACGACGGTGTCCCGCTCGTGGGCGCCGCTCACGACGCCGTTCTGCACGTCGATCACGAGAAGTGCGGTATTCGGGCGATTCTGGAATGTCGTCATGGCCTCCCCCTGGTTGCACAGCTCGGACAGCCGGACGCTAGCGGATTGAACACGGCGCAGGGGGGGTCCGCCGACAGGCACTAGATCTGGCGGCGTATCGCTGATGCTCGCCTATCGAGCACCGCACGCAATTCGTCTGATGCGAGACCTCGCGCATAGGACGTGTACGCCCGTCAGCTACTGCTTACCCTACGGCGGCCGGTCGACTCGGATCAGTCGTAGCGGGTGACGCGCACCTCTGTGCGGGTGTTATCCGCTGAGAAGCGCGCGATCACGTCCAATGCGATGCGCCGCGCTTCTGTCGGATCCCGAGCAAGTGGAACGTCGAAAGTCAACTGATTGTCGCGGAAGAGGACGCGGCATTGACATCCATTGGCTCGCGCGAATGCGACGAATCGCTCCACCTCGCTAGCGGGCCGAACTTCGAGTTCCATACAAGAAGCATAGGGCGGTACCTCCCAGCGCAGTCAGTCGTCGGGCAGAAGCGGTGGACCCACATTCACTTGACCGTGAGCCCTGAAGAGTTCTTCGAGTTGGTCGGGCGACGGTCGCGGTGTCTCGCTCGGCGGCAGTGTCGGCCGCGTTGCCCGGACTGACCCGTCTTGTACCAAGCGCTCAAGCCCTGCCGGCGTACTGAGCACGAGGACCCGCGCACTTTCGCTGTCCACGCGAAAGGTGTGCGCGACCCCCATCGGCACGACGGCTGCCGCGCCCGCCACGAGTTCAAACCGCTGCTCGCCGGCCCGCAGCGTCAGTCGTCCCTCTTGCACGATGTAACTCTCGTCCTGCGGATGCGTGTGAAGTGGTGGCGACGCGTTTCGGGGGAAGAGAAACTCGATCAAAGCAAAGCGCCCATCGCTCGCCTCGCCCGCGACCCGGATGATTGCGAGTGTGCCCAGGAACCAGAGCTGCTCGCCTTCCCCCGCACCCGACCACGTCGCAGTCACCTTGCTCACGATGGCGAGCCTATCCAGGCCGCCGCATGCCACCTATCCAGGACATTCCCACACACTGGTGCATTCGGATGACCTCTCCTCCCAGCGAGGTCTCTGCCCGGAGCTAGTCCTCGCCTTCCCAGAACTCGGCCGTGGGTCCCGGCCGCGCGAACATGATGTCTTCGTCCTGAGCGTCCTTGGCGAGGACCTTTCCGGTGTCGAGGTACTCGATGATCTCGCCGCCGATCATCGAGGAGAGCATGAGTACGCGAATTGGTGAGTCTGTTCGGTTGATGATCTGATGCGCACCGTCCTTGCCCCGCGGAAAGCAGACGACGTCACCCTGCTTCAACACACGCTCACCTTCGGGCGTGCGCAGCGTCGGCTCGCCGCGGAGCACGATCACCCATTCCTCGTTCAGGTGGTGCGTGTGGTAGGGCCAGAGCTTGTCGCCAGGCTCAACCTCGGACATGGTCGCGCCGATGAGCTCACCGCCGATGCGTTGGCCGACAAACGCGCCCTTGACGCGCCAGCCCTCGCGGTCCCGCGTCCCATCCCACTCGTCGCTGTTGAGGTTGAAAGTCTTCATTCGATGAACGTTCGCCTGCGCGTCGGGGGACATTCTCTACGTTTTCGGGCTATCGGGCTACTGGCGAGACTCGGCTTTCCGCTCACCGTAAGCGGCGGTCGCGATTCGAGCGCAAGAGGCTCCGCAAACAAGCCGTGAGCGGCGCGCACCGGTGCGCGCCGCTCACGCGTGCCTCCTCAGCGGAGTGACCTGAACGCCTCTCGGAGCTCCGATGAGAAGATCTCCGGCTCTTCCCACGCGGCGAAGTGGCCCCCCTTGTCGACCTCGTTGAAGTAGATGACGTTCGGGTAGCTCGCCTCTACCCAGCTGCGCGGCGTCCGCCAGATCTCACCCGGGAAAGTCGTGAAGCCGAACGGGATCGGCGTCGGCGGGATGGGCTGCTGGCTCGCCGCCGGGGCGTCAGGGCCGTAGGCCTCCCAATACGACCGTGCGGCGGAGCCGCCCGTGCCGGTCAGCCAGTACAGCGTGATGTTGTCGAGAATGTGGTCGCGCGTGAGGTTGCCCGAGGGCTGACCTTCGACGAAGGCGCGCGCGATTTTGTAGTAGGCGTCCGTGTCGTGATCTGTCATCCAGGCGGCCAGGGCCACGGGGGAGTCGAGCAGGGCGTAGCCGATCGTCTGGGGGCGGGTGGCCATCTCGACGAAATAGCCGTTGCCGGATTGCCTGAAGGTGGCGATCTGTGCGGCCGCGGCGCGTTCCTCGTCGGTGTGCGTCGGCATGGGGTCGCTTAGCGCCGGCACGAGCAGGTTCGTATGGATGGCGGTCAGGCCATCGGGTGCCTGGCGGCTCATCGCGTCGGTGACGCCGGCGCCCACGTCGCCGCCCTGGGCCACGTAGCGGGTGTAGCCGAGACGGCGCATGAGCTCGGCCCAGGCCCGTGCCGTCCGGCCAAGGTCCCAGCCGATCTCGACCGGCTCGCCGGAGAGCCCGTACCCGGGCAGTGAGGGCAGCACGAGATGGAAGGCATCCTCGGCAATGCCGCCGTGCGCGGTCGGGTCCGTCAGCGGGCCGACGGAGTCGATCATCTCGATCACGGAGCCAGGCCAGCCGTGGGTCATGATCAACGGCAGCGCGTTCTCGTGCTCGGACCTGACGTGGATGAAGTGGACGTCCACGCCGTCGATTTCGGTGACGAACTGCGGCAGCGCGTTCAGCCGCGCCTCGACGCGCCCGAAGTCGTAGTCCGTCGTCCAGTAGCGCGCCAGCTCCTGAATGGTCGCCAGCTGCACGCCCTGCGACCGATCTTGAACGAGCTCCTTGCTCGGCCAACGCGTCGCCGCAATCCGTCGACGGAGGTCGTCGAGGACCTCGTTCGGAATCTCAACCTGGAAGGGGTGGACATCGATGCCGGTTTGGACGGTGCTACTCATGAAGCGATCTCCCTTCGGGTGGGATGGCGTTTCGGGCTGACCTCCTCTCTGGTTCGGGAACTTGGCGCGAGACTACCGCGCCGGGCGCGGCTCAGAAACAAGCGCAACCAGAACGCAACAATCATCGCGCCATCAGGTGACATTCCCGCACGCTGGCCCAGCCTTGTGACCTGACGCCGCCGGCTTCGGTCGTTCGCTGACGCGTAAGGTTGCGGGCGAAGTGACGAGCAAGGAGTCGAAATGCAGGGACCGTTGATCTTCATCGCCACGAATCGCCTCAAGCCTGGGCGACTTGACAGCGAGCGTGCGCGCGTGCCGGGTCTCGTCGAATTCGTCGAGGACAACGAGCCACGCTTGATCGCGTTCAACGAGTACGTGAACGAAGCCGGAGATGAGGTTTCGGTTGTCCAGGTTCACCCGGATGCCGCCTCGATGGAGGCGCACATTGCGATTGTTGGCGAGAGAGCACGAGCAGCGTATGCCGAGACCCTCGACGCGACGGTCAGGATCCAGGTCTTCGGGCAACCGAGCGAGGAGATGCTCGCGGCTCTGAAGCAGCAGGCAGGCGAGGGTGTCGAGATCGCCCTTCACACCGAGCACCTCGGGGGCTTCACTCGCGTCTCCAACCAGGACTAGCGCGGCCACTAACCACTGCATGCAGCCATCTCGGATGCACCACGTTGGCTTACCGGTCACAGACCTCGATAGCAGCGTCGCGTGGTATCGCGAGGCGCTCGGACTGACGCACGAGGCCGCCGCCGGTGTTCCGGGGGGTGTCGCCTTCTTGGTCGCGCCGACGGGCGAGCGGCTCGAGCTGCTTGAAGTGGATGTTCAGCCCTCTACCTGGGACGAGCCGATCGCGGCGCTACGCGCCGGCGTCCCCCACACAGCCTGGACAGTCGGTGACCTCGACGATGCCTACGCGCGTGCGGTGGAGGCGGGCGGCCGCTCGGTCTGGGCCCCCCGCGACACGCCCGAGCCCGGACTGAGGATCGCGTTCGTCGCTGACCCGGACGGGAATCTCGTGGAACTGCTTTCCCGTGACGGGGAAGCTCCTCCGACCTGAGCTAGGGCCGTTTAGACCGCTGCTCTTCTTCGGCTGCCGACTGTCAGCGCGGACCGTAGGGGGCGTAGCGGTGGTGGAGGAGTATGGGGTTGCCGGCTGGATCACGGATCCCGGCCCCCTGGCAGACACCCGAATCCCACATCTCGTTGACCTGCACGCCGGCAGCCTCGAGCTTCGCCTTCGCGTCGGCGACGTCCGGCACACGCAGCGCGAGCGTGCCCACCGGCAGCGGTGCGAACTCGTAGTCGTGAGTGTGCGGGGTCATCACCGCAAGCGTCACGTTGCCTGCCTCGTACTCGACCCAGTCGTCGGCCGGCGAGTTCGGATTCCTCTCGAGGCCCAGCACTCCGCCGTAGAACTGGTTCGCCTTCTCCATGTCCGTCACCGGGATACGGATGTAGTCGACTCGCTGCACGTCAATCACGGGACGGATACCTCCTGCGTCAGAGAGGACACGAACTCCACGCACCATACGCGCACGGCCACGGACGAACGACAGGGAGGTCGAGAGACACTGGCCCATGCCAGGCAGGACGCGCGTAGACTCGCTCGCTCGTCAGTCTGAACAGAGCCAGTGATCGGAGGGGTGAATGAGCGACTATGCGATCAGGGCGCTTGATGCCTCGACCTGGGATGCGTTCGCGCGTCTCGCCGAGAAGCATAAGGGCATGGGCTTCGGCGGCTGCTGGTGCACCTGGTTCCATTCGCGGGTCGGCAGGCCCGAGGGCGAAAAGGGCCGCTCCTGGAAGGAGCGTCTCGTTCGCGAGGGCGACGCTCATGCGGCCCTGGTCCTCGACGGCGACGCCGCGGTAGCCTGGTGCCAATACGGCTCTCCGG
>DATMZV010000048.1:0-5772 GCA_035573355.1 Gaiellaceae bacterium | reverse complement strand
TTCGAGATCGCCGTCACGAAGATGATCGGGATGTGCCGCGTCCGTTCGCGCTGCTTGATCAGCGCCGCCGTTTCGAAGCCGTCCAGGATCGGCATCTGCACGTCGAGCAGGATCACCGCCGCGTCCTCGTGGAGGAGCCGGCGCAGAGCATCTTCGCCCGAATAGGCATGGAGGAGCTCCTGGCCGAGCGGCTCGAGGATCGCCTCGAGCGCGAGCAAGTTCTCCGGCCGGTCGTCGACGAGGAGGATCTTGGCCAATCAGGCCTCCGTCGCTTCCCGCACCGGCGAGACTTCCATGCAGAGCCCGTACACGAACTTGCCGATCTCTTTGAGCGGGAGGATCGCGTCGGCCACAGTTCCCGCGATCGCCGCGTCGGGCATCGTCCGCCGGGCTGCGCCCTCGGGATCCTGAATCAGAGCCACTCCGCCGCTCTCCTTGATGCGCGCAAGGCCGTGCGCCCCATCATCGTTCGCACCCGTGAGGATGATCCCGATCACGCGTGCGCCGTATGCATCAGCAGCCGTTTCGAACAGCACGTCGATCGAGGGCCGCGCGAACCGGATCCGTTCGTCCACCGACAGCGCGAAGGAGCCGCGCTCGACGAGCAGGTGATAGTCGGGAGGCGCGACGTAGACGTGTCGTGGCTCGATCTGCATCTTGTCCTCGGCATCGAGCACGGGACGTTCGATCTGCGCGCGTAGCAGCTGCGCGAGGCCGCCCTCCTGCGAATCGGGGTGGCGATGTTGGGCGATCGCGATCGGGACGTCGATGTCTGCCGGTAGGTCCCCAAGTACCTGACCCACCGCGTGGAGACCGCCCCACGATGCGCCGATGCAGATCAGGTCGTACACGTCTAACCGATCTTCCGATAGAGCTTCTCGCGCGCGTCGAGCTCCTCGTAGTTCTCCTCGTGCGGGCTGAAGCTGATCGATTCCTTGTGGCCGAGGCCGAGCACGCCGAACGACGCGAGGCTCTCGTAGAACAGCTCGTGCACGCGGTTCTGGAGAGTGCGGTCGAAGTAGATCATGACGTTGCGGCACATGACGACGTTGAACTCGTTGAAGGACCGGTCGGACACGAGGTTGTGTTGCGCGAACACCACGTTCTCGGTCAGCGGGCGCTGGAATTGCGCGCCGTCGTACTTGGCGAGGTAGTACTCGGAGAACGCGTGTGTCCCGCCCGCCTTGATGTAGTTCTGCGTGTATTCGCGCATCTTGTCGAGCGGGAAAACGCCCGATCGCGCTCGATCGAGCACCGACTCGTTGATGTCGGTGGCGTAGATCCTCGTCCGCTCGTACACGCCCTCCTCCTGCAGCAGGATCGCCAGGGAGTAGACCTCCTCACCCGTCGAGCACCCAGCGACCCAGATGCGGGTGAACGGATAAGTCCGGAGGAGAGGCACGACCTTCTCCCTGAACGCGATGTAGAACGAGGGATCGCGGAACATCGACGTGACGTTGATCGACAGGTCGAGGAGGAAACGCTCCATGCACGCGGGGTCGTGGAGAAGCTTCTCCTGCAGGGCGGAGATCGTCTGGAGGCCTTCCGCATGCACGCGCCGCCAGACTCGTCGCCGGAGCGAGGCTGGCGCGTACTGACGGAAGTCGAAGCCGTAGTGGCGGAAGACTCCTTCCAGGAGGAGTGAGAGCTCGACGTCCTCGAGGTCGCCGCGGGCCGGCAGGTGCTGATTCGTACCCGCCGGTTCTCGGGAGGCGCCCACCGAAGACATTGGACTACTTGTACAGCCAGACTCGCATCAGGGAAAGCAGCTGATCGGTATCGACGGGCTTCGTGATGTAGTCCGAGGCGCCCGAGGCGATCGACTTCTCGCGGTCGCCCTTCATCGCCTTGGCGGTCAAGGAGATGATCGGAAGCTGTTTGAAGCCCTCCTCCGAGCGGATGGCCCGCATCGTCTCGTAGCCGTCCATCCCCGGCATCATGATGTCCATCAGGACGAGGTCGATCTCGGGATGACGTTGTAGGAGATCGATGCCGTCCTCGCCGTTCTCGGCGTACATCACCTCCATGCCGTGCGACTCGAGGACGCTCGTGAGCGCGAAGACATTCCGCACGTCGTCGTCGACGATCAGGATCTTCTTGTGGTTGAAGACCTCCTCCGCGGAATGCAGCTGTTCCAGCATCCTGCGCTTCTCCTGGGGGAGCTTCCCCTCGACGCGGTGGAGGAAGAGCGACGTCTCGTCGAGCAACCTCTCGGGCGAGCTCGCGTCCTTGACCACGATCGACTCCGCGAACTTCTTGAGCTTCGTCTCCTCCCGGCGGGTCAGCTCCTTGCCGGTGTACACGATGACCGGGATCGAGGAGTAGCGCGGGTCTTCCTTGAGTTTCTCGAGCAGCGCGAAGCCACCCATCTCCGGGAGCTTGAGGTCGAGCACCATGCAGTCGAAACGCTGGAGCTCGAGCGCCTCGAGCGCCTCCTCGCCGGACCCGGCCGCGCTCACCTCGACGTCGTCGCCGCCGCCGATCAGCTCGATGACGGCATTGCGCTGTACCTCGTCGTCCTCGATCACGAGCACGCGCTTCAGCTCGCGGTCGATGAAGGTGCGGATCTCACCGAAGGTCTCTTCCAGACCCTCCTTCGAGATCGGCTTCTCGACGAATGCGACCGCTCCAGCCTTCAGCGCGTTCTGGCGTCCGTCGCCGGCGGAGACGATGTGCACCGGGATGTGACGCGTTGCCGGATGGTGCTTCAGGTGATCGAGGACCGCCCAGCCGTCCATCACCGGCAGCTTCATGTCGAGGATGATCGCATCGGGCTTGTACTCGTGGGCGAGCGCGAGCCCGGAATCGCCACGCAACGCGACGATGCCTTTGAATCCGCGCTCACGGGCGACTTCGAGCTCGGTTCGGGCGACGTCGGGATCGTCCTCGACGATCAGCACGACGCGGTCGGCGTCCTGGATCTCGTCGCGGTCGTCGCGCACGTCGCTCGGTAGCAGCAGCGCCGGGTCCAGCTCGGGAGCGTCGTGCGCGGGGGGCGCGGTGCCGTTGCCATCGCTCTCGACCGGGAAGACCACCGTGTCGTCGACCGCATCGTCCCGCGGTGGGTTCTCGACGTGGCGGAATGACGCCGGCAAGAACAGCGTGAACTTGCTCCCTTCGTCTACCGCGCTCTCGACGTGGATCTCGCCGCCGAGCAGCCGCGCGATTTCGCGGCTGATCGAGAGACCGAGGCCCGTGCCGCCGTAACGACGGCTCGTGGTCCCGTCGGCCTGCTGGAACGCCTCGAAGATCAGACGCAACTTGTCGTTCGGGATGCCAACTCCCGTGTCTTCGACGGAGAACTCGAGCACCGCGTCGGCCCGCGACAATGCTTCGCTCGCGAACTGGCGGCCCTCGGCCAGGCCGATCCGCAGCTTGACGTCGCCGGAGCTCGTGAACTTGAACGCGTTCGAGAGCAGGTTCTTGATCACCTGCTGCAGCCGCTGCTCGTCCGTCTCGATCGTGGGCGGCACGTTCGCGCCGTGCACCTCGATCTCGAAGCCGAGGTCCTTGTCCTCCGCGACCGGCCTGAACGAGCGCTCGACGAAGTCGCGCAGGTCGGACAGCTTGACGTCGCTGACGTTGACGTCCATCCGGCCCGCCTCGACCTTCGAAAGGTCGAGGATGTCGTTGATCAGGCTCAGCAGATCCGACCCGGCACCGTAGATCGTGTTCGCGAACTCGATCTGCTTTTCGTTCAGGTTCGACCCGGGGTTCTCGGAAAGGAGCTTCGCGAGGATCAGCAGCGAGTTCAGCGGTGTGCGCAGCTCGTGCGACATGTTCGCGAGGAACTCGGACTTGTAGCGTGACGAGAGCGAGAGCTGCTCCGCCTTCTCCTCGAGTGCGGCCCGTGCCAGCTCGATCTCACGGTTCTTGATCTCGATGCGGCGGTTCTGCTCTTCGAGCAGCTGCGCTTTCTCCTCGAGCTCCTCGTTCGTCTGCTGCAGCTCTTCCTGCTGGGTCTGCAGCAGCTCCTCCGAGGCCTTGAGCGAGGCGGCCTGTTCCTCAAGCTCCTTGTTGGTCTGCTGCAGCTCCTCCTGCTGGGCCTGCAGCTCTTCGGACTGGCTCTGCAGCTCCTGGGTCAGGTCCTGCGACTGGACGAGCAGCTCCTCCGTCCGCATGTTCGCCTGGATCGTGTTCAGGACGACGCCGATCGATTCGGCGAGCTGTTCCAGGAAGCTCTGCTGCACCGACGAGAACCGCTGGAACGACGCCAGCTCGACGACCGCAAGCACCTGGTCCTCGAACAGGACGGGGAGGACGATGACGTTCACCGGCACGCCCTCGCCGAGGCCCGAGCTGATGCGGACGTAGTCGTCGGGCGCCTGCGTGATCACGATCGGCTTCTGCTCGAGTGCCGCCTGGCCGACGAGCGCCTCGCCGATCTTGAAGCTGTTCGGGACGTTCTTGCGCTGCTTGTAGCCGTAGGTGGCGATGAGCCGGAGCTCGAACTCGTCGCCCTCGCCGTCAGGTGACTCCATCATGAAGAACGCGCCGTGCTGCGAGCCGACGAGCGGTGTCAGCTCGGACATGATCAGGCGTGACACGGTCTCGAGGTCGCGCTCGCCCTGGAGCATGCCGGTGAAGCGAGCCATGTTCGAGTTCAGCCAGTCCTGCTCGTTGTTGACGCGTGTGGTCTCGGCGAGGTTGTCGATCATCTGGTTGATCGTGTCCTTCAGCTCCGCGACCTCGCCTTCGGCCTCGACGGCGATCGAGCGCGTCAGGTCGCCCTGCGTCACGGCCTGTGAGACCTCGGAGATCGCGCGCAGCTGTGTCGTCAGCGTGCCGGCGAGCTGGTTCACGTTGTCCGTGAGGCCTTCCCACACTCCCGAGACTCCCTTGACCTGAGCCTGGACCCCGAGCTTCCCTTCCGTGCCCACCTCCTTCGCGACGCGCGTCACCTCGGCGGCGAACGTCGAGAGCTGGTCGACCATGGTGTTGATCGTGTTCTTGAGCTCGAGGATCTCGCCGCGTGCGTCGACGGTGATCTTCTTGGACAGCTCGCCCTTGGCCACCGCGGTCGTGACCTCGGCGATGTTCCGCACCTGATTCGTCAGGTTGTCGGCGAGCTGGTTGACGTTGTCCGTGAGGTCCTTCCACGTGCCGCTGACTCCCTTGACCTTGGCCTGGCCGCCAAGCTTGCCCTCGGTGCCGACCTCGCGGGCGACGCGTGTGACCTCGTCAGCGAACGAGGAGAGCTGGTCGACCATCGTGTTGATCGTGTTCTTCAGCTGCAGGATCTCGCCCTTGACGTCGACCGTGATCTTCTTCGATAGGTCGCCGGTCGCGACCGCGGTCGTGACCTCTGCGATGTTGCGCACCTGGGTGGTCAGGTTGTCGGCGAGCGTGTTGACGTTGTCGGTGAGGTCCTTCCACGTCCCGCTGACGCCCTCGACGTTCGCCTGACCGCCGAGGCGGCCTTCGGTGCCGACCTCCTTCGCGACCCGTGTCACCTCGGCGGCGAACGAGCGCAGCTGGTCGACCATCGTGTTGATGGTCTCCTTGAGCTCGAGCACCTCGCCGCGTGCGTCGACCGTGATCTTCTTCGAGAGGTCGCCGTTCGCCACTGCGGTCGTCACGTCGGCAATGTTCCGCACCTGGTCGGTGAGGTTGCCGGCGAGCGTGTTGACGTTGTCCGTCAGGTGCTTCCAGGTGCCGCTGACGCCCTTCACCTGGGCCTGGCCGCCGAGGCGGCCGTCGGTGCCCACTTCGCGCGCGACGCGCGTGACCTCGTCGGCGAAGGACGAGAGCTGGTCGACCATCGTGTTGATG
>DATMZV010000047.1:0-7115 GCA_035573355.1 Gaiellaceae bacterium | reverse complement strand
GTGGGTAGCCAGTTCGGTATGAGCGCGACGGCAGACGCGACGGCGCCGGCCAGGACGCCGATCACTATTAGCTGGACGATCGAGCCCCTACGCACTGACGCCCGCGAATCTACTTGACGGAACGGGGACGGTGCAGCGGTTTCGACGCTGGCCGCCTGGGCACTTGGTGCGTGAAATCACCAAGGAGGCTAAATGGGACTCGGAGTAGGAATCTTCCTGATCGCGGTCGGCGCCATCCTGGCGTTCGCGGTCAACGCGACCTCGGGCGCTGTCGACGTTCACACCGTCGGCTGGATCCTGATGGGTGTCGGGCTTGCGAGCGTCTTGCTGGCCCTGATGTTCTGGCAGTCCTGGGCAGGTCCGGGGTACTGGACGACGCGCCGCCGTACGACCTACGTGGACGAAGGCCCCCCGGCCGGTCCGCCATCCTAGGAGGAGAGTCGTGGCGAGGCGGCCGGCGGGCCGTCTCGTTGCGTTTGCCGCTAGTCCTCGGTTTCCCGAGCGGGCGGCTCTTCGGGTGTAGGGGCTCCGCCGAACATGCCCTTGAGCCACCGCCGGAGCCTTCGTGACGCGAAGGTTTCGTCGACAGCACCGTGTGCCTCGGTTTCCGCGCCGTCTCCCGCGTCATCCTCGGGGACCTTGGTCCAGACGACTGCCATCACGGGAACTCTCGCACGGGCGCGCGGCGATTGCTAGCCGCTCGCGAGTGGCAGCTCGGCCACGAAGGTCGAGCCGCCGCTCCCGCTTGACTCGACCCAGATGCGGCCGCCCATCCGCGCGAGCAGCTCGCGGCTGATGTAGAGGCCGAGACCGGTGCCGCCGACTCCCCGGGTGAGGTCGGGGTCGAGGCGGTAGAACTTCTCGAAGATCCGACGGTGTTCGGCCGGCGGCACTCCGAGGCCGTTGTCATGCACGGCGAAGCGCATCCGCGAGCCTTCCAGCGTGACCTCGATGCGTACCCTGCCGCCGTCCGGCGAATACTTGACTGCGTTGTCGACGAGGTTCGTCAAGACCTGGCGCGCCTTGTCCGGATCCGCGGCGATCAGCGGGGTCTTCCTCGGCGCTTTGAGCTCGAGCTTGATCCCCGGCGGAATGTAGTGCTCTGCGGTGGCGATCACGCTGCGCGCCAGCTCGACCCCGTCGCACGTCTCGATCGTCGTCTGCATGATCCCCGATTCGAGCCTGCTCGCCCAGAGGATGTCGTTCACGATCCGCGCCAGCCGGTCGGACTCGCTCGCAATCACCTCGAGCAGGCCGCTGCGCTGCGGCTCGCTGAGCTGCACGTCCTCGCGCCTGAGTGTCAGAGCGGCGCCGTAGATCGCCGCCAGCGGCGTGCGCAGCTCGTGCGAGACGGTCGAGACGAAGTCCGACTTCAAGGCCTCGACCGCCCGCTCGGACGTGAGGTCGCGGAAGGCGAAGACCGTTCCGCTTTCGAACCCGACCCGGGTGATCGAGAGCCACAGCTCGCGCCCGTTGATCTCGACCGGTTGGGTCTGCGGGCGCAGCCCCGCGCTGTCCAGTAGCTGGGTGATGTGGTCCCAGCCGGAGAAGACCTGGGTTGCGCTCTTGCCGACGGTCTCGACAGCCGTGAGCCCGGTGATCTGTTCGGCGGCGGGGTTCCAGAGGCGGATGATTCCGGCGAGATCGACGAGCAGCACTCCGTCGGCCACGTGCTCGACGACGATCGCCGCCTGTGCCCTTTCCTCTGCGGCCCGATAGAGCCGCGCGTTGTCGACGGCGACCGCGGCGCGGCGGCCGAGGTGCTTGGCGAATTCGAGGTCGTCCTCGTTGTAGAGACGTTCCGGGTCGGCAGAGACGAGCATCAGCCCGCCGAACGTGCGACCGGCGGCGGTGAGCGGCACGACCATCGCCGACGCCATCCCGAGCTCATGCAGGATCTCATAGTGCGCGGGATCCTTCGTCGATGTGGCGAGCAGCTCGTCGGAGATCGTTCGGTACAGCACCGCGTCGCCGGTCCGGGCTGCGCGGCCCGTTCCCTCGGCTTCCTCGAGGTCCGGTGGATAGAGGTCGCGCGACTTGTCGGCCCAGACGGCCTTCGCGGGATCCTTGTGAACGACTGCTAGACGGCGGAAGCGCCCGTCGTCGTCGAGGATGTCGACCGCGTACCAATCCGCGAACCGCGGCACGAGGAGCGAGGCGAGGCTCGCGAGCGTCGACTCGTAGTCGAGCGACGAGGCAAGCGTCTGGCTCGCTTCCGCGAGTACCGACAGCCGCGCCCCAGTCCGCTCGGCGGCGGCGCGCGCCTGCTCGCGTTCGGAGACGTCGGTGATGACAACGCCGACCCCCATCTTGTGGTCGCCGACGTCGAAGACCGGGTAGTAGCTGACGAGCCAGCTACGAGTCTCGGTTGGGTTCCCCGGCAGTGCGCGCTGGACGTGGAGATCGAGGATCGGCTCGCTCGTCTCGAGGACCTGGGTGTGAAGGGGCTCGATCTCGTCGGCCAGCGTGTCTCCGAGCACCTCGCGGAGAGTCCGGCCGAAGTGTTCTTCGACCGGTAGGCCGTTCAGGGCGGCGAGGGCCTGGTTCACACGAACGTAACGGAAGTTCGTGTCCATGAAGGCGAGGCCGACCGGTGCGGCGGCGAAGACGGCGTCGACGACAGCCAGCGATTCCTGCGCGTGCTGCCGTGAAGCCTGGGCGTCGCGGAAGAGCCGTGCATTGTCGATCGAGATCGCCGCGCGTCGGGCGAGGTCCTGAGCCGTGGCCAGATCGGCCTCGCTGTAGCGTCGGCCGCTTTCCGCCGAGACGAAGGTGATCGCGCCGAGCGTGCGCTGCCGGGCGATGAGCGGCACACACATGGAGGACTTGAGACCCAGCTCTTCGAGGGTCTCCAGGAGCTCGGGAGTGTCCGCGGTCGCTTCACGCAGCAGCTCCGCCGGTATCTCCGCGAACAGCTCGGGCTGCCCGGTCCGGATGACGTTGGGGACGCCGTACGGGGCCTGGGGGTCCGGCGGGTACTTCTCGGCGAGCTCGTGGGCCCACTGCACTTTTTCGGGGTCGACATGCGCGACGGTGAGACGTTCGATCGACCCTTCGTCTCCGACCACGTCGATCGTGCACCAGTCGGCGAAGTGCGGGACGGCGAGCTTGGCCAGATTGGCGAGCGTCAGCTCGTAGTCCAGCGACGACGCGAGCAGCTCGCTCGCCTCTGCGACGAATCTCTGGTCCTCGGCCCGCTGCCTCTGGTCCTGGTAGAGCCCGGCGGTCCCGATCGCCGCCGCCGCGAGGTTTGCGAGCAGCGACGCGGAGCTCTTCTCCGCTTCGGTGAACGTGCGTGGGCTCCGGTAGTAGAAGGTGAGCGTTCCGAGAACCTGTTCCCGGTAGTTGAGCGGGAGCGCCATCATCGAATGGGTTCCCTCGTCGGCATGGGCCTTGCGGTGCTCCGGTGTGAGCCAGTCGGTGGTCGCGATTTCTTCGGCGACGATCGGCGCGTCGAGCGACACGGCGGCCGTGTTCCCGCGAATCGCCGCCATCGCGGTCTCGACGTAGCCGTCCGAGAGCCCCGCATGCGCGCCGACCCGCCACGTCTCGGTCGTCGGGTCGTACTGCCACAAGGCGTAGGCGTCCGCCGCGAGCGTGCGGGCGGCGAGGTCGAGCACCTGCGGCAGCATGGCGTCGACGTCGAGGGAGCCGAGGAGCGTCGAGGATGCCTCGAGCAGCAGCCGCAGCCGCTCGAGATCCTCGGCGAACTGCCGCTCGGCTTCGACCAGAGATTCGCGTTCGACGTGAGTCGCCAAGAAACCCCCCGGGTTGGGCGAACTCTGACTTTACTCGGGTCTGTTCGCGGGGAAACCCCCTATTCCCCTGCGGAGTTGCCCTCGCCGTCGAACGCGACGATCGAGACGTGTCGGCGAACCATGGCCGTGGCTGCTACGGGCCTCCTTCGTAGACGGTTGCTGGTTTGGGGGGCGCAGCCTGTGACACCAGAGTTGCCAGGTAGACCTCGCCGCTGTGCTTCACTGCGACGGCCGCAGGGAATGCGGTCTTCCCGAACATGACGACGCACGACCAAAGCGTGAGCCCCTCTGGACGCGCTGGGAGAGTCGGGCCAGTCCGCGCTGGGCGAATCCGGCCGGTGTGAGTCTTCTTGCAGCTGTTCTCCCTTACCTGCGGGGCGCCTGCTCCGACTGGGAAGACGCCCTGTGGGCAAAAAGTGCTGTTCAAACATGCCTTCGGATCAATGGTGCTGAGGTAGTGCTGCAGGCTGGCCTCGACCTTGGTGGGGGGGTCACTTCCGCCGCAGGCGGTCAGCAGCAGTGCGGTGAGCGCCAGCGCAGCGGGCAAGACGACCAAGCCAACACGCAGCGGATGTTTGTCCACAGAGATTGATTCTCCCGCCGTCCAGAAGAGATCACAAGCACCGTGCGGAGGGAACCCGGTCGGCAAGGTTTGGGCAAAAGTTCTGGGCTGGGCTTAGTCGCGCACCCGCGGGCCGTCGTCGTCAGGAAATGGTCAGCTGCTCGGTGCCTTGAACACGTCCGGTCGGACGATCACGCCGGTATTCGTCCGGATGATGTTCGCGAGCGTCTGGCGATAGTCGACCCCGTACTGCCGTCTGATCCGATCGAGGAAGGGATCGTTCAGATAGAAGAACCGATCCCCGTCCCGAAGCGACTCGAACTGCCTCTTCCACATCGCCAGCTGTAGCTGCCCGAACTCCGTTCCGCGGACGTGCGGCTCGCAGAGCATGCCGACGAACGCATCGACCTTGTTCGCGTTCCCGGCGCCATAGATCGCCCTCAGCCGTGCCGCCAACGTCGTTCGCCGCATCGCTGACACGACGTCCTCCTCAGCCTCGTCGCTCTTCGGCTGGATGACATTGCCATCGGCGCCTCTGAGCTTCGTGAAGTCCAGGATGTTCGGATCGTCGATCGGATCGCGGCGGTTGATCAGGCGAGTGCGCGGGAAGCGTGCCGTCGACTCGCCGGTGATGGCTGTGTACGAGCGCCTCGGTGCCAGGCCGTACGCGATCCTGAGCTGGTTGTAGTGCGGGATACCATGGTCACGGCCGCGCTGGATGTCGATCGCGCCGAGGTCCTGGACGTCTGAGAAGCATTTCGGCTGGACGACTGGCGCACCGCAGCTGCGGGGGTCGCGGTTGCCGGGTTTCGGGATCTGAAAGAGGATGCTGCGCATGGACTCGTCGATCTGCTCATCGTTGCGGTACTGGCGCTCAGCGCTGAGGCCCTTCAGCAGAGGTCCGAGGCCGACGGCCTGCAGGAGATCAGGATTACCGAAGGCGAGATCGAGTGGGATCACGAGCTTGACGGACCCTCCTTCATGCTCCACCCGAACTCCCTCCTTTTGAAACGCGTCGATCTGCTTGGGCCGGTAAGTCGTGGCGGACGCGTCCGGCTCCAGCTCGCCGTGGACCATGCTGTGAACGCGGTAGCCGACCGTTGCGAACTCGTTCGAGATCGACGGATTGACGTTCGGGTCGTACCCGCGGTAGGGCGAGAGCTGGACGCCCAAGGCGGGCAGGAACTCGTTGTAGGTGATGTATTGCTGCTCGGCCCCGACGATACGACGTGCGATCTCGAACCTGTCGTCGGCCGGCAGCGTGGTCGGCAGGAGGGAGACGATGCGATTGTGCTCCCGCGCGAACAGCGTGTGCGTGGCCGTGAGCGCGATGTTCTCGTTCGCTCGCACGTCCCCCGCGACGACCGCGTTCGCCGGGTTTCCGACGAGCGGCCCCATCAGGTCCATCGCCGGTGCCGACGCGACGTCATGCCGAGCGTTCTTGCGCGGGAGGTAGTTCCCGGGTAGCAGGAGCGAGGCGCTGCTGTCCGAAAGCCTTCCGTTGACCGGGCCGTTGCGCAGCCACTCGAGGCGCGCATCCGTGCTGCCGTAGACCGCGAACGCGTCGATGAAGCTGGGGACCGTGTTGATCTGCTGCCTCGGCGTCGCCGTGCCGGTCCCGGGCGCCGCGGGTGTGCGGGCGAAGTCGATCGCGTTGAGATCGTTCCTGAACCGCTCGAGCGGATCCTTCGAGTCGAACGGAATCGGCACGCTCTTGCCACGCTTCTCGTTCCGAAGACCGAACGTGTGATCCAGGAACTGACCCCAGACCCACCCCCACTGCGAGACGTTGTTCTGCGAGAAGATGTTCTGTCCAACGTCGTTAAAAATGCGGTTACTGATGTAACGCGCCGAGGGCCCCGCCTCCATCTGCCCAATCCCGTCGCTGTACGCAACGCCGGCGACACGCACGTACCTTCTGTTCCCCTCACCCCATTCAGTGTGCTCGAGGTTGACGTCGCTCCCGTTCAACGAGCGCGGCCCAGGGAGCGTGCGGCGATCGATCCCTGTTGGCCCAAACACGAGGCGCGCTGCGAGCAGCGCAAGCCCTAGCACGACAACGGCCTCCAGCAACCTTGTCGACCATCTTCGGGCCCGCGGCGCCGGCTCGGCGACGACCGGGCTCGGATGTGCGACGACGGCGTGCAAATGGCGCCGTTCTGTCAGGGACGAGTCCTCGAGCCTCTCCCGCGCGGCGCGCGCGACATCCGGAGGCGCAACGAGCACCAGTTCGGGACTGATCGGCTCCGAGACCTCCGCAGGCTGCCCCGAGGTCATGGGCTCGCAGGGTAACGGCGGTCCCTCCGGGAAGGCGGACTGAAACAGATGTCAATCCACGAAAGCCACGCTTTGCAGCCGTTTCACTATTGGAACCGATGGCGACGGCTCCTGCCGTCGGAATTGGTTCAGCTCTTCGCAAGTGGCGTCGGCGACCGTTCGGTACTCACCTTGTACGCGCACCCGCTCTCTTCGTGTTACCGGTCGCAGAAACATCCTGCAAACCAAGTGGGCCGTGCAGGGATCGAACCTGCGACCTTGGGATTAAGAGTCCCCTGCTCTACCAGCTGAGCTAACGGCCCTGGAAGCGGGGGCAAGTGTAGCGCCGGCGAACAGCAGTCCCATCGCCGCGGCAGCGGGCTCTCAGTAGCCTTGTGCGCGCATGGGAGCAGACGTGGCCATCATCGGTGCCGGGTACGTGGGGATGCCGCTTGCGCGCGTCTTTGCGGACGCCGGCAAGGTCGTCCTTCTGGTCGACGTGGATCGTGAGGTCGTCGACGGCATCAATCGGGGAGCCA
>DATMZV010000046.1:0-10480 GCA_035573355.1 Gaiellaceae bacterium | reverse complement strand
TCGCGTGCATCCACCTGCTGGCGGAAGTCCTCGGGAATCAGCCCGTAGAGCTCTGCCGGGTCGGCCGCCGGAGGCTCGGCCTCGAGCGGTTCCCACGGCGGGTCCGGCTTGCGCCCCTGCAGGTTGCGGACGATCTGCCGTGCCAGGGCGAGGGCGTGCTCGTCGGAGGTCGCGTAATGGTCGGCGACGCCTGAGTGCCGCGTGTGCACGTCCGCGCCGCCTAGCTCCTCGGCGGTCACGTCTTGACCGGTTGCCGCTTTCACGAGCGGCGGCCCGCCGATGAAGATCGTCCCGGTGCCGCGGACGATGATCGTCTCATCCGACATCGCGGGCACGTACGCGCCGCCTGCGGTGCACGATCCCATCACCACGGCGATCTGCGGGATCCCCTTGGCCGACATCTGCGCCTGGTTGAAGAAGATCCGGCCGAAGTGGTCGCGGTCGGGGAAGACCTCGTCCTGCAGCGGCAGAAAGGCACCGCCCGAGTCGACGAGGTAGATGCAGGGAAGGTTGTTCTGCTCCGCGATCTCCTGCGCGCGTAGGTGTTTCTTGACGGTGAGCGGGAAGTACGAGCCGCCCTTCACCGTTGCGTCGTTCGCGACGATCACGCACTCGCGGCCCTCGACGACGCCGATACCGGTCACGATCCCCGCAGCCGGCGCCTGCCCCTCGTAGAGATCCCAGGCAGCGAGTGCATTCAGCTCGAGGAAGGCTGCGCCCGGGTCGACGAGGCGGTCGATCCGCTCCCGGGCCGGCAGCTTTCCCCGGGACCGGTGACGCTCCGTTGCCTTGTCGCCACCGCCCTTGGCGATCAGGGCTGTCCGCTCGCGCAGCTCCCCGACGAGGCCCTCCATCCGGTCTCGCCGCCGCTCGAAGGTCTCGTCACGTTCGACGGTTGACTGGAGTAGCGCCACGACCAGGAGCCTACAATCGCGCCGATGCCCGACGAAGAGCTTTTGCGGCGATATGCAGATCTGGCGGTGCGCGTGGGAGCCAACGTCGGCGAGGGCCAGGATGTTCTCATCAGGGGGGTCGTCGAGCATGCACCGCTCGCCCGTGCGCTCGCGGCTGCGGCGTACGAGGCCGGTGCCCGCTACGTCGCCGTCGACTACGGCGACACGTACCTCAAGCGTGAGCTGATCCAGCATGCAGACGACGACACACTCGAGTGGTCGCCCCCGTGGCAACTGGCGCAGCTCGAGCACTTCGCCAAGGTCGGCGGGGCCGAGATCGCGATCACGGGGGACCCGAACCCGGAGCTGCTCTCGGACCTCGACGGCGTGCGCGTCGGCAAGGCGCGCCCGAAGGAGTATTCGCAACGCGCGCTCGAGGTGATCTTCGAGGACCGGCGGATGAACTGGACGATCGTCGCGTTCCCAAACGAAGGCTGGGCAACGAAGGTGTTCGGCGAGCCTGATGTCGACCGGCTCTGGGAGAACGTCGCGAAGGCCGTCCGCCTCGACGAGCCCGATCCGGTGAAGGCCTGGCAGGACCACGTCGAGCGGCTCGTGGCCCGGGCGGCTTCGCTGACCGAGCGCGGCTTCGACGCGCTCCGATTCCGGGGTCCGGGCACCGATCTGACGATCGGGCTCACACGGGCGTTCGACTGGGGTGCCGCGCGGCTCGAGACGGCCGACGGCCGCACCCATGTGCCCAACATGCCGACCGAAGAGGTCTTCACCGCGCCCGATGCGCGGCGCACGGAGGGGACCGTGCGGTCGACGCGACCGCTAGGTCTGGCTGGTGGCGTGATGGTCCAGGACCTCGAGCTGCGGTTCGAAGGCGGTCGCGTGGTCGAGGTGAAGGCGTCCAAGGGCGAAGACGTGGTGCGTTCGCAGCTCGAGACGGACGACGGCGCCAAGAGGCTCGGCGAGGTCGCGCTCGTCGACGGCTCCTCGCGCGTCGGTCAGCTGGGCGTGACGTTCTTCGACACGCTCTTCGACGAGAATGCAACGTGCCACATCGCGTACGGCGCAGGGCTGTCCTTTACACGGAACGCCGAGTTCGAGCTTCCGGAAGGCGCTGCGAACACGTCGAGTGTGCACACGGACTTCATGATCGGCGGCCCCGAGGTCGACGTGGACGGACTGGAAGCCGGAGGAACCGTCGTGCCGATCATCCGCAGCGACGAATGGGTACTTCCCTGACGTCGGTTTTTCGGCGCCGAATCGGCACAGACGGTTTCGCTTTTCCGGAGTAGCATCGAGCGCAGTGGGTGGTGGGTGAAGACCCCCACCCGGGTGGGGACGCGCGCGCGCACGTGTACCTCGTAAGGGGCGGCAAGGCATGTGCCGGAAGGTCCGGTATCTAGGCTTTCAGGCGATGATCATCGCCCACCTCGATCTCGACGCCTTCTTCGCCGCGGTCGAGGAGCTCGAAGACCCGAGCCTTCGGACGAAGCCTCTGGTCGTCGGCGGCGATCCACACGGTCGAGGCGTCGTCGCGACTGCGAACTACGAGGCCCGGAAGTTCGGCATCCACTCCGCCATGAGCTGTGCGGAGGCGCTGCGGCGCTGCCCCCAAGTGGTCTTCGTCCGCCCTCGCCACGCGCTGTACCGCGAATACTCGGAGCACGTCTGGGAGACCGTGCGCGGCGTCGTGCCCACCGTCGAGAAGACGGGGCTCGACGAGGGCTACCTCGATGTCGGCGAGGTTGCCGCGACGTTTCTCCAGGCCCGCAAGGTCGCCGAGGCGGTGCAGACCGCCGTCAGGGCTGCGACGAGCCTCACCTGTGCAATCGGAGTCTCGACGTCGAAGGTCGTGGCGAAGATCGGCAGCGACCACCGGAAGCCGGGGGGTCTTACCGTCGTTCCCGAGGGCCACGAGGCGAGCTTCCTCGCGCCGTTCGACGTCAGACGGCTCCCGGGCGTCGGACCGAAGGCCGAGCAGCGCCTCGTCGCCGCCGGCGTCGAGACGATCGGCTCGCTCGCCGCGCTCCCGGAGGGAGAGCTCCGGCGCCTCCTGCCGGGGAGTGTCGGGCGCATGCTGCAGGAGCGCGCCCGCGGCATCGACCCGCGCGGACTCGACCAGCAGACGCAGCGCATCTCGATCAGCATCGAAAACACCTTCGAACGCGACCTCACCGACCGCACTCAGCTGCACGCAGAGCTGCGCCGGATGGCGGAGCGGCTCTCGCAGCACCTCCGTGACACCGGAAGGGCGGGACGCACCGTGTCGACGAAGCTGCGCTACACGGACTTTTCGATCCGCACGCGGTCGACGTCGTTGCGCGTCGGGATCGACGACGGCGAGCAGATCGGGGAGCTCGCGTGTGGACTGCTCGACCGCGCTCTCACCGACCGCCCGGGTGCGCTTCGACTCGTGGGGGTCGGCGTCTCGGGCCTGGCGAGCCACCGCCAGCTCGCGCTCGTCTGATTCGTTCCCACTTTGCGGAGATGTCGCCGCGCGTGACCCTTTCGAGTGATGCCGTTTCCGCTCGACGCTCTAGACTCGCGGCGGCGTACGACGGTTCGGTGCGGTCCTAGCCCTCCAGCCTGCGGTGCGCTCGACAGGGCCAACTTCAAAGGTGGGGGAGAGCCGTTGCGTGGCAACAACGGTCAGGCGCAGCCTGACCCGAAGCGAGACCAGCCGGTGCCCCCGGGTCAGTTCGTCTCCCACGAACACGAGGCCGACTGCTCGCGCTTCCTTCAGGAGGTCAAGGAGCTGCTCCGTCACCGCTCCGAAGCGGGGCTCGCTCGCGAGCGCTGAGCCAGGCCCAGGTCTCGGCGGCGAGCAGAGGAACGAGCGCGGCGCTCCCGAGGACGATCGTGGCGACCACGCGCTCCTTCGTCGAGTCGAGGTAGGAGCTGTACTCGAAGCGCGAGATCACGTAGATCCAGCTCAATCCGATCCAGGCGAGCCCGGCCCACACGAGGGCGAAGATGGGCAAGGCTCGGCTCCCGGCGACGAACGCCGCCAAGACGAGCACGGCGAACAACGGCACCAGAAAGCCCCATTGCTGCGCATCGAGCATCTGGCCGCCGAGTGTGCGGAAGGCGATCCGCCCAACGCCCAAGCGTCCGTGCAGATGGCCGTAGTCGAAGCTGTCGCCGAAGCTGTAGTTGATGTCGCGGAGATGGTGGACGTGAACGTAGATCCGCCAGGGAAGCAGGAGCACGACGTCGACGGCGGCGGCGACGGCGAGCGCGCGCCAGCGCCGGTGAGCGACGACCAGCAGCGCGACGAACACCGCGAGAACGAAAAGCGAGCCCTCGTTCTTCATCAGCAATGCACCGGCGAAACAGAACGTCGCAACGGCGAGCGCCCAGCGCTCGTTCACCAGCAGCCAGCGCCCTGAGGCCGCAACTCCGACACAGAAGACGAGCGCGAGCGGGAGATCCGCGTAGGCGGTGAGGAGCTGGTCGAACACCGCAGGCGCGACCGCGATCGCGAAGAGAGAAAGCCAGAGCACCACAGCTGGGACCCGGTCGCGCAACAACGCGAAGAGTGCGGCAAGCGCCGCGACGAGCAAGAAGAGGAACTGCACGTGGATCAGGCGTGTGTCGAACGCCCCCATCGAGCGAAAGGCGATCGCTTCGAGCGAGGGCAGTAGCAACGGGTAGTCGAGGTTCGCGAAGCGATAGGCCGAGCCCGCGAAGACGATGGGGTCGGCCCAGCCGAAGGCGTACAGGGCATGGCCTTTGAGCGCCCAGATCGCCCATGCGTCGTAGCGGTTCAGCGGGGCGACCCTGAAAGCGCGCGCATAGTCGGCGATGACGGCAGCGACCGCGACGACACCGACGACGTGAATCCAGCCCGGCAGGGCCCAGCCCGGTCGCTCGGTACCACGCAGGCGCCAGCAGCACGCCGCGAGTGAGACCACGGCCAGCGTTGCGAGGCCGGCCCAGCCGAAGCCGACGTGCGCGAGTGCAAGGTGCGCCGAAAGGATGCCGGCGAGCAGGATGCCGCAGAGATAGGCGAGCCCCGAGCGGTAGGCGAGCTCGCGCCACGAGTGTGCGACGCGCAGGAGCGGCAACATGCCCAGTCCGGCCAGCAGCATCAAGAGGTTGGCGCCGACGAGCCCCTCGGCTCTCATCGGAATCGGTAGTGGAACACCCGATCCGCCCGAGTGACCTGGATCGCCGGGAGAAAGTAGAAGGCGGCGTAGGCGCGCACGACAGCCCCGCGCGTGATGAACGGTCCCTTCGCGCCGGGCGGCACATCGACGGCGTACAGCTCCTTCGGCCTCAACCGCGCACGGAACGCGTCGAACGGCGCCGGGTCGAATCCCAGGCGGTCACCGGCAGCGTGCAGTCGCGCCGCCGCCGTCAGCTTGGAGTCACGGGCGACGGCGTCGTGCACGTGACCGCGCACGTGGTATGCCGACAAGAGTGCCGACGCGGCGAGCGCTGCGAGGAAGATCGCAGCGGCGACGACCGTCAGCCGAACAGGCGGACGCTCAGTAGGACGCGGATCGCCTTGAACCCGTCCCTCCATGTGATCTTCTTCCCTTCTGCGTAGGTTCGGCCGTAGTAGGCGATCGGGAGCTCGTAGACGCGCAGCTTCCGCTTGCAGATCTTCGCGGTGATCTCGGGCTCGATGCCGAAGTCGTCCTGCCGGAGGTCGAGCGACCGCAAGACCTCGATGCGAAACGCCTTGTAGCCGGTCTCCATGTCGGAGAGCGTCGTGTTGAAGAGGATGTTCGTCAGCAGCGAGAGGAACTTGTTTCCGACGAGATGCCAGAAGAAGTACGCACGCTGTGGCTTACCGCCTGAGAGGCGCGAGCCATAGACCGCATCCGCGCTGCCGCGCTCGATCGGCTCGATCAGCGCGGGAACGTCGGAAGGGTCGTACTCCAGGTCGGCATCCTGGATGACCGCAATGTCGCCGTCGGCATGAGGGATGGCAGCGCGCACCGCGGCTCCCTTGCCCCGGTTCTCCTGACGGACGAGGACGACGTCGTCACGATCGGCCCGCCAGGACTCGACGAGGTCTCCCGTCCCATCCGTCGAACCGTCGTCTACGACGACGATCTGCTTCTCCAGGTCGAGAGCGTCGACGCGGTCGAGGATCTCGATGATCGTCGCCGCCTCGTTGTAGGCGGGTACGAGGAATGTGACACGCACGGCGGCGCAGCCTACCGTGAGGGCGAGACGGGGAAGCCCCTCTGACCGACCTCCCCGTCTTGCCGTGGACTAGATGCTCGGGAAGGCCAGGTCTTGCGGCGCGGTCAAGAGCTCGGCGCGCCCCGGATCTTCGAGCAGTCGGTGTCGCGCCTGCGGACCTCGGCGATTGCCGCTTTGAATGTGTCATACGACGGCTTGCGAGTTCCATCGCGCCAGAGGAGGCCTGCCTGCCAACCGCCGAGGCGGTCCTCGTCGAGCAGGCCGAAGTTGAGGAATCCGGAGACAGCCGGCTGGCAGTACGCGAGCAGGATCGCGTCGCGCAACTGCGTCGCCTGGTCGACGGCGTTCTTCTGGCTGCGCGGCGCCAATGCCGGAATCGCGTGCCGGTCGTTCTCGCGGCCGCGGTAGTAGCGCATCTTGTCGGGCGGCGCAACGGTCTGGAAACCGTCCTCGACGTACCAGATCGTCACGCCGCGGACGCCCGGCACGGGCTGAGGCGTGTCCTCGAAGGCGGTGCTCAGGACGTTCATCAAAGTCTCGTAGTCGCCCTCCGCGATCAGATCCGAGCCTTCGTGCAGAACCCAGGGCGGCTCCGCGGAGTCCGCTGGGTATGGGTTGTGGCCGAACGTGTCGAAGAGCTGGCGCGTCCGTCCGCTCGCGCGATAGGCATCCCCCAGTGCGAACACGAAACTCCCCGGATCGTGGCGGGAAGCCGTCGAGCTGATGACGTTGATCGGCCCCGGACGGTCGTGCAGGACGTCGTAGCAGCGCGCAAGCAGCGCGGCGTACCTCGCTGCGCCGTCGGCCTCGGGCCAGTAGGCGGGAGAGTTGGCCTCGTTCCAGATCTCGACGTCGTGGATGAGGGGAATACGCCGAACGACGCCGCTGAGGAACGAGCAGTACTGCTTACGGAGGCGAGCGGTCGTCGGTGCGAAACGGGCGGTGTTGTAGACCGCGAGCACGATGCGGTCGCTCAGCTGCACCATGCGTGCGATCCGATGCAGGTAGACCCCCTGGAGACGCGTAGGCCGGACCTGCCCAGGCTTCCAGGGAATCGTCACGCGGACCGCCATAAGGCGGAGGTCGCGGTGGACGCCGACGATGCCGTCCTGCCGGTTCATCCACTTCGCGGTGTCGTCGGTGACCCCGACGATCAGCTTCAGATGAGTCGTCTCGGCCGGCTTCGGCGTCCCAGCGGAGACAGCGAACGCGAGCAAAGCGAGTAGAAGTAGCCGCAGAAGCTTCACCCGCTAACTCAACAGCAACCCCGAAGCAACCGCCATGGGCCGAGTGGCCCATTTTTCCCGCGACGGGGTAGGTCGCTCGCCGAAGGCGAGCCGGATCTCGCGTCGGAGGGAGCAGGGGCGGAGGGACTCGAACCCCCGGCCTACGGTTTTGGAGACCGCCGCTCTACCAACTGAGCTACGCCCCTGGGCTCGCCGGATTGTAGCCCGGACTGATTTGCGATCCTTGTCGACGTGAAGCAGCGGCCGGCCATGGGTGCGCTCTTTTCCCTGCTTGCGCTCGCCTTCGCGGGCGTAGCCTTTGCGGCCGGACACGGAGCCGGGGGAGAGGCGAGAAGGTGGATCGTCGCGCTCGCCGCCGCCGCGCTTGCGATCTGGCTGGCCTCGCTCGCTCTCCGTGCTTTCAGGTAAGCCGAAACACCGCGTATCCTCTGCGGGTGGCCGAGGCCGAAGACACCAAGTCGCTTTGGCGGCAGTTCAGCACGAACAAAGACGACAAAGCGCTTCGGGACCGCCTGATCCTCACCTACGCGCCGCTCGTCAAGTACGTGGCCGGCCGGCTCGGGTCCGGGCTGCCCGCGCACGTCGACGAGGGTGACCTCGTCTCCTACGGGCTGCTCGGCCTGATCGGTGCGATCGAGCGCTACGACCCCGAGCGCGACGTCAAGTTCGAGACCTACGCGATCGCGCGGATCAAAGGCTCGATCATCGACGAGCTCCGGGCGATGGACTGGGTTCCGCGGTCGGTGCGTGCGCGCGCCCGCGACATCGAGCGCGCGATCGCCGAGCTCGAGCGGAAGATCCATCGTGCTCCGACCGACGAGGAGATCGCAGAGAAGCTCGGCCTCTCGGTCGACGAGCTCAACGAGTCGCTCACCGACATCTCGCGCTCCTCGATCGCGGCGCTCGACGAGCTCTGGACCGTGAACACTGGTGGCGGCGACTCGGTTGCGATGATCGACACGATCGAGGACATCGACGCGCCTGACCCACAGGGCTCGTTGTCCCAGACAGAGATGAAGGAGGCGATCGGCGAGGCGATCGCGCGCCTTCCTGAACGGGAGAAGCTCGTGGTCACCCTCTACTACTACGAGGAGCTGACCCTGCGCGAGATCGGTGAGGTCCTCGGCGTCACGGAGTCCCGCGTCTCGCAGCTCCACACGAAGGCGATCCTGCGCCTGAAAGCCCGTCTGTCCGGCTCCACCACGCGCGCTTCGCTCGAATCCTGACCAGGCGCCTAGCTTCCCCCCAGCCTTGCTGAGGGAAGTACGATCGACGGCGAACTGCTCTAACCGCGTCGCCAGGAGGAGCTAGCGCATGCCAGTCGAGCCGGGCAAGATCCGCAATGTCGCCGTCGTCGGACACCGTGGGACCGGGAAGACCTCTCTCGTCGAGGCGCTCCTCTTCCAGGCCGGGGCAACCAACCGGCTCGGGACGGTCGAGGCGGGCTCCACCGTCAGCGACTGGGACGAGGACGAGCAGCGACGCCAGATGTCGTTGTCGGCCTCAGTCGAGCACGTCGAGTGGCAAGGCCGGAAGATCAACCTGATCGACACGCCCGGCGACGCCGGCTTCCAGGGCGATGCGATCGCCGCTTTGCGCGTCGTCGAAGGGGCGCTGTTCGTCCTGAGTGCCGTCATGGGCGTCGAGGTGCAGACGACCCGGCACTGGCACCGTGCCGAGGAAGGAGGTCTCTCGCGTGTGCTCTTCGTGAACATGCTCGACCGCGAGCGTGCCGACTTCTACCGCGCCCTCGAGGCCATGCGCACACAGCTTTCCGACAAGTGCGTTGCCGTTCACCTCCCGATCGGGAGCGAGCACGAGCTGACCGGGATCGTCGACCTCCTGCACATGCAGGCGTACATGGATCCGAACGGTGAGCGCGAGTCGAAGCCGACCGCGATCCCGGACGACATGCAGGCCGAGGTGCAGGAGTACCGCGAGAAGCTTCTCGACTCGGTCGTCGAGACGGACGAAGAATTGATGGAGCGCTACCTCGAAGGCCAGGAGCTGTCGACCGAAGAGGTGGCGAAGGCACTGAAGGAGGCGGTGACGCGCGGGGACGTCTTCCCGGTCGCCTGCGGCGTCGCTTCGAAGAACCTCGGCACGACGGCGGTGCTCGACCTGCTCGTCGAGGGTGTTCCGTCCCCGGCGAAGAAGGGCGCGCCCATCAGTGTCGACGGTGGCGGGACCGCCGCATTCGTCTTCAAGACGATCGCCGATCCATTCGCGGGGCGCATCAACGTCTTTCGTGTGCTGAACGGCACGCTGAACGGCGACTCGACGATCGTGAACGGGCGCTCGCACGCCAAGGAGCGGGTTGGACAGCTGATGGAGTTGCAGGGCAAGGAGCACGTCCAGGTCTCGGAGTTCGGCGAGGGCGACATCGGTGCCGTCGCCAAGCTGAAGGAGACGCAGACCGGCGACGTGCTGCTGGACGCCGAGCGGCAGGTCGAGCTGCCCGACATCGGCTTCCCAGAGCCCGTGATGAGCTTCGCCGTGACGCCGAAGGCGAAAGGCGACGAAGAAAAGATGGCAGCCGGATTGCGCCGGCTCGGTGAGGAGGATCCGACCATCCAGATGCGTCGCGATCCGCAGACGGGCGAGCAGCTGCTGACCGGGCTCTCGCAGATCCACGTCGAAGTTGCCGTCGACCGCCTGAAGAGCCGTTTCAACGTCGAGGTTGAACTGCACCAGCCGCGGGTTCCCTACCTGGAGACGATCCGCAAGGAAGCGCGCGCGCAAGGCCGTTACAAGAAGCAGACCGGCGGGCGCGGGCAGTTCGGCGACTGCGTGATCACGATCGAGCCGCTCGACGGCCACGTGGGCTACGAGTTCGTGGACAAGATCGTCGGCGGCGTCATCCCGCAGGGCTTCCGGCCCGCCGTGGACAAGGGGATCCAGGAGGCCATGCGCACCGGCGAGCTCGCGGGCGCGCCGGTGCAGGGCGTCCGCGTGACGCTCGTCGACGGCAGCTACCACAACGTCGACTCGTCGGAGATGGCGTTCAAGATCGCAGGCTCGATGGCGTTCCGGTCCGCGTACGAGAAGGCGGAGCCGACGCTGCTCGAACCGATCATGGAGCTCGAGGTGACGGTGCCCGACGAATCGGTGGGGGCGATCAACGGCGACCTGAACTCGCGCCGCGGCCGCCTGCACGGCATGGAGCCG
>DATMZV010000045.1:0-12978 GCA_035573355.1 Gaiellaceae bacterium | reverse complement strand
AGCCGCCGCCGGACCTGAGCACCGCTACCGGTGAGAACCTCGAGGTCGACGCGACGATCGTCCTGACGGTGGGCTCGGACTGCGCGATCGGAAAGATGACCGCGATCTGCGAGCTCGACCTCGAGGCACGCAGGCGCGGTCTGAAATCAGTCTTCGTCCCGACGGGGCAAACCGGCGTTGCGATCGCCGGCTGGGGAATCTCGGTGGACGCCGTCGTGTCGGACTTCCTTGCCGGCGCGGCCGAGCGCCTAGTCGTCGAAGGCGGCAAGCGCGGCGACCTGCTGTGGGTCGAAGGGCAGGGCGCGATCCTGCATCCGATCTACTCGGGTGTGACAGTCGGCCTCATGCACGGAAGCGCCCCTCATCTGTACGTGCTCTGCCACGAGGTGGGGCGGACCGTCGTCGAAGGAGACCCGACGGAGTCCCCGATCCTGAGCCTCTCGGAGCTGGTCGACCTGCACGAGCGCATGTCGCTTAGGCTCCGGCCCGCGAAGGTGGCGGCGATCGCGTTGAACACCTCCACCGTGTCCGACGACGAGGCCAGGGAGGCGATCGCGGCGGCCGAGGAGGAGACCGGTCTGCCGGCGGACGATCCGGTCCGGTTCGGGGCCGAGAGACTCCTCGACGCAGTGCTCAACCACCCTCGACAGAGGACTTGAACTCGTGCACTGATCTGCCGAAGAGAGGGGCATGTGGCGGATCACTGCGGTCCTGGCGTGCGCCTGCGCGGCACTGACCCTTGCGGGCGGGGCCTCCAGCACCACCTTCGGCGTCGCCGACGATGCCGGCAAGTACTCGGACGACAGTGGCGGCACGTTCTTCCACATGCTCACGGACCTCGGGATGACGGAGAACCGCATGGCCGTCTTCTGGGACCCGACGCAGCCGAACACGATCGTCGACCAGGCGTTCCTCGACCGGTCGCTGCCGCAGGCGATGCGCCGGGGCATCGAGGTGATCTTCGCCATCTACCCGCAGAAGGCCCGGTTCCTCGTCGACACGCCCAACGGCGTCCAGCTCTTCGCCCAGTACGCGGCGAGGGTCGTGCAGCGCTACCCGTACGTGCGCAAGGTGATCTGTCTCAACGAAGGCAACCAGCCGCGCTTTCACCAGCCACAGTTCGACGACAGCGGCAAGGGCATCTCCGGGTACGTGCAGGAGCAGGCGATGGCCGCCTGTTACGACGCGGTCAAGGCTGTCGACCCGAAGGTCACGGTGATCGCCTTCGGCCTCTCGCCGCGCGGCAACGACGACTTCGAAGCGTCGAGCAACGTGTCGCACTCCCCGATCAGGTTTCTAGAAGAGGTCGGTGAGGCGTATCGCGCGAGCGGGCGCACCAAGCCGATCGCGGACGAGGTCTCGATCCATTGCTATCCCAATCTGAACACCGACGCTCCCACCGTCGGCTACGCGTGGCCGAAGATCGGCTGCGCCAACTTCGACCGGTTCAAGCAGGCATGGTGGGACGCGTTCCACGGCACCGCGCAGCCCCTTTTCCGTGAGGCGGGTGATTCGGGCCCCGGGCCGTATGTCCACATCTACGTCGACGAGGTCGGCTACCAGGCGAAGATCGCTCCGGAGAAGGCTTCGCTCTACACGGGCAGCGAGAACGTTCCCGTCCTTGACGAGGCCACGCAGGGCAACTACTACGCGCAGTTGATCGCGATGATGGCCTGCGATCCGAACGTCGCCCTGCTCAACTTCTTCCACGCCGTCGACGAGACGAGCCTGCCGGCCTGGCAGAGCGGGCTCGTCCTACCGGATGGAACACGCCGCGCATCGTTCACCGCTGTGAGGGACGCGATCATGGCCAACCAGGAGTGCAAAGGGAAGCTGGTGGAGTGGCGTCACACGGACCGCGTCGTCGGCGCCGGTGTCAGCTTCAAGACCTTGCCACGCTCGTTCCTCGTGCGTGCCGACGAAGGCTTTTCCTACGAGGTGAAGATCACGCGCACGAGCAGCACGCGCAGGCTCACCGGTGCAGTGGGGCAGGGCGAGGCGGCACGTGACTTGCTGTTCAAGCTGCCGCGCCTCGGTCGCGGTACCTACCGCGTCACGGTCACCCTTCATGCCGAGACGAACGCGCAACGCGTGACGACGTTCTCGCGCACGTTCCGCCGCTAGGCGCCGGACATGTCCGATCTGGCCGCTTTCAGGGCGGCCGGGATGCGATATAAGAATCGACATGACCGATCCGCGCGTGGCGAAGCTGGCCGACCTGCTCGTCAACTACTCGCTGGAGCTGCAACCCGGCCAGATCGTCCGGCTCGACGGCGGCACCGTCGCGGCCCCGTTCGTGCAGGAGCTCTACCGCTCGGCGTTGCGCGTGGGTGCCAATCCCCGCACGCGCGTCGAGGTTGAAGGACTGGACGTGATCGCGGTGGGCGAGGCGACGGAAGAACAGCTGACGTTCGTCTCCGAGATCGATCGTTTCGAGATCGAGAACGTGGACGCGATCGTGACCATCTGGGCCGATCGCAACACGCGCGCATTGAGTCAGGCCGATCCGGACCGCGTGAGCAAGAAGATCGCCTCGCGGCGCCAACTAACGAACCGCTTCTGGGAGCGAATCGACGAGGGCAAGGCGAAGTGGGTCGGCACCCGCTTCCCGACCGAGGCGCACGCGCAGGACGCCGAGATGTCACTGCTCGAGTACGAGGACTTCGTCTACGGCGCGTGCCACGTGCGTGCGGAGGAGGACCCGGTTGCACACTGGCGCGCCGTTTCCCTCGAGCTCAACGCACGTGCCACCGAGCTGAACACCTTCACCGAGCTGCGGGTCGTCGGGCCCGACACCGACCTGCGGCTGAACGTGGCCGGGCGCGAGTGGCTCGCCGCCGACGGCAAGCTCAACATGCCGGACGGCGAGATCTTCACGAGCCCGGTCGAGACCGAGACCGAAGGGGAGATCTGCTTTTCGTTCCCGGCGATCTTCCAGGGGCGTGGGGTGGAGGACGTCCGCCTCCGCTTCGAGGGTGGTCGCGTCGTGCACGCCGAGGCTGGCAACGGAAATGAGTTTCTGCAATCGCTGCTCGACATGGACGAGGGCGCGCGGATCCTCGGCGAGGTCGCATTCGGGCTCAACTACGAAATCGACCGCTTCACGCGCGACATCCTCTTCGACGAAAAGATCGGTGGCACCATGCACTTTGCGCTCGGCTCGAGCTTCAAGATGCTCGGCGGCCGAAACGAGTCCGGGCTCCACTGGGACATGATCTGCGACCTTCGCGCCGACGGCGAGGTCTATGGCGACGGCGAGCTCGTCTGGAAGGCGGGGAAGTTCCTGCACGAGCCACGCGCTGTTGCCGAGCGCGAGCCGGTTACAGCTTCCTGACCCGCATCGCCGTCATCTCAGACACCCATCTCCCGCGCGGCACCCGGGCGCTGCCCCCTGAGTGTGTCCGCCAGGTGGCCGGGGCCGATCTCGTGTTGCATGCCGGCGACTTCGTGTCGTTGAATTTCCACGAGGAGCTCGCGAAGCTCGGGCCTCCGCTGGAGGCCGTGGCCGGGAACATGGACGAGCCGGCGCTGAAGCAAGTCCTCCCGAACCAGCGTGTCGTCGAGATCGCGGGACTCCGAATCGGCATGGTCCACGACCCTGGCCCGCGGCTACGGCGGGAGGCGCGGCTCGCGGCCAGGTTCGAGGACTGCGCCGCCGTCGTCTACGGCCACACCCACGTACCGCAGATCGAGCGCTTCCAGCACCTCTGGGTGCTGAACCCGGGCTCGCCCACCGAGCGCCGGAGCGCCCCGACCCACTCGATGATCGTCCTGACCGTCCGAGGGAGCCGGATCACCCCTGAGCTCCTCACCCTGTAACAGCCCTTGACAGGGCGAACAGGTGTTCGGTACTCTACGAACACATGTTCCCTCGACTGGCAATCTTCCTTCTGGCCATCTCCCTCGTGGTGGGCGTCGTCGCGCGGCCATCCGGCGGCGCGGGCAAGCCGATGCCCTACCTGGTGAAGCCGACGGACACCCTTTGGTCGATCGCGGCCGCCCACTACGCGGGTGATCCTCGGGAGGGGATCTGGAAGCTCCAGCATCGCAACCACCTCCACGGGACGACGCTCGTGCCCGGGCAGCGGCTCGTCCTGCCCTAGCGGTTAGGGAGCTCGGTCAGCGGAAGTCCGGCGGTGTAGACCTTCTCGCCGTGGAACAGCCGCTGTGCCGGATCCCAGGGAAAGAAGATCACGACCTTCCACGCAAGGCGCTCTCCCGACGGCGGGATGCCGAGCCACTCGGCCTCGTGCCTCCCGGTCACGTCTGCCTCTTCGCACACTCCCTGGGGGCCGATCACGATGTCCGTCAGGTCGAAGTGGATGTCGGGAAACGCGGAGAGCAAACCCATGTAGAAGCGCGCGGCGCCCTCGTGACCTTCCCAGCGGTGCCCCGTCTGCGCGAGCTCGTAGACGCAGTCAGGCGTCAGCGTGGAGATCAGGCCGGGGAGGTCGCGCTCGTCCTCGGCGATCGAGTGACGCTTCCAGAGCTCTCGAATCTCATCGAGTTCGCCGGCGGACAGATCGCGGCGAATCAAGTCGCGGACGTCCTCGCTCACGTTTCCTCCCAGAAGGTGCGCAGTCGCTCGTTGAACGGCGCACCGAGCAGCTGCGGGTTGTGTGCGCCTTGGAAGAGGGCCGACTCCGCGTCGAGCTCTCGTACCAGCACGTCGCAAATGGCATGGAAGATCGTCTGTCCACGTTGCTGGGCCCGTGACGGAGTCTTCGACCAGTCGCCTCGCACGACGAGCGTGCGCACTCCGCGCAGCTCATCGAACGGGATCTGCGCTTCTGCAGGATTCCGTTCGCCCCAGGACGAGCGTGCTGCTTTGAGGCCGGCGCCCTCGAGCTCCTGCGGCCGGCCTGCGAAACCGAAGTTCCGTAGGAAGCGGGCGCGATAGTCGCTCGGATCGTCGGCAGCGCGCATCGCCTCGTCGACGCCGGTGATGAACGTCTCGACAACTGGATCTTCACGGACGAGGCCAAGCGCAGGTGGCTCGATCACGGTCAACGAGCGAACGGCATCAGGATGGCGCGCTGCCGCAAGGAGCGAGACAACACCACCGTAGGAGTGGCCGACGAGATGTGCGCCGTCACCGAGCACGTCCGCCACGTCGTCCGCGTCTCGGTCGAAGTCGACGGACCCGTCGAGTGGGCTGCCGCCAAACCCGCGCCGGTCAACGAGGAGGAGGCGATACGAATCCGCGAGTGGCCGCTGCTTCGCCCAGGTCTCCTCGCCCCAGCCGAAGCTGCCGTGGACGAAGACAGCGGGCTCGCCTTCGCCCCAAACGGTCACGTGCAGTCCCGTAGCGGTGCGCACCCGCCGAGCCTAACCGCAGGAAGGCCGACCTAGAATCGCCCAATGGATCTCGACATCGTCTTCCTCGGAACCGCGGGATCGATGCCCACAGCCCAGCGGGCGCCGGCGGCGCTCCTCGTGCGGCGGGGCGGCGACCGGCTGCTCTTCGACTGCGCGGAAGGCACCCAGCGGCAGTTGCTCCGCTCGTCGGTCGGGCTCGTCGATCTCCCCGAGATCTTCCTGACGCACTTCCATGCCGACCATGTGCTCGGGCTTCCCGGCATGCTCAAGACGTTCTCGCTTCGCGGGCGCGAGCTGCCAATGGATGTCTACGGCCCTCGCGGGCTCGGCGATCTGATGTCGTCGCTGAAACGGGTCGTCGGCAAGCTCTCCTACGAGCTGCAGCTCATCGAGCTCGAGCCGGGCGACGTCCTCGAGCGTGACGGGTTTCGCCTCGCTGCTTTCGCCGTCGCACACGGCGTCACTGCGCTCGGCTGGTCCCTGATCGAGGCGACGAGGCCGGGGCGCTTCGACGTCGAAGTCGCGGACGCGCTCGGCGTACCGAACGGGCCCGAACGCGGCCGCTTGCAGCATGGAGAAGCCGTAACGCTCGCGGACGGCATGACGATTGCGCCCGAACAGGTGGTCGGTCCGCCACGGCCCGGACGCAAGCTCGCCATCACCGGTGACACGGCGCCCTCCGAGACGATCGTCGAGGCAGCATGGGGAGCCGAGGTGCTGGTCACGGAGGCGACGTTCTCCGAGGAGGAGGCCGAGCGCGCGCGTGAGACGATGCATCAGACGGCGGCCCAGGCCGCAGACGTCGCGAAGCGCGCGGACGTCCGCCTCCTTGCCTTGACCCACCTGTCCAACCGCTACTTCGGGCCGGAAATCGCACGTGAGGCGCGCGAAATCTTCCCCGAGACGGTCGTGCCGAGGGACTTCGACGTCGTCGAGGTGCCATTCGAGGAGCGCGGTACTCCTCAGCTCGTCAAGGGTGGGGGGCTCCACCGGCGCGAGCCGGAGGCCGTATCATCGGCGCAGGAATGACGGACATGGTCCAAGTCGCGGTCGCCGGCGACGTCACCGAGGCCGAGGAGATCCAGGGGATCCTTCGCTCGGCGGGGATCGACGCCGAGATCGGCGACGGCGAAGACGATTCGGTGACCATCTCGGTGCCCGAGGACTCGGTTGAAGAGGCGCAGGATGCGATCGAGGCGATGACCGAGCCCGACGACGTCATCGGCGAGCCCTAGCAGTAGGATCCCGCCTGACTATGTGCATGGTGTTCCTCCGTGGCCGTCCGACCGCGACAACGTCGCGGCCTCGGCCAGCACTTCCTCCGCAGTAGCAAGCTCGCGGCGGAACTGGTCCGCTCTGCCGGAATCCGGCCGGGCGACCTCGTGCTCGACCTCGGTGCAGGCTCCGGGGTCCTGACCGGCGCGCTCGCGCGCGTCACCCCGCGCGTGATCGCGGTTGAGATCGACGGTGCGCTCGCCGCGGCGCTGCGGCAACGCTTTCGCGAAGTGCGGGTGCTCCAGGCGGATGCGCTCTCGATTGCACTCCCGCAGGAGGCGTTCAAGGTCGTCGCCAATCTCCCGTTCGACGGAGGGACGGCCATGCTGCGACGGCTGCTCGACCCTCGCATTCCGCTCGAGAGCGCGGACGTGATCGTCGACTGGGGACTTGCCTCGAAGCGGGCGGCCGTCTGGCCCGGCACGCAGCTGAGCGCCTACTGGGGAGCCTGGTTCGAGCTCTCGATCGGCCGGCGGTTGCCGAGCGCCGTCTTCGCTCCGCCGCCCGCAACCGACGGAGGCCTGCTCCGGATCGCCCGCCGGGCCGAGCCGCTCGTTCGCGACCGCGATCACCGTGGCTACGAGGCATTTCTCGCGCGGGGGTATCGGGAGGGGCTCCGATCGGTCGTGACCTCGCACCTGCTGAAACGCTGCGCCGGCGAGCTCGGCTTCGACCGGAGAGCCCGTCCGCGCGACCTCGACGCACGGCAGTGGGCCGGCGTCTGGCACGCTGTCCGGCGAAGCATCTAGAGTCCCGCGCAACCGAACCCCTTTAACCCGGTCCAGTGAGGCCGGAAAGGAGTGAGATGTACCTGCCTGCCCGCACCCTGTCGACCTTGCCTGCGTTGTGAGCGCGGTGGAGGCTCCGGCCGGAAG
The DNA here is from genome assembly GCA_035573355.1 of Gaiellaceae bacterium. Taxonomy (GTDB): domain Bacteria; phylum Actinomycetota; class Thermoleophilia; order Gaiellales; family Gaiellaceae; genus 3-1-20CM-4-69-9. The sequence goes on along the minus strand of DATMZV010000045.1, from coordinate 5,509 downwards.
AATTCTGCTCGACGCCGATGCGCTCCGCCGCACCCTCTCGCGGATCGCACACGAGATCATCGAGGCCAACCCGGACCTTTCGCGCGTCGCTCTCGTCGGGATCCAGACGAGAGGCGTTCCGATCGCTCAGCGCCTGCGGCGACTCGTCGAGGAACGCGCCGGCTCCGCGCCGGACATCGGTGCCGTTGACATCACCTTCTACCGCGACGACGTCCACGTGCGCGGCGGCGGCGCGCCGCTTCACCCGCAGCCGATCGTGCGCTCGACCGCGCTCGACTTTCCGCTCGAGGGCAAGACCGTCGTCCTCGTCGACGACGTGCTCTACACCGGACGGACGATTCGCGCCGCGATCGAGGCGCTCTTCGACTATGGCCGTCCCGAGCGCATCCAGCTGGCGGTCCTCGTCGACCGCGGCCATCGCGAGTTGCCGATTCGTCCTGACTACGTCGGCAAGAACCTCCCGACTTCACGCGACGAGCGCATCCAGGTGCAGCTCGTCGAGGTCGACGAGATCGATCGCATCCTGCTCATTCCAGCCTCAGAGGAGGGGAGCCACGATGGCTGACATCCGCGTCATGCGGGAGGACCTGCGTCCGCCCGCCACGCCGCCCCGGCGGCACTTCATCTCGATCAAGGACATTACGCGAGACGACATCGAGCGGTTGCTGGCGACCGCCCGCACCTTCGAGCGGAGCCTCGAGCGAGAGGTGAAGAAACTGCCGACCCTCAAGGGCCGGTTGGTGATCAACGTGTTTTACGAGTCGTCGACACGGACGTCGTCGAGCTTCGAGCTCGCTGCGAAGCGGCTCTCGGCCGACACGATGTCGATCAAATCCAGTGGCTCCTCGGTCGACAAGGGCGAGTCTCTGAAGGACACGGCGATCACGCTCGGCGCCTACGACCCCGACGTGATCGTCATCCGGCACCCGCAGATCGGCGCTCCACAGCTCGTCGCGCGTGTAACAGAAGCCCATGTCGTGAACGCCGGTGACGGAAAGCACCAGCACCCGACTCAGGCTCTGCTCGATCTCTACACGATGCGCGAGGCGCTCGGCCGGCTCGAAGGCCTGCACGTCGCGATCGTCGGCGACGTCCTGCACTCGCGCGTCGCGCGATCGCTGATCCAGGCGCTCGGGCTCGTGGGCGCGCACGTCACGCTCGTCGGACCGCCGGCGCTCCTGCCGCGTGGGATCGAGGAGATGGGCTGCGAGGCCACCACCGAGATCGGCACGATCGGCGGCGCAGACGTCGTCTACGTCCTCCGGATGCAACGGGAGCGGATGCAGGAAGGCGCGAACTACGTGCCGTCGCTTCGCGAGTACACGGCTCGGTGGGGTGTTACTCCGGAGCGGTTGCGGCCGGGCCAGAAGGTGATGCATCCGGGGCCGATGAACCGCGGAGTCGAGATCGACCCCCGCGTGGCCGACCACGCCGACGCGCTGATCGAGTCGCAGGTGCGCGCGGGGCTCGTCACGCGCATGGCGGTCCTCTACGACCTGCTGACGAACGGCCCGATCGAGGTCAAGACCGAGTCAGTGCTGGAGGTGGCGTAGATGCTGTTCGGGCCTGAGAAGACGAAGGAGAACATCGTCGTCCGCGGCGCCCGTGTCGTCGACCCGGTTGCAGGTATCGACGCGCTCCTCGACGTCCGGGTCGACCACGGCGTGATCGCGGCGCTCGGCACCGAGCTCGACACGAACTCGCACCGGGTGATCGAGGCGGAAGGGCTGCTGCTTGCGCCGGCCTTCGTCGATCCACACGTGCACCTGCGTACTCCCGGACGGGAGGACGAGGAGAACATCGCGTCCGGCACCGCCGCCGCGGCGGCAGGGGGCTACTGCGCGATCCTTGCGATGCCGAACACCGATCCGGTCGTGGACTCGGCGGCGACGCTCGGCTCGCTCATCGAAGCCGCGCACGCCGAAGCGGAGATTCCGGTCGGATTCCTCGCGGCGATCACGAAGAGACAGTCGGGAGCGGAGCTCACCGAGATGGGCGAGCTCGCTGCCGCAGGTGCTGCGGGGTTCACTGATGACGGCATGCCCGTCGCGGCGCCCGGGTTGATGCGGCGAGCGTTGCAGTACGGCGCCGTCACTGGGCGGCGGATCGCACTCCACTGCGAGGAGACGACTCTTTCGCGCGACGGCCAGATGCACGAAGGCGCAGTCTCCGCCGAGCTCGGCTTCACGGGCTATCCGTCGGTTGCGGAGAGCCTGATGGTCGAGCGCGACCTTGCCCTTGCCGCATACGAACGGCAGCCGCTCCACCTCCTGCACCTGTCCGCCTGGGAGTCGGTGCAGGCTCTCCGGCGCGCTCGAGCCGAGGGGGTTGAGGCAACCGGCGAGGTCACGCCGCACCATCTTTGCCTGACAGACGAAGCGATCCGGTCGCTCGACCCGAACCTGAAGATGAACCCGCCGCTCCGCTCGGCGTCGGACCGCACGGCGCTGATCGAAGGGTTGAAGGACGGAACGATCACCGTGATCGCGACCGACCACGCGCCGCACGCGCGACACGAGAAGGACGTCCCGTTCGAAGCAGCCCCGTTCGGTGTCACCGGCCTCGAGACGGCGTTCGCCTCGCTCTATACACACCTGGTCGACCCGGGGATCATTGCGCTCGAGACGCTGCTCGACCGCATGTCGACCGGTCCGGCGCGGGCGTACGGGCTTCCCGAGCCGCGCATCGCTGTCGGAGCGCACGCGAACCTCGTCCTGCTCGACCTGAATGCGAGCTACCGCATCACCGAGGAGGCCTTCCGCTCCCGATCGGTGAACTCTTGGCTCCTCGGCGAAACGGTCAAGGGCAAGGTGCGGGCGACGATCGCTTCCGGAAGGCTGGCGTACTCGGCATGAGCGGCTTCCTCGCGCTCGAGGACGGAACGGTCTTCCGCGGCGACTCGGTTGCGGCCGAAGGCTTTGCGGTGGGAGAGGCCGTTTTCACGACTGCGATGACCGGCTACCAGGAGATCGTCACCGATCCGAGCTTCGCAGAGCAACTCGTCTGCTTCACGGCACCGATGGTCGGCAACTACGGCGTCGCCGAGGGTCGGTCCGAGTCGACGAAGGCGCACACGCGCGCAGTCTTGATGCGTGAGGCTCGCGGGCCGGCATGGACGGATTGGCTCCACGAGCGCGGCATCGTCGCCCTCAGCGGGATCGACACGCGCTCGCTCGTTCTCAAGCTGCGCGACTCCGGTGCTCTTCGGGCCGTTGTGGTTGCGGGCGCCGGCTCGGTCGAGCAGGCGGTCGAGGTAGCGCGCGCGCAGCCCTCGATGTCCGGACGGGCGCTCGCGCACGAGGTCTCTACCGCACGCCCGTACGTGTATTCCGACGCCGGTCGCACGCGAGTCGCCGTCGTCGATTACGGCTGCAAGCGCTCGATCCTGCGACGGCTCGCCGGTGCGGGCGCGGCGGTGACGGTGTTCCCTCACGATGCAACGGCCGAGGAGCTGCTGCGCTTCGACGCGGTGCTCCTGTCGAACGGGCCGGGCGATCCCGAGCCGCTGGAGCAGGAGGTGGCGGTCATACGCGAGCTGCTCGGCCGTGTGCCGATTCTCGGGATCTGTCTCGGGCACCAGCTCCTCGCTCTCGCCGCCGGTCACGAGACCTTCAAGCTCCCGTTTGGCCACCGCGGCGCAAATCATCCGGTGTTGGAGCGCGCGTCCGGCCGCGTGCTCGTCACGAGCCAGAACCACGGCTTCGCGGTAGCGCCGTCTGACGCGCGTGAGGCAACCCACGTCTCGCTCTACGACGAGACGGTTGAGGGGCTCGACTTCCCGCTCGAGCACGCGCGCTCGGTTCAGTTCCATCCCGAGGCCGGGCCCGGCCCGCACGACGCGTGGCCGATCATCCGCGAATGGGTCGAGGAGGTGGCGTATGCCACGGCGGCATGACCTCGAGTCGATCTGTCTGATCGGCTCAGGTCCGATCGTGATCGGGCAAGCCTGTGAGTTCGACTACGCGGGCTGCCAGGCGCTGAAGGTCTTGCGCGAGGACGGCTTTCGCACGATCGTGGTGAACTCGAACCCAGCGACGATCATGACCGACCCGGGGTTTGCGGACCGCACGTATCTCGAGCCGCTCGATCTCGAAGGCGTGACGGACGTGCTCGCACGGGAGCGGCCCGATGCCTTGCTGCCGACGATGGGCGGGCAGACGGCGCTGAATCTCGCGCGCGAGCTCGCACTCGAAGGCGTCCTCGACGAGCTCGGCGTCGAGCTCATCGGTGCACCACTCGACGTCATCGAACGGGCGGAGGACCGTGAGCTTTTCCGCATGGCGGTGCGCGAAGTGGGCCTGCAGGTTCCGAGCTCGCGGATCGTCACGAGGCTCGACGAGCTGGGCGGCGTCTCGCTGCCGGCGGTGATCAGGCCGGCGTTCACGCTCGGCGGCCACGGTGGCGGTTTTGTCGAGACGGTCGACCAGCTCTACCGGCAGGTTGAACGGGGGCTCGGTGAGAGCCCGATCGGTCAGGTGCTCGTGGAGGAGTCGGTGCGCGGATGGGACGAGTTCGAGCTCGAGGTCGTTCGCGATCGCAAGGACAACGTCGTGATCGTCTGCTCGATCGAGAACATCGACCCGATGGGTGTGCACACCGGTGACTCCGTCACGGTCGCGCCTCAGATGACGCTCTCCGATCACGCGTATCAGGAGTTGCGCGACGCCGCGGCCGCCGTGGTGCGTGCGGTCGGCGTCGAATGCGGCGGCTCGAACATCCAGTTCGCGCGCGAGCGCGACACCGGAGAGCTGCGGGTGATCGAGATGAACCCGCGCGTCTCGCGCTCGTCGGCGCTCGCGTCGAAGGCCACCGGCTACCCGATCGCGAAGGTTGCCGCGAAGCTTGCAGTCGGCTACACGCTCGACGAGATTCCGAATGACCTCACCGGCACGACACCGGCGAGCTTCGAGCCGACACTCGACTACGTGGTCGTCAAGTTCCCGCGCTTCGCCTTCGAGAAGTTCCCGGGCGCCGACACCACGCTCGGCACGCAGATGAAGTCGGTCGGCGAGGCAATGGGCATCGGCCGCACGTTCCTCGAGGCCTTCCGCAAGGCCCGGCGCTCGCGCGAGCTCGACGGCAGCGAGACGTGGGAGCTGGCGGAGAGCGCGCATCCCTGGTTCCACACCGAGCTCGCGAACGAGCTCGACGAGCTGTCGCTCGACGACCTGGTCGCCGACGACTTCCTCCGGCTGAAGCGCAGCGGCTGGTCGGATGCCGAGATCGCGACCGTCTCCTCGGTGAGCGAGGACGCGGTCCGGGCTCGCCGCCGCTCCTGCGGCGTTCGTCCGTCGTATCGCCGTGTGGACTCGTGCGCAGGCGAGGTCGAGGCAGCCTCGAGCTACTACTACTCCACCTGGGGCGAAGCGGACGAAGCGCCGCCGCACGGCGAGAAGCCTCGCGTCGTCATCCTCGGCTCCGGCCCGAACCGGATCGGCCAGGGGATCGAGTTCGACTACTGCTGCGTTCACGCGGCCCAGAGCTTCCGACGGCTCGGGTATGAGGCCGT
>DATMZV010000044.1:0-11797 GCA_035573355.1 Gaiellaceae bacterium | reverse complement strand
GCAGAACGGCAAGGTCACGCAAGACCTCAAGGTCGAGAAAGCCGCCTCGAAGAAGTAGTGCCGACCGTCACCGGGCTGCGCGAGGACCGGCGCGGCCGGGTGGCCGTGGAGCTCGACGGCTCTCCGTGGCGCACGCTTCCCACGGACGTCGTCGTCCGGGCGGGAATCTCCTGCGGGCGGGCCCTCGACCGGCCGGCGCTTAGGCAGCTCCGGCGGGAGCTTCGCCGAGCCGAGGCGTTGGCAGTCGCCGGCCGGGCGCTACGGGCACGCGACCTCTCGGCGCGGGAGCTCGCGCTGCGCCTGGAGCAGCGGGCCGTCAGCCCGAGCGCGGCGGAAGAGTCTCTCGCAGCGCTGAGCGCTGCCGGGCTCGTCGACGACGCGCGGCTCGCGGAGAATCGGGCCGAGTCGCTCGCAGGGCGCGGCTATGGAGACGCGGCAATCCGGCACGACCTCGAGCAGCGCGGCGTGGCTGCCGACCTCGTCGAAGCGGCCGTGGCGGCCCTCGAGCCGGAGGGCGAGCGGGCGGGCCGCATCGTTGCCCGGCGGGGCACCGGGACCGCCACAGCTCGTTACCTGGCCGGCAAGGGCTTCGGTGAGGAGGTGCTGGAACGGGCTGCCGGCGGCGATTTTGGACAGCATCCGTGAACCGGAGTAGGATGTGACTGACTCATCCGACGTTTTACCTGCACAGAGACATTTTCCGAATCGCAACTTGAATTCCTGAACCGTATGTCGACCATCACCAACTCCGACACCGAAAGGCTCTTGGCAGCGGCGACGTAGCGACCGCTCTCCGGGCCGCGGTGTCGGCTCGTTTCACCGATTCGGGATCTCTCGTGCCGGCCGGAATGCCGGGTGGGCACTGCGGTAGCAGACCGCGGGTAACCAACCCAGGAGCCAGCCCATGCAGGTCGTCATCGGGATTCTCATCGGCGTTGTCGCAGGGGGATTGGGAGGGGCCGTCGCCGTCGGCGCGCTCGGCAAGTCGCGACTCGGCGCCGCGCAGCAGCAGCGCAAGCAGCTGATCGACGACGCCCACCGTGAAGCGGACACCTTGCGGCGAGAGGCGCAGATCACCGCGCGCGAGGAGGCGGTCAAACTTCGCGCCGAGATCGACCGCGAGGTCGCCGAGCACCGCACCAGGATCGTCAAGGTCGAGGAGCGGGTGCTCGCGAAAGAAGAGGAGATCGACGGCAAGCTGACGGAGATCGCGCGACGCGAGCAGGGGGTCGCCGACCGCGAGATCCATCTCAGGCAGCTCCAGGAAGACCAGAAGAATGCGCGCGAGGAGCAGCTGACCGAGCTCGAGCGAATCTCCGGGATGACCGTCAACGAGGCCAAGCTCAGCCTGCTGGAACGCTCGGAGGATCTTGTGCGTCACGAGCTCGCCCGCCGGGTGCGGCAGCTCGAGGAGGAAGCACGCACGGAAGCGAAGCGTCGCGCACGGAACCTCGTCGCCGACGCGTTGCAACGCGTCGCGGCGAGCCACGCCGCCGAAACGACGGTCTCGGTCGTCGCGCTTCCCTCCGACGACATGAAGGGACGCATCATCGGACGCGAAGGACGCAACATCCGTGCGCTCGAGCACTTGACCGGTGTCGACTTCATCATCGACGACACGCCGCAGGCGGTGGTGCTCTCGTCGTTCGACGGAATCCGCCGCGAGGTCGCGAAACTCACCCTCTCCAAGCTGATCGAGGACGGCCGGATCCACCCGGCGCGGATCGAGGACACCTATTACGCGTCGAAGGCGGAGATCGAGGACACGATCGTGCAGGCGGGGGAGCAGGCCGTCTTCGAGGCGAACTGCGGCGAGTTCCACGAAGAGCTCGTGAAGATCCTCGGCCGTCTCCGTTTTCGCACCAGCTACGGCCAGAACGTCCTCAAGCACACGCTCGAAGTCGTGCACCTCGCCGGGATCATGGCCTCGGAGGTCGGCGCGAGCGTGAAGGTCACGAAGCGCGCGGCGCTCCTGCACGACATCGGCAAGGCGATGACACACGAGGTCGAGGGATCGCACGCCTCCATCTCGGCGCAGCTTGCGCGCCGGTACGGCGAGTCACAGCACGTCGTGCACGCGATCGAGGCCCACCACTACGAGGTCGAGCCGCAGACGGTCGAGGCGGTGCTGCTGATCGCAGCCGACGCGATCTCCGCGTCGCGTCCGGGCGCGCGTGGCGAGAGCCTCGAGCACTACATCAAGCGTCTCGAGTCGCTCGAAGAGCTCGCCGCACAGAAGCCGGGCGTGGACAAGGTGTACGCGCTCCAGGCAGGCCGCGAGATTCGCGTCATCGTGCGGCCGGCCGACGTCGACGACGACGCTGCGGTACTGCTCTCACACGAGATCGCACGGGAGATCGAGGACCAGCTCGAGTACCCGGGCCAGGTGAAGGTGACGGTGATTCGAGAGAGCCGCGCCGTCGACGTCGCGCGGAACGTGTCCAACGGGAGCACGCCGTCTGGCGAACCGCTCGCCGTACCGGAGCCGGAGCCGCAAGTCCAGTCTGATCACGCCGCCTAGGCGCGCTTTGCGAAGGCGGCGGCTGCGCCGAGCGTCACGTAGACGATGCCCGACCCATAGCCGACGAGCCTGCGCTTGCGCCGGATCAGGCCGCCGACCGTGCCGGCCGCGAGGGCGTAGAGGGAATCGCTGACGAGCCCGAGCCCGACGAAGACGAAGCCGAGCACGAGCGCCTGCGACCAAACACCGCCGCGGCTTGCCTCGACGAATTGCGGCAAGAACGCGAGGAAGAAGAGCGCCGTCTTCGGATTGAGGAGGTTCACGATCGCCCCTCGCCAGAACGCGCGGCGAAGTGGCTCCGGCTCTGAGCGAACCTCCCCGCCGGGGTCACGGGCGAGGAGCTTGCGGATTCCGAGATAGACGAGGTAGGCGGCCCCGGCGTACTTGACGACGTCGAAGGCCAACGGCGACGCGACGATCAGCGCCGACAGACCAACCGAGGCGGCAGCGACGTGGGCGAGCGTTCCGAGATGCACGCCGGCCACCGAGGCCAGGCCGACCTTTCGCCCCTGCTCGGCGCTCTGGGTCACGATGTAGAGGACTGCCGGGCCGGGAATGGCGAGCAGCGCCAGCGCAGCCAGGCCGAAGAGCCAGAGAGCGTTCGAGTCCGGAAAGACCACGGGTAGCATTCTGGCCCGTGCGGCGGTACCACGTCACGACGTTCGGCTGCCAGATGAACGCTCACGACAGCGAGCGGATCAAGGGCATGCTCGAGGAGCTTGGACTGGGGGAGGCCCCGTCTCAGGAAGAGGCGGACATCCTCGTCTTCAACACCTGCACGATCCGGGAGAAACCCGACCAGAAGTTCGCAGCGCATCTCGCCCAGGCGGCCGCGGTCAAGCGGCGAAGCCCCGACAAGGTGATCGCCGTCGGCGGTTGCTATGCGGAGGCGCAGCGCGAACGGCTCTTCCAGCTCTATCCCTACGTCGACGTCGCCTTCGGACCCGGGTCGATCCCGCATCTCGGCGATTGGCTCGGCGCCGGCGGCCACGGCCTCGCCCGCGGCAGCTTCGGCATCGACGAGCGGAGCTTCGCCGGCGAGCTGCCGATGCACCGCGACCGTGCCTTCCAGGCCTGGGTGCAGATTTCGATGGGCTGCAACTCGAAGTGCGCCTACTGCATCGTCCCGGCGGTGCGTGGCCGAGAGGTCAGCCGGCGTCCGGGAGACGTCGTCGCCGAGGTGACGCGGCTCGCGGCGGAAGGCGTGCGTGAGGTGACGCTCCTCGGGCAGAACGTCAACTCGTGGGGCCGTGACCTGGCGCCGGAGATCCACACGGAGTTCGGCGAACTGCTGAGAGCCTGCGACGCAATCGATGGGATCGAGCGCATCCGCTTCACGAGCCCACATCCCAAGGACTTCCGCCGCCCGGTGATCGAGGCGATGTCCGAGTGCGAAACGGTGTGCGAGCACGCCCACCTGCCCTTGCAGTCCGGCTCGTCGCGCATCCTGAAGGCGATGCGCAGGACGTACACCCGCGAGCGTTACCTCCGTCTCGTCGGCGAGCTCCGCTCCGGCATTCCTGATCTTGCGCTCAGCACTGATCTGATCGTCGGGTTTCCGGGTGAGACAGAAGACGATTTCCACGAGACCATCACCGCGGTCGAAGAGGTCGGCTTCGACAGCGCGTTCACGTTCGTCTACTCACCGCGTGCCGGCACCGAGGCCGCCGCGATGTCCGATCAGATCCCGGACGACCTGAAGCGCGATCGGATCGAACGATTGGTCGAGGTGGTGCAGCGCACGGCCGCTGGGCGGAACGCGCAACGCGTCGGCCGGGTCGAACAGGTGCTCGTCGAGGCGCCGAGCCGCACCGATCCGACACTCCTGCGCGGCCGGACCCGCCGCAATACGACCGTGAACTTCTCCGGTGAGGCCGAGCCGGGAGAGCTGGTCGAGGTCCTGATCGGCGAGGCGACGTCCACGACCCTGCGCGGAGTCCAAGCCGCGAGAGTCGCTGCCTGATGCGCGTCCTCGTCACAGGCTCGAGCGGCCAGATCGGGACGAACCTGGCGCAGCGGCTGCAGCGAGGCGGGCATGACGTGTTCGGCGTCGACAAGCGTCTGAACACCTGGACGGACGACTTCAAGTACCTCCTCCAGGACCTCTCCGGGCACTACCCGTCCTTCCCCGGAGGAATCGGTGGCGTCGAGTACCCCGAGGTCGATCTCGTGGTGCACCTGGCTGCGCACGCGAAGGTGCACCAGCTCGTCCGCCAGCCACACCGCGCGCTCGAGAACGCCGTCATGACGTTCAACGTCCTCGAGTTCTGCCGCCAGCAGAATCTGCCGATCGTCTTCTCGTCGAGCCGGGAGGTCTACGGCGACGTGCACCGGTTTGCCGAGGAAGAGGCGAGCGAGGCGAGCGCCGACTTCGCGTACACGGAATCCACGTACTCGGCGTCGAAGATCGCCGGCGAGGCGTTCGTCTACTCCTACGCGCGCTGCTACGGGCTCAAGTACCTCGTGTTCCGTTTCTCGAACGTCTACGGCCGATACGACAATGACCTTGCGCGCATGGTGCGCGTCCTGCCTCTCTTCATCCACACGATGCTGCGCGACGAGCCGGTGACGGTGTTCGGACAGGAGAAGACGCTCGACTTCACGTACGTCGACGACTGCATCGAAGGCATCACACGAGGGATCGAGGCGCTGGCCGACGGACGCGTCGTCAACGAGACGGTGAACCTCGCGTACGGCCAGGGCAACTCGCTCGTCCACGCGGCGGAGCTGATCGCGGCGGAGCTCGGGACCGAACCGAAGATCGCCCTCGCGCCGTCGCTGCTCGGCGAGGTGACGCACTACGTCGCAGACCTGACGAAGGCCCGTGAGCTGCTCGGCTACGAGCCGGCAGTCCCGCTCGAGGAGGGGATCTCGCGCTCGGTCGCCTGGTTCAAGGAGCATCGCGCCGCGCATCCCGAAGAAGACGGGCCGCTGCCGGCCGACGTCCTCTTTCCGCAGGATGCAGAGGTTGGCTGGAAGTCAGCCGTCAGCTCCTCCTAGCGTCGTCGCGATCTTCGGCCCGACCGCCTCGGGCAAGACGGCCGTTGCAGAGGCGGTCGCCGACCGCCTCGGCGGTGAGGTCCTGTCCGCCGATTCGATGCAGACATATCGCGGGTTGCCGATTCTCACCGCGCAGCCCGATCGGCCGACACGTCTCGTGGGCATCTGGCCGCTGGACCACGAGGGCTCCGTCGCCGACTACGCTCGCCTGGCGCACGCGGCGATCGACGAGCTGGTCGACGACGGCCGGACTCCGGTCGTCACCGGCGGCACCGGCCTCTACCTTCGCGCGGCGCTCGCAGAGCTGAGCCTGCCACCTGCCCCGACGCAGGAGCAACGAGCGCGGTGGGAGCGCGCCTACGACCGGCTCGGGCCCGAGCGCGCGTACGCCGTCCTCGCCGAGCGCGATCCTGACGCCGCAGCGCGGCTTCATGCAAATGACCGCCGTCGCGTGGTGCGCGCGCTGGAGCTCACCGAGCTCGGATCGTCGCTGAGCCCTGATGCGGACCGGCTCTGGACCTCCGAAACGCGCCTGCCCACAGTCGTCTTCGGGCTCGATGTTCCGCGCGGCGTCCTGGAGGAGCGAATCGTGCGTCGCGCCCACGCGATGTTCGCTGCAGGTGTCGTCGACGAAGCGCGTCGCGCGCTCGCAGGGCCGATCTCAGGGACAGCCGTCCGTGCCCTCGGCCTGCGCGAGGTGGCCGAGCTTTCGCGCGACGACGCGCTCGCGGCGCTCGTCGTCCGTACGCGGCGCTACGCCGCCTACCAGCGGAAGTGGCTACGACGCATCCCCGGCCTTGTTAGCGTCAACGCCGATCGTCCGGTGGACGAGATCGCACATGACATTGTCGAAGTGGCAAGCGCTCGGCAACGACTACCTGCTGGTCGAACGGGCTGAGCTTCCAGAACCGCTGACGCCGGATCGTGTCCGGCACCTCTGCGACTACCACTACGGCGTCGGGTCCGACGGTCTGCTCGAGGTGGTGGAGGTGGAAGGGACGCACGCCGAGGTGCGGATCTGGAATCCGGACGGCTCGACAGCCGAGCTGTCGGGCAACGGCATGCGAATCGTCGCGGCCTGGCTTGCCCGCGAGTCACTGTCCGAGCAGGTGACGATGTCGGTCGGCCCGCGCCACGTCGAGGCGATCGTTCGCGACGGCAAGGGGATCGAGGTCGACGTCGGACGTGCAGAGGTGGGGGAGACCGAGACGCTCGACCTCGGTGACGAGTGCGTGGAATTCACGCCTGTCTCCGTGGGCAACCCGCACGCGGTCGTCCGTCGCGAGCCCGAGCGCGGCGAGCTGCGACGCCTCGGCCCGCGCATCGAACGACACTCCCGCTTCCCCGAGCGAACGAACGTGCAGCTCGTCCGCGTCGACGGGTTACACGACCTGACCGTCGGCGTGTGGGAGCGCGGGGCGGGGGTGACGCTGTCGTCGGGCACGAGCTCGGTCTCGGCTGCGGCCGCCGCAATTGCAAACGGTTGGTGCGAGAGCCCGGTCACCGTCCATCTGCCCGGCGGTGAGCTGCTCGTGGAGCTGCAGGCCAACGGAAGCGCGCGGTTGACGGGGCCGGCCGAGGAGATCTGCCGGGTCGAGCTGGTCTAGCCGCCGAGACCGTGCTCGCGAAGCGCGTCGTTCAGGCTCACCTTCAGATCCGTCGACTCGCTGCGCCAGCCGACGATCAGTGCGCAGGCAAGCTGATACGTGCCGGCGGGAAACTCCTTCGGCCGCGTGCCGGGAACGACGATCGCGCGAGGCGGCACGAAGCCGCGATGCTCGACTGGCTCGTCGCCGGTCACGTCGATGACCGGGACCGAAGAGGTCAGCGAGACGTTCGGCCCGATCACGGCTCCGGCTCCGACGCGAACGCCTTCGGTCAGGATCGCACGCGACCCGACGAACGCTCCGTCCTCGACGATCACCGGACGCGCGCCGGGCGGCTCGAGCACGCCGCCGATCCCGACGCCGCCGGCGAGATGGACGTCCGCACCGATCTGAGCGCCCGAACCGACCGTCGCCCACGTATCGACCATCGTGCGCGGACCGACCCAGGCTCCGATGTTGACGTAGCTCGGCATCATCACGACCCCCGGCGACAGAAACGAGCCGTAACGCGCAACCGCGGGTGGCACGACACGCACGCCGAGCCGCTCGTAGTCGTGCTTGAGCGGAATCTTGTCGTGGTACTCGAACGGTCCGACCTCCTGTGGCTCCATCTGGCGTAGCCGGAAGAACTCGAGGATGGCCTCCTGCACTTCGGGATTCACGCGCCAGTCCCCGTCGACGGGCTCGGCGACGCGCACCTCTCCCCGGTCGAGCTCGGCGATCAGCGCCTCGACTCGTTCGGCGTTCACAGCACCGCCTCGAGGATCTCGGCCGCCCTGCGGCACTCCGCCTCGGTGGGCACCAGCGCCATGCGCCAGTAGCCCTCGCCGGCCGGGCCGAAGAACGTCCCGGGGGAGACGATCAGCCCGTGCTCGAGCAGCCCGGCCGCGAACGCCTCGGACCTCTGACCCTGTGGTACCTCGAGCCAGAGGAACATCGTCGCCTCGCTGCCGGCGACACGGATGCCCTTGCGCAGAAGCGTCGGGAGCAGGGCATCTCGCTTTCGCCTATAGACGGCCCGCGTACGCTCGACGTGTTCCTCGTCGTCCCACGCCACGATCGACGCACGCTGCACGAACTCCTGAGGCGCGGTGCCGACCGAAGGCCGGAACTGTTTCAGCGCACGGATCAGGTCCGCATCGGCCGCCGCGAAGCCGGAGCGGTATCCGGTCATCGACGAGCGCTTGCTCAGCGTGTTGAAGACCGCGACGTTCCCGCGGTCGCGCACCTCGAGCGCGGAGTGGGGAGGATCGGCGAACCAGAGCTCCGTATAGGCCTCGTCCGACGCGAGCAGGAAACCGTGCTTGCCCGAGAGATCTGCGAGTCGCTCGAGAAAGTCGAGCGGCGCGATCGCTCCGGTCGGGTTGTTCGGATAGTTGATCCAGACAATGGCCGCTCGGTCCCAGGTCGCTGCGTCGACCGCATCGAGATCGGGCAGGAAGCCGTTCTCCTCGCGCAGCGAAAGCTGGAGGACGTCGGCTCCGGCGAAGGCGGCTCCCCGGTCGGGCACCGGGTACCCCGGTTCCGTGGTGACGACGAGACGCCGGTCGCCGTCGCGGTCGACGAGCATCTGCGCGAGCAGGAAGATCGCTTCCTTCGACCCATAGGTCGGGATGACTTCCGTGTCTGGATCGAGCTCGACGCCGAAGCGCCGCCCGCACCAGCCTGTAACGGACTCCCGGAGCTCGGGCAGCCCCTCGGCGAGCGGATAGGTCGAGATCTCGGTGAGGCTCGCAGCAAGCGCCTCGCGGATCATCGGCTCTGTCGGCTCGCGCGGATCCCCCTTGCCGAAGTCGATCAGCGCCACTCCCTCAGCGGCAAGCCGCCGTTTGGCCTCTTCGAGCTTCACGAATGGATACGTGCCCGTAGCCGTCAGGGCCGGGGAGAGCTGCACGGGAGCCATGGTGGGGATTCTGCCCAGTTGGCGGCATAATCCGTTTCGTGATCCAACGCCAGCCGGACCCCGCGCTGGAGCGTGGGTTCATCGTCGCCGCGCTGGCCCAGGGAGTCGACTCCGAATCCGAGCTGGCCGAGCTTCGAGAGCTCGCGCGGACAGCACTCGTCGAGCCGATCGACGAGCTCGTGCAGCACCGGGCCCGGCCAGACAGCCGGACCTACCTGGGCAAAGGAAAGCTGGAGGAGCTGAAGCACTCCTACAAGGAGTCCGGGGCCGAAGTGCTCCTCGTGGACGACGAGCTCGAGCCGGCCCAGCAGCGGTCGCTCGAGAACGCACTCCAGGCACGCGTCGTCGACCGGACCCAGCTGATCCTCGACATCTTCGCCCAGCATGCGAGGAGCGCCGAGGGCAAGCTTCAGGTCGAGCTCGCGCAGCTGGAGTACAACCTCCCACGGATGCGCGGCATGTGGAAGCACCTCGAGCGGCTCGGCGGAGGCATGGGCTCGCTCGGCGCGGGGGTCGGGACACGCGGTCCCGGTGAGTCGCAGCTCGAGACCGACCGCCGCATCGCCCGGCGACGGATCACGCTCCTGCGGAGACGGCTGAAGGATCTGAGTAAACAGCGCGAGGTGCGGCGCAAGGAGCGTCAGCGCACTGAGGCGCCGACCGTGGCGCTGGCGGGTTACACGAACGTCGGCAAGTCGACCCTGCTGAATGTCCTCACGCACGCCGAGGTGTCCGTGAACGACCGGTTGTTCGAGACACTCGATCCGACCACTCGCTCGTTCGAGCACGACGGGCGCCGGTATCTCGTAACGGACACGGTCGGCTTTATCCGCCGTCTCCCGACGGAGCTCGTGCAAGGTTTCGCCGCGACGCTCGAGGAGACGCTCGTCGCTGATCTCGTGTTACTCGTCGTCGATGCATCGGCGCCGGACGAACGGCTCGACGAACAGGAGGCCGCCGTTCGAGGCGTGTTGCACGACATCGGCGCCGACAATCTTCCCCTCGAGGTGGTCGTGAACAAGATCGACACGGTCGACACGTTGCGGCGACGGCGACTCGCCAATCGATTTCCCGACGCGGTACAGATCTCCGCACTCACGGGAGAGGGCGTCGAAGCATTGCGCACACGCATCGCGGAGCGGTTCGCGGATCGGTTCGAGGCGGTGCACCTCTTCCTCCCGTACGAGGAAGGTGGGAAGCTCGCGGAGCTCTATGCGCTCGGAGCGCCGATCGAGGAGCGGGAGGATCAGGCGGATGGCGTGTACGTACGAGCGCGGTTGCCGCATCGCGAGCGTCGGCGCTTCGCGCGGTACCTGGTTGCGGAGGCGCGCTCCGAGACTGCGCGTCGCGCACGTTGATCGAGCTCCCGATCCAACGGTTGCATGCGGATGCCGTCGTGCCGCAACGCGCGTACACCGGTGATGCCGGACTCGATCTCGCGTCGAGTGAGCGCGTCGAGCTCGGCCCGGGCGAGCGAGCGCTCGTCGGCACCGGTCTCGCCGTCGCGATTCCGGTGGGATACGCCGGCTTCGTCCAGCCGCGTTCCGGGCTCGCCGCGCGCCACGGCCTCACGATCGTCAACTCGCCGGGCCTGGTGGACTCGGGCTATCGCGGCGAGCTGCGGGTCGTGCTCCTGAACACCGATCGCACGGAGCCCTTCGTCGTCGAGCCCGGCATGAGGATCGCCCAGCTGGTCGTGCTACCCATCCCCGAGCTCGAGCTCGTCGAGGTCGACGAGCTCCCCTCGAGCGAGCGCGGCGTGCGCGGCTTCGGATCCTCTGCGACGTGATGGCGCCCGAGCCGCGCATTCGCGTTTCGGCGATCCTCCGCTGGAGGGAGCAGGTGCTGTTGTGCCGGCACGAGAAGCCCGGCAAGGAGTACTGGCTACTGCCCGGCGGCGGCGTCAACTCCGGTGAGAGCCTGGTCGATGCCCTGCACCGCGAGCTTGCCGAGGAGATCGGAATCGACGATCAGCTGCCCGTGGAAGGACCGGTCGCGATCGTCGACTCGATCGCACCCGCGCACAACTTCGCAAAGAAGCACGTCGTGCACATCATCTTCGCGGGCGATCTTGGCGGGAGGTCGCTCGAGGCGGTCACGTCGACCGACGCAGCAGTCCGCGGTCATAGCCTCTTCGGCGTCGATGACCTCGACGACGTGGTGCTGCATCCGCCGATCCAACGCTTCCTCAGCCGCTGGCAGCCCGGCGACCCCGCTGTCTACCTGGGCGCACTGTGGGCACGTTGACCCACCTTCGGCGCAGGCAAGAGCACAAGACGTAGGCGTTTCGGAGGTAGGCTCGCCGCCGAGGGTGGCGGGTCAGAACCCCACCCTTTGAGGGTGGGGGTGCGTCCTGCGGTCAGCGGCGGCCCCCACGGGACTCTGCGCGTCGGGCTGAGACCTCGTGAGCCTCCGTTTCGAGCCCGTCGGGAAGCGGCGCCAGCTCAGGCGGCTCACCGAGGCGATGTGCGAGGGCTTGCCCGAGCAGCCAGTCGGCAAACCAGGGGTTGCGGGGCAGGAGTGGACCGTGGAGGTAGGTCCCGACGACCCGGCCCAGACGACAGCCTTCGAAGCCGCTCTCGCCGTCGTTGCCGAAGCCGGCGACGACACGCCCGAGTGGATCGGTGCCCGGATCGAGCCGGGTTCGACCCACGTGGTTCTCGAAGCCGGCAAGCGTGCGTCTGACCCCGGGCTCGAGCTCGCACTCGAGCAGCACGTCGCCGATCATGCGTCGGTCACCCGCGACCGTGTCGAGCGGGAGCAATC
>DATMZV010000043.1:0-32162 GCA_035573355.1 Gaiellaceae bacterium | reverse complement strand
CCCTGACGGGAAGCTCGTTGCGCGGGTGGCCTCGGGCGGTCGCAAGAACGCACCCCCGAACGCTCCGTGGGGGCTGGCGCTCGCTCCGTCGAGCTTCGGACCGTTCTCCGGCGACCTGCTGGTCGGGAACTTCGGGAACGGTCGGATCAGCGCGTACCACGACCGCGGCAACGGAAGGTGGGGGTACGCCGGCCAACTCCGACGCGGCGACGGCACGTCGATCGCGATCGACGGTCTCTGGGCGATCGCATTCGGAAACGGGTCCGCGGCTGGACCGACGACGTCGCTCTACTTCCTCGCCGGGCCGGGCGGGGAGACACACGGGCTCTTCGGCGCCATCACTGCCGGCTGAGCACCGCAACGCACGCTCCTTCACAGCCCCAGCCGGCACGCCTTGCCAGCTGGGGCTGAACGCCGCGCCTCTCAAGCGAGCTTCAACACGGCGGCGCCGCGTAGGTCGCCGGCACGCATGTGCTGCAGCGCTTCGTTTGCTTCCTCAAGGCGAAACTCCCGGCTCACGGTGCGCACAGGCACGTCTGGAGCGAGCTTCATGAACTCGTCGCCGTCCCGGCGCGTGAGGTTTGCCACCGAGCGGAGCGTCCGCTCGCCCCAGAGCAGCTCGTACGGGAACGACGGGATGTCACTCATGTGGATGCCGGCGCAGACGACGACTCCGCCCTTCGCGATCGACGCCAGCGCCACAGGAACGAGCTCGCCGACGGCCGCAAAGATGATTGCTGCGTCGAGCTCTTCCGGGGGTGCCTCGGTTGAGCTTCCCGCCCACTCCACGCCGAGCGAGAGTGCGAATCGCTGGCCGTCCTCGTCACCGGGACGAGTGAAGGCAAAGACCCGGCGACCCTGCGAGCGCGCCACCTGCGCGACGATGTGCGCGGACGCGCCGAACCCGTAGAGGCCGAGACGCTCGGCGTCGCCGGCGAGCACCAGCGAGCGATAGCCGATCAGCCCCGCACAAAGAAGCGGCGCAGCCTCCACGTCGGAGTAGATCTCCGGGATGCTGAAGCAGTAGCGCTCGTCGGCCACCGTCTGCTCCGCGAAGCCGCCGTCGATCTGGTACCCGGTGAAGCGGGCCAGGTCGCAAAGGTTCTCTCGTCCGGAGCGGCAGAAGCGACAGGTGCCGTCCGTCCAGCCGAGCCACGGCACTCCGACGCGCTCGCCGGCCGAGAATCGCGACGCACCCTCGCCGACCTCGTTCACCCGACCCACGATTTGGTGCCCGAGCACCAGCGGGCGCTTCGGGTCGCCCAGCTCCCCGTCGACGATGTGAAGATCAGTTCGACAGACCGCGCACGCCTGAACATCCAGGCGCACCTGTCCACGTCGCGGCTCCGGCACCGGTAGCTCGGTCGCCCGCAGAGGGCTCCCGGCACCGCTGAAGATCATCGCGCGCACGGCCCTCGCCATTTTAGGTCTGTTCGGCCTGCGGGAAGAGAGGCGGCCGTCGGCCGGCGACGGCCAACAGTCTGCTTCGCTCTTCCGGGTAACCGGCACCGCGAGTTTGCTGCGGGCAGCAATCAACGTTAGGCGCTCGCGGCGACGACCGCAGCCGGGACCTCCGCGATCGTGGAGTGCATCAGCGATTTTGCGCGTGCTCCTCGACACCGAGTGTTGAAAGAAGGGAGAAGGACATGCAACGCGGATTCCGGAGGCGGATTTCGGTGCTCATGGTTGTTGGCCGCGTCGTCCATGTGTTCGAGGCGATCTTCCCCGAAGCGCGCAACGACAGGCGGGTGACCCACCGATGAGTCCTTTGGTGTTGGTCTACGCCGTGGTGGTTCTCCTGATGGCGCACGCGCTCGCGGGGATTTATCTCGGAGAGACCTACGTTTGCCCTTCCTGTGGGGCGAGAGGCGATGACCAGCACTCGGAGGACTGCCAATGGAGCTGACGTGCGACGTGGCTCCGTAAAACGAGCGGGAGGTCCGATGTTCAACTCGGTGCAGGAAGGAAAGCGGTGGTACCCGGGCTTGCCGGCTGCGCTGATCGGCGCGATCATTGCCGGTGTCGCCGTGGCAGCCGTTGCGCTCGCGACGGATCCGACGCCCTCGAGGGAACCGTCGGGGACGCCCGCAAGCCGGCCCGTCTCGGCCGACGCGCCCGTCAGCCGGAGCGTCCCGGCGAGCGCCTTGGCGCTACAGGGCGCGATCGTGAATGTCGTGCAGTCGGTATCGCCGTCAGTCGTGCAGATCGAGGATCAGCGCGGTCTCGGCTCGGGAATTGTCTTTGACGCGTCCGGGCATATCGTCACCAACAACCACGTCGTCAGCGGCGCAAGCTCGTGGACCGTGACGACGTCCAGCGGCACTCGCTATCAGGCGCGGCTGGTCGGCTCGTTCCCGGCCGACGATCTCGCCGTGATCAAGATCTCCGGCAGCCACCTGCAGCCTGCGACGTTTGCAGACTCGTCGAAGCTCCGGGTCGGGGATCTCGCGATCGCGATCGGCAACCCGCTTGGCCTGCAATCGAGCGTCACGGAGGGAATCGTCAGCGCGTTCCGCGAAGCCGTTCAGGAGGACAGCAGCGTCACGTTGCCGATGGTGATCCAGACGAGCGCCGCGATCAACCCTGGCAACTCCGGTGGCGCATTGGTGGACATCGAGGGTCGCGTGATCGGCATTCCCACGCTCGCTGCAACCGATCCGCAGCTCGGCGGTAGCGCCGCGGGTATCGGCTTCGCGCTCCCGAGCAATCTCGTCAAGGACATCGCGGGCCAGATCGTCGCCAAGGGGAAGGTCGTCGATTCGCACCGCGCATTTCTCGGCATCCGCGTCGGTGACACGAACGGAAACGGCGTCCTGGTCGGCGCAGTGACGGCCGGCGGCGCCGCCGCGCGCGCGGGAATGCGCGTGGGCGACGTGATCACGTCTGTCGACGGAGCGCCGACGTCGACCAGCGGCTCCCTCTCCGCTGTGCTCGCGGACCTCAAGCCGGGGCAGAAAGTCCCAGTCTTGGTTAAACACCAGAACGGCAGGAAGGCGACGCTCCACGTCACGCTCGGCAGCTTGCGCGGAAGCTAGCGCGCCGGCCGAGCGAATCCCCTCGAAGCCGGAACCCGACGGATGACGCGCGTCGACGGGGCATTCGGCTGAGCTACCGCACGCTGCCTGTCCGGGACCGAGCCGCGGTTGCGTGTGGGCCGCGCCCTGGAGTAGCGGATCGCGCTACGTACGCGGTCTCTTCAGACGGACGATCAGTGGGCCGCCAACCTCGCGTGCCGTCGTGAGGAACACTTTGCATGACTGGGCCTTACAGGCCACGGCGCGTGTTGCGAGCTGCTGTCGCGACGGCGCGCGTCTGCGACGCCACTCGCTGCGACGAGACCCTGAAGGAGCGCCCGTCGGCAGAGAGCGCACCTGGAGAGGCGCCGAGGCCGCCCACCACTGCGTCCGGGATCAGCTGGAGCGGAGTCGCGACCCAGGCGGGATTGGTGATCGTTCCGGATACCTGGTTCGCGGTTGCAGCGGCCTTGCTGAACGTGACGCTGCCGAAGTTGGTCAACGGGACGACCTCGCAGACGCCGTTCGGAGCGCAGGCCGTCGGAGCCTCGGCGATCCACTCGGCCGACGAGACGTCGAGAGGCTCTGAGACGGTCACCGTCGTCGAGAAGCGCGTCCTCCTGGTCGCGTTCTTGATGCTCATCGTCACCTTTGATCCGTTGACGAGCACTGCTGCGGTGACTCGATCCCCGGCCCGAACCTTCAGCGGCACTCGGACCTCCCCCGCCGGGACGATCTCCCACCAGACGAACGAGCTCGCGACACCCCGGCTGCTGCACTGCGCCGTTGTGCCGATTTGCTGAAGCGTCGACGAGGCTTCGTTGAAGCCGCCGATCCCAACCCAGAAGGCGACGGCGTCGGCGCGACCTTTGACGCAGTGCGCCTTCGGTTGTGTCCAGCTTCCGGTGACGTCGCCGAAGGTCAGGGGCGAGTTAGCCGACGGGGCTGCCTCGGTCGTAGCGGAAACTGCCGCATAGCCGGACCAGTTCACGCTCGCCTGCGGAGACGCGTCAGCGGCGTCGCGCGGAGCGAACGTCAACGTCTTCGCGCCCGCGGGGTCGCAGACAAGTGCAGCGCCAAGCGCCAGGCACGCGATCACGACGAGGCGCGCGGCAGTCACGCCGCCTCCACTCGGATCTCCTCTGCGACACGTCGACTGAAGATCGATTCGGCGCAGACCTCGCACACCGCGGAGTGCAGTCGCGGTGGGGCCTCGAACTCGTAAGACCGAAGCTCTCGGATCACCTGCTCCGCCTCGCGCCACTCAGAGCCTCGGCGCACGCGCAGGCAGATGGAGCACGTGACCAAGTCGGTTCGCTCCTTCGTCGACCGCAGCGTTCGCCGAGACCGCAGATGCTGAAGAAGATCGACGTCCATGGTGAAGTCCTTTCTGCTGCCCGTGTCGTTGACCACTGCTGAGGATTCCTCTTTGGCCAGTCGGCGTCTGCACGGCCAGTGCCACTCTGGCAACCCCCTTGACGGGAATCGGCGAATACCTGCTGGCCGGTAAAGACGATTCCCCCAGGTCGACCTGCGTGCCGGCGATCTCCCGGCATACCTTGTGGCGCTCAGATCGCCCGGGGCTTCACGAGCCGGGAGTGCGAGGCGGACTCGCGCCTCGACCGCGGCCACGGCGACCGCGCCAGCGAGGGCGACGAGCGTGCGCCGGTCGAAGCGCCGCTCGCCGCCCCGTGCATGTCAGCACCGGGTCGTCCAGATCAGCGGACGGTGAAGACGCCCTTCATTCCTGCCTCAGCGTGTCCGGGCACCGTGCAGAGGTAGGGATACGTGCCCTTCTTCTTGAACGTGACGACGAGCTTCGCCGTCTTGCCAGGCTGAATCAGGGGCGTCTGCTTGCCGTTGATCTTGAAGTCGTGAAGCACGTGCCCGATGTTCGTGAAGACGAACGTCATCGTGCCGGGCTTCGCGGCCGATCTGGTCGAGAGCCTGAAGAAGAACTCTCCGCCCTTGACCTGGACCGAGGTGCCCTTGACGCTCGACGGCGCACTGGCGCCACTCGGCGAGGAGCTAGGGGTGGAGGCAGGCGGCGCCTGAATCTTCGCCCCGCCCGCGGGCGCGTTGAGCGAATAGGCGACGATCTCCGGCGTCTGCCCCTGGCCCTGCGGGAAGCTCGCGGCCGTGATCAGCATCTTCCCGTCGACCGCGACCGAGGAATTGGTTCCGGCAGGTAGCTGCTCTTGCCAGACGATGGCGCCTGTCTTTCGCGAGAGCGCGATCACCTTGCCGTCCAATGTCGTCGTGAACACGAGATCGTTCGTAACGGTGGCGTCCCCGTACGGGGTATGCGGGAGCTTCCGGTCCCACAACACCTTGCCGGTGGAAAGGCTCAGGGCAACCATCTCGCCGGTGCCCTTCGCGAATGGGCCGCTGGTCGCGATCTTCTGTGTCCTATTCGTGAACTTCGCGAACAGGTTCGTGACGGGGACGTAAATGACCCCGTCGGCGACTGCCATGTTCGTCTCGACGCCCCCGTAGATGCCCGGGTAATAGACGTAGGGCAGTTTCGGATGGAACTTGTGCTGCAACGCCAGCACGCCGTCGTTGTCATGTCCGTTGTGTTTGCCGACCGGCTTTTTCCACAGCAGCTTTCCGGTGTTGGCATTCATCACGTAGACGTAGCCCATCTTCCCCGCGTCGACGACGACGGGCTGACCACCGCTCTGCGCGTAGATCGGGGAGACCTGCATGTCCCAGTCGTGGAAGTCGTTCGGAACCCCCTGGAAAGACCACTTCAGCCGTCCGCTCGGGTCGAGCGCGATCGTGCTGTCGTTGTAGGGGAGCCTGGTGGGCTGGTTGATGGCTTGGTCGATCGATCGGTACGGGTTGGCAATACCGAAGTACACGGTCCCGTCCGGCCCGACCGCAGGGGTGTTCCACGCACCGCCCGTGCCGTTCGCGCCGCCCGCAGACCGTTCAGCCGGATTCTTCGTCTCCTGGAATTTCCACAGGATTTTGCCCGTCTTCGCATCGAGTGCATATGCCACCCCGCCGTGCAGCTGCCCCGAAGTCGAGAGATAGACCCGACCGTTGTGCACCTGCGGTGCGAGGTTGAAGCCCTGGCCCTGCTTCTCCGCCAGGTTCGCTGTCCGCCAGAGCTGCTTTCCCGTCGCAGCCGAGAGAGCGAACGCGTACGCAGGCATCTCGCCGTACAGGGTTCCATTCACCAGGGCCACGCCGTTCGGGCCCTCCCCGATCGGCAGCGAGCTCAGCGATGCTCCGTTGCGACCGGAAGAATGTGTCCACAGCGTCTTTCCGGTCTTGCCGTCGACCGCGAACACGTTGTAGGCAAGGTCCTGGAGGTAGACCGTCCCATCCGCGCCGAACACCGGAGTGTTGGCGTAGTAGCCGAAGACCCCCGCGTGCTTGAGAGGGAGCCTCCATGCAACTCGGAGCTTGGACACGTTCGCCGAGGTGATAGAGCTGCTGATCGCGCGCGTGTTCTGCTTCGTCGCGTTTGGCAGCGACCATGTGCTCGCTTCCGGTTGGGGCGTACTGCGGGGAGCGCTGCTCTGCCGGCTGCTACCCCCGCAACTGGATGCCACCAGCGCCACGGCAGCCAACAACGCAGCACCAAAACCAAATCGTACGCGTCTCATCTGTCTCCTCCTTTTGCACCGGTCCGCTCCTACCGTCATGTAGGGAGGCGCCTTTCAGTGTTCGTCTCCAGCGTCGCTGCGCAGACGAGCCGTCGGCGTCGCGGCTAGTGGGCGTTCGCACTTCCGGTTAGCCGGAAGCAGCGCTGGCTGCTAGCAGGACCACGCTCGCCTGAGAACGCGGGCGGATGAGGAGCAGAGCGGGAGCGTGTGCCGGGACGCAGGGCACGCCGACATCCCGGATTGCGGTCACTTCGCCATACGGTCGATGCGTGAAGCGAATTCAACGCAAGGGGCCAAGATGTCCAACCACTTCAGTGCCGCGATGCTCAAATTCCCCGGTGACAATGTGCGTTGCAGTCACGGGATCCCTGCTGGCGGGTAGTGCGGTTGGGTGCTGGCAACGAAGACGAGGGATCCGCCAGGCGACATCGTTGGAACGTGCAACACGATCCTCCGAGGAACGTGCCGCAGCACGAAAACTTCGCCCGCCACCCCGGTTCGGGCTCCAGACCACGAGGCTGCCCGCATGCGAGAGATCGCGAACGAAGGCGAGAGCCCTGCAACGCCCGCGACCCTCGTGGGCGTCGCGTTCATTGTCCCCATCGCGAGGGTGCTCTCATGCTGCTGGCGTTCGGCGTAGCGGAGTTCCCCTCATGAGAAGCGTCGCTGAACCGACCGCATCACCGAGGCCCATAATCCTCGGTGTGAGCACGGGTCCCGCCCGCGTCGTGCTGGCTGACGACGATGTCCTCTTGCGAGAGGGACTTGCCGGCTTGCTCGAGCGCTCCGGCTTCGATGTTGTGGGTCAGTGCGGGACTGCGACTGAGCTGATCGAGTTCGTTCGCGAGCAGCCGCCGGAGCTTGCGATCGTGGACATTCGAATGCCGCCGACGCACACGAACGAGGGGCTCGAGGCGGCGTCGACGATCCGCAAAGAGTTCCCGGAGATGGCAATTGTCGTGCTAACGGCGCACGTCCAGGTTGAGCGGGCGACCGAGTTGCTGGAGGGAGGCCAACGGTCCGGTTACCTCCTCAAGACGAGGATCACCGACGTGGACGAGTTCATCGAGACGCTCGAACGGATCGTCCGAGGAGCGTCCGTTGTCGATCCGGCGCTTGTCAGCGAGCTCGTTGCGGCTCGACACAGAGAAGACCCGCTAGACGTGCTGTCTCCACGCGAGCGCCAGGTGCTCGAACTGATGGCGGAAGGCCGCTCGAACGCCGGCATCGCGCACAAGCTCTGGATCACGGAGGGAACGGTCGAAAAGCACGTGCGCAGCGTCCTGATGAAGCTCCGCCTCCCTGCCACCGAGGACGACCAGCGCCGCGTCCTCGCCGTGATCACCTTCCTGGACTCCCGCTAGCGACAAGCGAAAGCTTCGAGGGACGGTCGGCCGGGTGTTCGCTTCCGTGCGGGGCGGCGATGCTTCGCGTCGCCGCCTCGCATCAGTTCGGCTTGGCGGGCGGCGAACGTCTCTTCGCCGATCCCTCCACTAGTAGCCGTAGCCGCCCGTGCCCGCCGGCTGGCCCACGACCTGGTTTCCTGCCGGAGAGATTGCGTACCACGTACCACCGAACGCCGTTAGACCTTCGCCATTCGTGTCACCGGCCTTAGTGTCTTTCACGAAGGTATACAGCGGGTGGTTGTTGTACGTGATCTGGCGGCTGCCATCCGAACGCATTGTGGTTGCGACCAGCGATGCGTTCGCCCCGCCACCGATCCTCGGCGGGCTGTTCGCCCGAAGGGGAGGCCAGTTGGCTGCACATGCGCCCGTGCACTCACTCGTCGTCCCGGAGTCCTTCTGGAACAGGTAGAGGGTGCGGCCCTGCGAGTTCACGAGGATCTTGCCGAGGCCTTCATTCACGGCGCCAATCGTCGCAGCCCGTCCGTCCTTCGTCGTCGGAGGCGACACCGAACTGCTTGCACCTCCACACCCTGCAACGGCCAGCGCGACGAGCGGTAGCGCTGCCACACTCGCGAGAAGGGTTCTCGATCTGTTCCGAATCATTCTGGTTGCTCCTCTTCGTTTGCATTGAGTCGGTCTGCAGGTCTTCGCCTGCAGGAACAAGATGACCGTCGTCGCGCAACTCGGCATCGGCGCACGCGCCAAAATGCAGATGGCGGCTACCGGGGATCGTGGGTTCCGGCTTGCGGCGATGCTCCCGCGGCGTCGTGCGCCCAAGCTGCACGCGACTTGGTACAGCAAGCCTGTCGGCGAACGCGGATACGCAGATCGCTCAGCTACGGCCCCTTTAACGCGCCGCTGACGATCAAACCGCCAGGACGCCGCTGATGTGCGCGATCGTCCGGCGGTGGAGATTCCAGCGCTTTGCCTTCGCCCTACCCTCGGCCTTCGCGCCCTTGCTCGCATAGAGGGCATCCCAGGCGCCGTTGTGCAACCAGATCTGGTAACCGTCCTCCAGCAACTGGAGGGGCCGCTTCGTCACGCCGCTGAAGTCCCACGGGCCCTTCGAGTCTCCGCGGAACCAGGCGGGTGTCACGAAGTCCGAGATCTGTACCGGCTTGCCGGATGCCGACGGGCGCACGTAGACAAAACGCTCTCCCTCTACAGGGTCTGCGGTCTCGAGTGCGTAGATGCGGGTGAGCGTTTTCGGCGTGACGATCGCCACGCGATCGAGATACGGGTTGACCAGGATCTCCCACAGTTCATGGCTGAATGTGACCTGCCAGTCGTCCAGCGTGGAGACAACGGCGTAGGGCACGCCGTTGTCGAGATCGTGGTAGCCGGAGCAGAGCAAGCACTCCGGCGAGTCCACGATGCGGATCCCCCAGGCTCCTGGCGGAGCCTCGCCGAGGAAGAGCTCTGAGCCGCGTGCCTCATGCCAGTTCGGCGCGAAGTCCTGATCGAGAGCCCGCTGGAACGCCGGCAACGCATCGGCAATCTCGGCGTCCGGCAGCGATGAGTTGTTTGTGATGTAGATGCTGACTGCGGCCGCCGGCGAAGCGAAGACGAGCGCGAGCACGATCGTCACTACAAGGCGGCGCAGATGCACGAGGGCTCGCTCCATTGAGTCAGAGCCTGCCCACGGTGCTCCCGCGTGGCCATCGCTGCCACCCGCCGATCTCGCCTACCGCTGTCGTGACTCCTCGAATTCCCGTCTGCCGGTACATCGATCAGCTCGACGCCGTCACTTCGGATCGAGCGGTATACAGACGCGACGGCTAGCCCGGCGCCCGGCGGACTCGGCCTCGTCGCGTGGGCGGCCGCCCTCTCCGTGCTCGGCACCGCAGTCGCCATCCGCCGCGACGTCGACTGACATCGGCGACCCGATGGGTGCTGGCAGCCCCTCACGAGTGCAGCCAGCCGGAATCGCGATTGCGCGCTGGCCACGAGGACAAACGTGCCGCACGAAGGCCATCGTTGTGTGAGACCTCGTCCACCAGCAAAGGAGCACGATGCAGAACAACAACGGTTCCAACTCTCTCAGCGACAGGACGCCGCGCCTCGCGCTCGTCGTGACCGGCGCAGCGCTCGCGGCAGTCGCTGCGTTGGCCGTCCTCCTCCTTCATCCAATGGGGAGCGATGCGTCGTCGAGCAGCGGACCGACCGTCTCGACGGCGTCGACAAGCCTCGGGCGGATCGTCGTCAACTCAGGCGGTCGCACGCTCTACATGTTCGGCAAGGACAAGAGGGACAAGAGCGCCTGCGCCGGCATGTGCGCGAAGTTCTGGCCGCCGTTGATCGCGGCAGGGAAGCCGCAGGCTACGGGGGGCGCCCGGGCGTCGCTGCTCGGTACGACGAAGCGCGCCGACGGGCGGATGCAGGTGACCTACAACCGTCACCCGCTCTACACGTTCGTCAAGGACACGAAGAAGGGCCAGACGCATGGCGAGGGCCTGACCGCCTTCGGCGGTCAGTGGAACGCCGTCTCGCCGGCGGGCACGAAGGTCGAACGCCACGCCAAGGCCAAGGCCAAGCCCAAGCCCGTTCAGAGCGGGATCCCGCAGAACAACGGTGGCGACCACGACTCGGACAACAACGGCGGTCCGAGCGACGGCGACGGGAACATCTGATTGATGCCTGATCGGATGATCGACGGCTCGCGGCGACTACTTGTAGTCGCCGCGAGCATCGCTGCGAGCCTCTGTGTGTGGGGCGGGGCCGCGGACGGAAGCTTGTCTGTCAATGCTCAAGCGCCCGCGTTTCGCTGGCTGCACCCGCAGCGCCCGGCACACGGTTGGAAGGTTGCCCGGCTCCCGTCCGGCAATGCGACATTCGCCTACCCGAGGACATGGAGGCCGATTCGGACCGACCCGGGAACAGCCTCGGTCGCGCTGCTCGGCCGCGGGCGCAGCATCCGCGGCTATCTCAACCTGACTCCGCGCCAGGGAACGGAGACGCTTGCGAACTGGCCGAGCTTCCGGATCGAACACCTGGGTGACGAGGGCTCGACGGCCGTCCGCCGGATCGCGAGCGCGCACGGCCTCACGTTTCGCTCGGGCCGAGGCACGTGCGTGATCGACAGCTATCGCACATCGCGAGCCCGCTACCGGGAGATCGCGTGTCTCGTCGCGGGCACTCGGACCAGTTCGGTCATCGTGGGCGCAGCCCCGTCGAAGACGTGGGCGCAGCACGCGGAAACAATCGAGCTGGCGATCGCGACCCTCCGAACCGACTAGGACGCGCCGCACTATTTGTGTTCCCGTCGGAGCTAGGGCCCGCGGCAGCGGCCTGTCGGCAAAGGCCGCACATACGCGCTGCGGCCTCCACCCTCCTGGAATAGCCGATCTTGCCTGCAGCCCTTCAGATCTCCGACGGAATATTCCTGCTACCTGCCAGGACGCGGGCGATCTTCTCTGGCATCCTGTTTGTAATGGCTATTCGCTGCCTGCTGGTCGACGACTCCACACAGTTCCTCGAGGCTGCCACACGGCTCCTCGAGCGCCAGGGACTCGACGTCGTCGGTGTGGCGTCCACGTCGGCCGAAGCTCTGGCACTCGTTCAGGAGCTCCAGCCTGACGTGACGCTCGTCGACGTCCACTTGAGCGGCGAAAGCGGCTTCGACCTTGCCTGGCAGCTCGCCGCGAGGACGGATCGCGCTCCGACCAGCACCGTCCTGACCTCCACGCATAGCGAATCGGATCTCGCCGAGCTCGTGGCCGTGACTCCCGTGCTCGGGTTCATCTGCAAAACCGAGCTGTCCGCTGGTGCAATCCGCGACCTCCTCAGCGACGGCAGCCACGGTCGCGGCTGCAGGCACGAAGCGCTCGTCTACTCGTCGACGGACGAGTTCGTCGCCGGCGCACTGCCGTTCCTACAGCAGGGTTTGACGCGAGGCGATCACGCACTGGTCGTACTGCGCGAATCGGGTCGCACCGTTCTCCGACAGGCGCTCGGGGGAGACGCTGCCCAGATCGAGTTCGCCGACGCCATCGCTTGGTATCAGAGCCCAGAGCATGCGTTCCAGCGGTACAGCCACTACATCAGTGAGCACCTCGAGCGCGGCGTTCCCCGCGTTCGGGTCGTCGCCGAGGTGATCTGGCCGCAGAGCTCAGCTAGCTCCGAGATCGCCGGCTGGAAGCGCTACGAAGCTCGGATCAGCGTTGAAATGGCTGCTGTGCCGGCGTCGTTCATCTGCGCCTACAACATCCAGGAGCTGCCCACGGGAATCGTGACGGACGCTCGGCGGACGCACCCCGTCCTGCGGACCGCGCAGGGTGCACGCCCGAGCGCGCACTACTCGCAGCCGGGCGCGTTCATAGGCGGCCTGGAGCGCGACGTGCCTGAGCTGGTCCAGGCCCGCTCTGACCGTCGACGAGACTGAACTCAGTCGTCGATACCCGGCGCCGCACCGTATTCCTGGTCAGTGACGCGCTCGCCCCACGTCGCGCTGTTCCTTGAGCACTACGTGCTCGACCGGCCCAAGGAGAGTTAGAGGAACGACCACAGGGCCGCTCGGAGCAGTCCGAGTGGCCCCTTTCTAGACCGAACGCTTGTCAAGCGGGTCGAGGCGGTTCATGCTCCGTCTGGGTTTGCGCGATCCGTCACGCCGTCGGTTCGGATCCCACCGGCTGAACCTGTCCGGCCGCCTTCGGCAGCCACGACTCGGCGTTTCGACCGTGCAGCCACGCAGGCGCGACCGAAACGGAGGCAGCTAGATGGCACAGCCAGAACAGTTGCAGCAGGCGGCAGCCTCGCCTGTCGAGACGGACGAGCCGGGACGAGTTGAATCGGGCGTCGCCCTTTGCCTCTCCGGCGGCGGCTACCGCGCCATGATCTTCCATGTCGGTGCGATCTGGCGGCTTAACGAGCTCGGCTACCTCGCGAAGCTGGACCGGGTCTCGAGCGTCTCCGGCGGTTCGATCACCGCAGGCGTGCTCGGTCTGAACTGGCACCGGCTCCAGTTC
This sequence comes from Gaiellaceae bacterium, assembly GCA_035573355.1. Taxonomy (GTDB): domain Bacteria; phylum Actinomycetota; class Thermoleophilia; order Gaiellales; family Gaiellaceae; genus 3-1-20CM-4-69-9. The sequence goes on along the minus strand of DATMZV010000043.1, from coordinate 19,161 downwards.
GACGCGAACGGCGTCGCTACCAACCTCGACGCGGAGTTCGTCAAGCCTTTGCGGAAGCTCGCGTCGAAGACAATCGACCTCGGCGCCGTCATCCGCGGCATCCTCCTGCCCGGTTCGATCTCCGACCGCATTGCGGGCTCGTATCGCAAGCACGTCTTCGGCGAGGCGACCCTCCAGGATCTGCCGGACCGCCCGCGGTTCGTCATCAACTCCACCAACCTCCAGACGGGTGCGCTCTGGCGATTCTCGAAGCCGTACATGGCGGACTACACGGTCGGGATGGTCCGCAACCCGAAGGTGGAGCTCGCGGTCGCGGTCGCCGCATCTTCGGCGTTCCCGCCGATCCTCTCCCCCGTCGATCTGAGCGTCGATCCCGAAAGCTACGACCCGGCCGAGAACGGGCCGCTCCACACTCCGCCGTACACGACCGAGGTCGTGCTCGCCGACGGCGGTGTGTACGACAACCTCGGGCTCGAGACAGCGTGGAAGCGCTACACGACGATCCTGGTCAGTGACGGCGGCGGCAAGATGGCACCGCAGCCGAAGCCGAAGCACGATTGGGCGCGCCAGGCCTACCGCGTGCTCGGCGTGATCGACACGCAGGTGCGCAACCTGCGCAAGCGGCAGGTGGTCTCGGGCTACCTGAACGGCGATCGCGACGGCGCCTACTGGGGAGTCCGTAGCCACATCGGCGACTATGGTCCGCCCGCCGGCAGCCTGCCGTGCCCGGACGAGAGCGCGCTCAGGCTCGCGAAGACGGCGACGCGGCTGAAGCAGATGGACGACACGTTGCAGGAACAGCTCGTCAACTGGGGCTATGCGATCTGTGACGCAGGCATGCGCAGATGGGTCGAGCCCGCAGCTCCGGCCCCACCAGGGTTCCCGTATGCGGGCGGCCTCGGGTAGAGCGCCCGTGTCAGACGACCGGCAGTCGATTCCGCGCCCCGTCTTTCGGAACCTGCGTGTCTTCGCGGTCGATCCCGGCCTGACCGCGCGCTTCGAGACGGCCGTCATGAACGAGACGACGCTGCGCATCCCGTGGGAGGAGCTCGACCCCGGTCCTTCAGGTGAGTACGTCGTCGTCGTCGACAAGGATGAGAGCGGAACGACGTTGAATCCGCCAGTCGACCTCGACCGCCCCGAGGTGCTCGCACAGGACGGACTGCCTCCCTCCGACGGGAGTCCGCAGTTCAGGCAGCAGATGGTCTACGCGGTCGCGATGCGCACGATCAAGAACTTCGAACGGGCGCTCGGTCGCGTCATGCACTGGCCGCCGAGCGGCGACGCGAAGGCGACGTATCGCCAGCAGCTCACGCTCTATCCGCACTACATGGAGGACGCCAACGCCTACTACGAAGCCGACGGCGGAATCCACTTCGGCTATTTCGAGAGCGGGCCGGAAGCGGTGTTTCCCGGAACGGTCGTCTTCAGCTGCCTTTCGCAGGACGTGATCGCGCACCAGGTGACTCATGCGTTGCTGATGGGCCTGAACGTCGAGTTCGACATCGGCACGAATCCCGACGTCGCCGCGTTACACGAAGGTTTCGCGGACCTGATCGCGCTCTTCCAGCACTTCTCGGAGAGCGCCGTGCTCCGCCAGCAGATCGGTGCGATTCGCGGAAACCTCGAGGAACGGAGCCAGCTCGGTGCGGTCGCGCCGCAGTTCGGCGGCGCGATCGGGCAGCCGGACGGCCTGAGGAACGCACTCGGCTTCACCGACGCGGAGGGCAACTGGCGGCCGCGCCGGCCGGACCCGAGGCTCTATGAGACCGAAGACGAACCACACGCCCGAGGCGATCTGCTGGTCGGCGCGGTGTTCGAGGCCTTCAAGAAGATCTACGAGTCGCGCGTCGACGATCTCCGGCGCATCGCCACGCAGGGCACCGGTGTGCTTCCGAAGGGTTACCTCCATCCCGATCTCGTGAACCGGCTGACGCATGAGGCTGCCAAGTCCGCGCGCCACGTCCTCGACATGTGCATGCGCGCGCTCGACTACCTGCCGCCGGTCGAGGTCACGTTCGGGGACTTCCTGCGCGCGATCATCACCGCAGACGCAGATCTCCTTCCCAACGACCATCGCCGCTACCGCGTCGCGTTCGTCGATGCCTTTCGGAGCTACGGGATCGGGCCGGCCGGGCTCGGGACGCTCTCCGTCGACACGCTGCGGTGGGGTGCAGCGAGCCACAGCGAGGCTTCGGGGGCGGTTTCGGAGTTCGTGAAGATGCTGGCACAAGCCCAGAGCTACTGGAACATCCCGCGCGAGCGCGAAGCCCGGTGGCACACACTCGAAGCCTGGCGCCACGCGCTCGAGGACCAGCTGAAGCAGCAGGGGAAGAAGTCGGAGAAGCTCGGGGTGATCGATCTGACCGAGCCGTTCGATGTCGTTTCCTTCGACCTGCGCGAGCGGGCGGCTCTCACCGGTGACTTCTGCCTGCAGTGGGTGATCAAGATCATTCAGCGCGATGACGCGCGCGCGGCAGGCTGCACGATGCTCGTCGACGCCGAAACGGGGATCATCCGCTACCAGATCGAAAGGGCGACGGGAGGGCGGAAAAGAAAGACAGATCTGCTGAAACGCTCGTCCGGTGCGGGAGGGATTCCCCGCCCGATGCAGCGGCGGCTGCGGGTCTTCGCCTTCGATCCGAGCGTCGGCATCCAACTGGACTCCGCCGGGCTCAACGAGGTGACGCTCGCGATCCCGTGGGAGCGCGACGACAAAGGGAAGGACATCCTCGCCCCCGGCCCCGTGGGCGAGTACGTCGAGGTGATCGACCACGATCCCGCCAGCCGCGCGTTCTACGAGCCGATCGACCTCAACGATTCGGCGATCGTGGCGCAGGACGGCCTACCGCCATCCGAGAGCAACCCGCAGTTCCACCAGCAGATGGTCTACGCCGTCACGATGCGGACGATCAGGAACTTCGAGCGGGCGCTCGGAAGGCTCGCGCTCTGGTCGCCGCATCGCGACGAGGTCGACGCGAAGTTCACCGAGGAGTACGTGCCGCGACTGCGCATCTATCCGCACGCGTTGCGTGAGGCGAACGCGTACTACAGCCCGACGAAGAAGGCGCTGCTGTTCGGCTACTTCCCCGCGGCGGTGGGGACGGAAGGGACGGGGGCGACACCGCTCAACGTCTTCACCTGTCTTAGTCACGACATCGTCGCGCACGAGGTGACGCACGCACTGCTCGACGGCATCCATCGGCGCTTCAACGAGTCGAGCAATCCCGACGTGCTCGCCTTCCACGAGGCGTTCGCGGATCTCGTGGCGCTCTTCCAGCACTTCTCCCTCCCCGAGGTCCTGCGTGACCAGATCGCCGCGACGCGCGGCGACCTCGCGAGCCAGAACCGCCTTGGTGAGCTCGCACAGCAGTTCGGCCAGGCGACCGGCAAGCGCGGAGCGCTCCGCAGCGCGATCGGCGAGGTCGACGAAGAGACCGGCGAGTGGAAACCCCGCGAGCCCGATCCGGACGACTACGCCAACCTGACCGAACCGCACGAACGAGGCTCGATCCTCGTCGCCGCCGTCTTCGACGCCTTCCTGACGATGTACAAGAGCCGGGTCGCGGATCTTCTGCGCATAGCGAGCGAAGGCACCGGCGTCCTGCCAGTAGGGCAGCTGCATCCCGACCTGGTGAACCGGCTCGCCGAAGAGGCGGCGGCCTCGGCGCAGCACGTCCTCGAGATGTGCATCCGCGCACTCGACTACTGCCCACCGGTCGACGTCACCTTCGGCGACTACCTCCGCGCCGTCGTGACGGCGGACTTCGAGTTCGATCCTGTGGACGACGAGCATCATCGCGTCGCGTTCGCGGAAGCCTTTCGCCGCCGCGGCATCGTCCCGGACAAGGTGCGCACGCTGTCCGTCGACGGTCTGCTCCTGCGCCCCGCCGCCGACGCGCCCGACGAGGACGAGAACGTCGTGATCGGTCTCGTCAAGAACTGGGCGGCCGACATCGACTCGTGGAACCTGTCACGGAGCCGCGAGGAGCTGTTCGAGTTGATGAGGGAAAAGCGGGCCGAGCTGCACGTCTACCTGGAAAGCAAGCTCGATCTCGACTCGGCAGTGCTCAGCGGCATCGATCCCAAGCTCAAGTTCGAGGTCCACTCGATCCGGCCTTCGATGCGCGTCGACTGGAATGAGCAGTCGCGGCTCCAGTGGGTGATCGAGCTGACCCAGAGGATCCCGCAGTACCTCGACCCGGAGAGCAGTGACGGCACGGCGCCGGACTATTACTTCCGAGGAGGTTGCACCCTCCTCGTCGACGCGGAGACGGGGAAGGTGCGTTACAGCGTCAAGAAGCGCCTCGACGAGGAGCGTAAGGAGCGGCAGCGCCGCTATCTCCTCGGCGAGGGCAACGAGAGCCTCGCGGCGACCTACTTCCGCGACGCGATGTCAGATGGGAGCGAGCCCTTTGCGATGTTGCATCGGTTCTAGGGCGGAACGTTGAAGCTGCGCGTCCGCATGTACAGGCAGGGTCTCGGCGACTGCTTTCTGCTCACCTGCTCCGACGTAAGCGGCGAGAGCCATCTCCTCATCGACTGCGGCGTCCTCAAGGGAACGGGAGAGGCCGAGAAGCGGATGCAAGAGGTGGCGCAGAGCGTGCACGACACGACAAACGGAAAGCTCGATCGGCTGGTCGTCACGCACGAGCACTGGGATCACCTGTCCGGATTCCTGCAGGCGGGAGCGATCTTCGACACCTTCGAGGTCGGCGAGGTCTGGCTCGCCTGGACCGAGGACCCGGAGGACGAGCTTGCGAACGAGCTACGCAAGCGCAAGCAAAAGCGGTTGAACGGGATCGTCGCCGCAGCCAGGCTCGCCGAGCGCAACGACACACCGGCCGCTCGGCGTACCACCGACCAACTGGAGTCGTTGCTGAACTTCCACGGCGATCTCGGGTTGGCCGGGACCAAGACGACGGGCAAGGCGCTCGAGTGGGTGAAGGCCCGGCAGGCGCCGGTCAAGTACCTGCGTCCCGGTGACCAGCTCTTCGATCTGTCCGGCCTCCCCGGCATTCGCCTCTATGTCCTCGGGCCGCCGCACGACAGCCGGCTGATCAAGCGGAGCGACCCGAGCAAGAAGCATCCCGAGGTGTACGAGCTTGCCGCTGCCGAGGGCTCGCATCAGGGGTTCCTTGCGGCAGCCGAGGCTCTGGCGGAGGACCAGAAGCCGGGCGGCCAGCCGTTCGACGGGTTCTTCCGAGTGGACGAGTCGGACGCCCGGAACCAGAACGAGCTCTGGAAGAAGTACTACGCCAAGGGGCGCTCCTGGCGCCGCGTCGACGACGACTGGCTCGGGTACGCGGGGCAGCTCGCGCTCCAGCTGGACTCGGATACGAACAACACGAGCCTCGTGCTCGCCTTCGAGCTCTCGAGCGGCGGCGACGTGCTCCTCTTCCCCGGCGACGCGCAGGTAGGAAACTGGCTGTCGTGGGAATCGCTCGAATGGCAGATTCCGGAAGCAGCCGCAACGCGCACCGTGAAGTCGGACGACCTGCTAGCGCGCACGGTGCTGTACAAGGTGGGCCATCACGGCAGTCACAACGCGACGTTGCGGGAAAAGGGCCTCGAGCTGATGGCGAGCAACGAGCTGGCGGCGATGATCCCGGTGAACCGGGTGACCGCCAAGAAGATGGACTGGCTGATGCCCTTCCCGGCTCTCCTGACGCGGCTCGTCGAGAAGACGCACGGCCGGGTGATGGATGCGGAACGGGGCCTCGACGACGCAGCCGCGCAAGACCTGAGCGACGCAGACTGGGCTCGCTTCATCGCTCGCACGGACGTGCAGCCCGGCTGGGTCGACTACACGCTCGAATGGTGAAGCTGCGCGCGTCCGTTGCCGTGATCGCGGCGGTCCTCGTGGCAGTGGCGGCTACCACTGCGCCGGCCGCAACTCCGACCCGCCAGGCGAAGCTGCGCCAGCTCGCGCAGAGCCTGGTGAGAGGCGGCGCTCCCGGTGCGATCGTCTTCGTTCGCGCTCCGAGCGCAACGCGGAGCGCCGTGAGCGGCTTTTCGAATCTCGAGCCACGTGTGCCGATGCGTGCGTCGGATCGCTTCCGCATCGCGAGCATCACGAAGACCTTTGTCGCCACGATCGTGCTGCAGCTCGAAGCCGAAGGGAAGCTTGACATCGACGACCCTGTGGAGCACTGGCTTCCCGGCAGGGTCCCGAACGGCTCCTCGATCACGCTTCGCGAGCTGCTCAGCCACACGAGCGGGATCTTCAACTACACAGATGATCAGGCCTTCATCGGCGGGATCATCGCGAATCCCTCACGCGCGTGGTCGCCGGGTGAGCTCCTGTCCGTCGCGTTCTCACACACCGCACTCTTCGCGCCCGGAACCAACTGGTCGTACTCGAATACGAACTTCATCCTGCTCGGGCTCGTGATCGAAGCCGTCACGAGGACACCGATCGAACAGGAGTTGCAGCAGCGCATCTTCGGACCGCTCTCCCTCGGCGCGACGTCGTTTCCCAGCGGGGTCTCGGTCGAAGGACCGTTCGTGCACGGCTACCTCGGCGGAACGCCGGAGTTCCCCGCTGGAGCGTCAGGCCTTCTGGACACCACGCCGCTGCTGAGCCCGTCGTGGGCGTGGGCCGCGGGCGGGATCGTCTCGACCGCGGCCAACGTCACGACCTTCTACGCCGCGCTGCTGAAGGGGCGGCTACTGCCGGCCGCGCAGCTCGCCGAGATGAAGGCACCGAGCCCCGTCGTCGGCACGTACGGCCTCGGCCTTACCCTGACGTCCACCAGGTGCGGGCGGGCCGTCGGTCACGACGGCGACTTCCCCGGGTATCGCAGCATCGTCCTTGCCACACCGAACGGGCGCCGTGAGGCAGTCGTGATGATCAACGTGGACGAGTCGCGGGTTCCCTGGAGCAGGCTCGAAGCCGCCGCCGGCATTGCCCTTTGCTCTGGCTAGCCGCGCACGCTTGCATCGATCGCCGTTCAGGAGCATGCTCCTAGGCCATGTCGCCGCCGGCTCGGTCCATCGTCTTTCTCAGCGACTTCGGCTTGAGCAACGAGTGGGTCGGGATCTCGCACGCGGTTCTGAATCGGATCGCGCCGCAGAGCCCGGTCGTCGACCTGTCCCATCTGATTCCACCACTCGACGTGGTCTCCGGAGCGCTGTTGCTCGCCGACTCCATGCGCTACATCGCCGAGGATGCGGTCGTCCTCGCGGTCGTCGATCCAAACGTTGGCAAGGATCGCGACGTCGCGATCGAAGTCAAGGGCGGTCGCTACCTGGTCGGTCCCGACAACGGGCTCTTCGCTCCGAGCTGGGAAGCGCTCGGCGGCGTTCAGAAGGTGGTGGAGATCACCTCGGCAGAGGTCATCGTCCAACCGGTGGCCCCCATGTTCCACGCGCGCGACATCCTCTGCCCGGCGGCCGCGCGACTTGCATCCGGCATGGCGATCGCGGAGCTCGGCCCTGAGCTCGATCCCGAGTCGCTCGCCGGCTTGGACGTTCCCGAGCCCGAGGTCCAGACCGGAAAGATCCGCTGCGAGGTGGTGGAGTTCAACCGCTTCGGCAACGTGAAGCTGAACGTCCGGGAAGCGCACCTGGTCGCAGCCGGAATCGACGGCAATCCGGATCTTGCGGTCGAGGCGGTGTCGGGCTCGACGAGGGCGAGACGGGGTGACACGTATGCGGACTTCGCCGCAGGCGAATACGGCGTCATCTTCGATCCACGCGGCTGGCTGATGGTGGTCCGCGGGAACCCGGCGAGCGCACTCGAAGGGCTCGGCCTCGCAACCGGCGACCCGGTCTGGCTGAGCGGTCCGACCAGCAGGTCCGAGCTCGTTACGCCCTAGTTCGGCGCCGAGGGGCTAAGGCGAATTCGGCGCAGGGAGCGTGATGACCGACTGGGGGCTGTAGGGTCGGTGGCCCCCATCGAGAGGAAACGCGTGCGCTCCGACCGCTTCGATCGCTTTCTACCGTTCGCCGGAGTGCTAATAGGGCTCCTGTTTCTCGTCGCCCTCGTGCTGCTCCGGAACGATCCGAGCAGCGAGACCGGAGTCGCGAAGACATTCGCCTACTGGCACGACAACCGGGGCCAGCACCAGATCATCGCCCTGCTGATCACGCCGCTGGTCGCGTTCCTGCTGATCTTCTTCGGCGCCGGCTTGCGACGCCGGCTGGCGACCGGAAGCGGTGACTCCGGCCACGGCAGCGTCGCTTTCGGCGGCGCGATCCTCGCCGCCGCGACGTTCGTTGTTGTCGGGATGCTCGAGGCCGCGATGACGAACGCCGCGCACTACGGGCACATTGACGCCGTGTACACCCTCAATCAATTCCACTCATACGACTGGCTGGCGTGGAATCCCGCCTTTGCGGCCGTGCTCCTGGCTACGGGCCTCGGTGCGCGGCGAAACGGAATGCTGCCCGCCCCGGTCGCGTGGGTCACGATTGTGCTTGGCGTATCGCTCCTGACGCCGCTCGGATTCTTCGCTTTCATCGTTCTACCGGTCTGGCTCATCATCGTCGGGCTCCTGCTCTCCCGCAGCCCGGCCACTGTCTCGCCGGCCGCTCACGAGCTCAGTCCGCAGGCGGCGATCGAGACCTGACGCGATAACCCCGCGCCGAGGTCGACCGCGCTCGGGCGGGCCGTCAAGTGGTGGTTTCCCGAGTCGAACTGCGTCAGCAAGGGGGCTGACCGTCGACTAGGTCGTAGGTCTGGGTCGAGCCAGACCTTCGGCGTGCGCGCCTGCCGCCACCTCCGCCCAGGATAGGAGCGGGATGGGGAAAGCCGAGTTCACCGTTGCGCTCGCAGTGGGCGCGTTTCTGTTGGCCAGCTGGGTCGACGCCCGGATCGGGGACGCGCGGCCGGAATCGCCGATCCGGCGCAGCGTGCACGTCCTCCTCGGCCTCGTCGTTCTGAAACTCGCGGTCGTGCTGGTGGCCGTCGTCCATGGTTCCGGCGTTCCAAAGATAAGCGTCCTGATCGCCGTGATGGTGTTCTTTCTCCCCGCTCTCGTCTACACGTTCCTCACGGGACTGTGGATGATGCGGACGCTCGCTGACGTCTCGCGGCTCGCGCGCCGCTAGCCCGGCGGGATGTTCTGGTTGATCCGGAAGAAATTGTCCGGATCCCACTGCCGCTTCAACGCCTTCAGCCTGTCGTATCTTTCCGGACCGTAGGCGGCCCGGATTCGGTCCTCGCCTTCGTTGTCGAGGAAGTTCACGTACACCGTCTGATGCCAAGGCTCGAGCGCCGACCAGAAGTCCCGTACCCATTGCCGTTCGTCGTCGAATCCGTCCGCCGTCTCCGTGCAGCACCCGATGTTGTAGGTGAAGGCCGCCTTGCGGCCTCCGAACGGCGTCTCGTCCTCGCCGACTCGTGAGACGGCGCCGCCCATCTGCCAGATCGGGAACGACGTCATCGGCGAATTGATCCGCAGCGACCGCTCCATCGTGATGTCGATGACTTCGTCGTTCAGCTCGGCCAGGTCGCACGACTTGAAGTAGTAGAAGCGCCCGGGCACGAAGCTCGGGTCGAGCATCGCCTGATGCGCCAGATACGGCTTCACCATGCAGACGTCGGCGACGGGCGAGCCGAACTCCCGCAACGGCTTGATGAACTTCTCCCCCGCCTCCACGTCACCGACCCAGCAGACGATCACCATCACGACCGGCTTCCCGTGCAGCTCCTGCGGGACGAACGGCAGCGGTGGCGCCTTCCTGTGGACGACGATCGTCATCAGCTCGTCGGGGGCGTCCGCGACCCAGTCGCGGTAGAAGCGCAAGACGTCTCCCGACTGCTCCATCGGCCAGAAGACCGGCCCGGCGAGCACCTGTGTGCCGAGTGGGACGCAGTTGAACTCGAACTCCGTGACGATTCCGAAGTTGCCGCCCCCGCCGCAGAGGCCCCAGAACAGGTCGGGGTTCTCGTCCTCGCTTGCCTTGACAAACTCGCCGTTGGCAGTCACGACATCCATCGAGACGAGCTGATCGACCGTGAGCCCGTGCTTGCGCATGATCCAGCCGATTCCGCCGCCGAGCGTCAGGCCTGCGACGCCAGTGTGCGTAACGATGCCGGAGGGGACCGCGAGGCCGAACGCCTGGGTCTCCCGGTCGAGCTCACCGAGCAGCACGCCGGCCTGCACCCTCGCCGTGCGCTTTTCAGGATCGACGCGCACGCCCTTCATCGGCGAGAGGTCGATCATCAACGCGTCGTCGGCGACGGACAGTCCCGGGAACGAGTGTCCCCCACTCCGCACCGCAACCGGCAGCCCTGTGTTGCGGCCGAACTTGACTGCGGAGATCACGTCGGCGACGCCGGCGCAGCGCGCGATCAGCGCGGGATGGCGGTCGATCGAGCCGTTCCAGATCTTGCGGTGTTCGTCGTACGACGAATGGGTCGTGGGCACGATGTCCCCGCGGAAGGTTCCCTCGAGCTCCGCGAGCGCCGCTTCGTCGAGTATGACTCCTTCGGCTACAGCCATTGGCCCAAGTCTGCCAGTCCGTCCCGGTCCAGCCAAGGGGAAGATCACACCAGGCTTGTTCGTCTTGCGGTTATGGATTACTCGACGTACAACGAAGCCACGTATCGCCAAGGGGAGTCGCTCAGGCTCGCCCAGAAGCACCACGTGGACTCTGAGCCGCGCAGCAAGCGCCGCTTGGGATTCCCGGTGACACCTCGGGTCCTGTCGCTGACGCGCAAGCTGCACGTCACCGCGAGGAAGCCGGCGGTCTCACACTGAGCTTGATCTAGGCGCGCGCGGCGAGTTCGCGAACGGCGGAGCGCAACGCACCGACCTGATTGGTGCGAAGCGTGCGCGGACGTTGCTGCAGCCATTCGAGCAGCTCCGCACCCTGCACGTAGGCGACACCGCCCTCTTCCCAGCGCCGCTGGGCGAACTCGCCCCACACGACGACTACGGGCTGCACGTACGTCGCTTGTACGCCGAGGTCTGTGAATTCGTTCTTCAGCGCGACGGCCTCGCTGCGAAGCCTCCCGGCCGATTGCTTCCAGCGACCGGAGCAGAGCGCGTCGGCAGTGACGTCGGCGGGCCGGGCGAGATCCTTCGACTCCAGCATGTAGACACCTGACGGTCCGACGAGGACGTGGTCCCACATCCCACGACGGTGCGGGATGTCGTGTTCGCACGACCAGTCGTCGTCGAGCTGCCTGAGGACGGCCTCGGTCTTTTGCTTACCGACCCAGAGCCAGACGAGTGAGGTGACGTGGCCGCCGACCTTCCAGCCGACGATCGCGAGGGTGAGGAGCGCGCCGAGGACGCCGGCCGCGAAGACCCGAGCCAGACCGTCGGCCGCGGCGATAGTGGTGCTCGCCCCGAAGACCGCGAGCACGAGGAGGGCCGATTCGCCCCTCCGGCTCTGGCTGGTAGAAGCGGGCTCCCGGACGCTCATACCTTTCGGATCGGCGATGCCTTCCAGAGCTAGACCCTCGATTTGGGTATGTCGCCCTGAAGCGAGGTCTGATACGGACGGCATGATTCCGTGAGATGGCGGAAGAGCGAGACGAGCTCGAGCAAGCCTGGCAGGCGCTCACCGAACGGGAGCGCCTGGTGCAGCAGACGGTGGCCCGCAGGTCGGCGGAGATCGACGCGCGCGCAAAGCGCTTCGACGAGATCGCCGCCGATCTCGACGCGCGCCGGCAGCTGATCGAGGACGCCGAGGAGGACCTCGTCGAACGGGAACGCCGTCTCACTCTCGCCGAGGAGCAGGTGCAGGATCGTCAGGAAGCGATCGAGCACACCGCAGCAGAGGCCGACCGAGTCCGCAAGCTCGCCCGCGAGCTCGACGTGCGAGAGAGCGAGCTCCGTGTCCTCTCGTCCGAGCTCGAAGAACGCGGCGAGTGGATTGCAACCGCCTCGGCTGCACTGGAAGGACAGGAGCGACGCGCGGCAGTCGTCGCCGAGCAGGAAGCCGACCTCGAAGCGAGACTTGCTGCGCTGCAGGACCAGGAGCGGCTGCAGGGCACGTCGCTCCGGCAGCTCGAGGTCAGGTCGACCGAGGTCGAGGCACGCGCGACGGCCATCGCGGCGACGGAAGAGAAGCTCGCCAAGGCGCGCGCGGAGTTGAAGCCTCGTCTTGCCGCGGTCAAGGAACGAGAGCGTGTGCTCGAGGAGCGCACGCTCGAGATCGAGGAAGGTGCCACCCGGCATGCGGAGCGCGAGAGGCAACTTGGACGCCGCGCGGCGAAACTGGCGGTCAACGAGACGCAAGTCGCGAACAAGTTGCGTGACGTGCGCGAGGCGGAGGAACGGATCCCCGTGTTGGAGGAGCGTGCACTTCGTCTCGACGAGCGCCAGCGCGGGCTCGATCGCGTCGCTTCGGACCTCGACGAACGAGGAGCGTGGCTGACAGAGGCTGTTGCGCGGGTCGAGGCTCGCGAGCGCGAGGCTGCCGACGCGATCGAGCGGGCAGCGGCGGAGGTCCGGCGCGTCCAGAAGCGTGAGGAGGAGTTCGAGGAACGGTCGGTGCGCCTCGACGACCGCGACCGGCGGTTGAGCGAAGCGTACGAGGCGCTGACAGAGAGACGACGGCGAATCCGCGAAGACGAGTTGGGACTGCAGCCGCGCGAACCGGCTTGATGCGTGCCGAAAGGCGGGCTCGTGTGTATTCGACGAAGACGTTCGTCCTCGTCATCCGGTGCTAGAGCATGTACGCCATCAGGATCGCGTCGGTGAACTGGTCGCCGCGCCGGTAGTGCGCGCGCCGGTAGCCCTCCTGCACGAAACCGAACTTCTCGTAGAGCTTGATTGCGCCCGTGTTGTGCGGGAACACGTGCAGCTCGAGCTTGTGCACGTCGGCCTTGCGAGCCCATTCGACGGCCGCCTGCAGCAGTGCGGTGCCGACGCCCTGGCGGCGGTGCGAGGCGGCGACCATGATCCCGAGGTCCGCGACATGGCGGCTTGCGGGGTGCTGGTCGCGCGCGATCGAGAGACGGCCGACGATTAAGTCCCCGTCAGCCGCGACGAAGACCGCCGCGTTCGGGTAGCGCCGGATCGCGCGCAGGTAGCGGCGCTCATCCGAAACGTTGCGCCAGCCGTTCGTCGTGACGAGCCAGCCCTCCGGTTCTGAGCCGACGGCCTCGCCGAGCTCGGTAAGCCCTTCCGCGTCGTCCGGTCCTGCTCGACGGACGATCATTCGACGACAACCCCCGCCCCGCCGCGCCGCGGATCGCCGGCGGCGGCGAGTTCCCCGTCGCTGGCCGTCACGGCCGAGGCGCCGCCGAAGTAGAGGTTCTGTCGCCGCCAGCGGATCACGTTCCAGCCCAGCTCCTCCAGCTTGTCGAGCTCTGCGGGGTCGTGCCCACCCTCACAGTGGAGGTCATCTCCTTCGAGGTGCACGCGCGGGCGGTCGATCGCGTCCTCCACCGGGAGGTCGTGCGCGACGACGTTCACGACGTTCTGCAGCACCGCGCCGCGGAGGCGCAGCGAGCCCGCGCTGCCAACGACGAGGTGCGGCGTGCCGTCACGCAGGACGACGGACGGGCTCATCATCGACGACAGGCGCGCACCCGGACGCGGCGGCTTCGCGAGGTCGAACTCGCCGAGCATGTTGTTGAGGTGGATGCCGGTTCCGGGAACGACGATGCCGGAGCCCGCTCCGGTCGACGCCGTGAGAGCGACAGCGTTTCCTTGGCCGTCGACGACCGAGATGTGGGTGGTGCCGCGCGAGACGATCGCGGCGCGCTCCTCGAGCGCCCGGGCGAGACCACTGACGGAGCCGGCAGCGACGCGCGAGTTCGCCTGTTCGCGCATTACGCGGGCGAGTGCGTCGATTGCCTCCGCGGTGCCGGGATCTCCTGGGCCGAGCTCTTCGAGGAGCGGCAGGCCGTAGGAGATCAGGATCCCGCCCGCCGACGGCGGTGGGTTCGAGAGGTACTCCTCACCGCAGAAGGTCGCGCGGACGGGTCGGCGGCGGATGACACGGTACTCCTCGAGATCTCGTTTCGTGATGCAGCCACCCTGGTCGCGGACGTGATTCGAGATCGCGTCGGCGAGGTCGCCTTCGTAGAGCACCTTGCCGCCTTGCTCGGCGATCAGCTCGAGCGTTCCTGCCAGGTCGTTCTGGAACAGCTTGTCTTCGGCGACCAGACGCTCGCCGTCTTCTCTCTCGTACACGTCTCGCGATTCGGGCGTGTGGCGCAGGATCAGGTCGAGGATCCGGTGCAGATATGCCTGCCCGTTGTTGAGCTCGACGCCGCTCCGGGCGAGTGCGATCGCGGGCTGAAAGAGGTCGCGCCACGGAAGTGAGCCGTGAGACCGGTGTGCTTCCTCGAGGCCGACGGCGGCGCCGGGGACTGCGCACGAGGCGGCGCCGATGTGGAAGACCTGCGTGGAGCCGCCGCTGAAGTCGACGTCCACGCGATCCATCTCGGCAAGGTCCCTCTTGGCGAGCCCGAGGCCGGGGACGGCGACGAAGAAGTCGAAGACGCGGGTCGAGCGGTCGCGTGCACGGTGAACGAGCATGAATCCGCCGGCGCCGGGGCCGGTGAGTGGGCTCTCGGCGATCCACGAGACGAGCGCCGCCCCGACGGCGGCGTCGACGGCGTTTCCTCCGGCGGCGAGCACGTCCGCGCCGGCCTGTGCGGTCAACGGATGTCCCGCTGCGACTGCCCCTCTCATGCGGGAAGGGTAGCCCGGGTTTGGGCATTCGCTGCCACGGTCCCTGGAAACGCTCAGGCAGCAGCGCTAGTCGAAGTCGTCACGCTTTCGTCACTGCTACTCCTACGTCTGGGAGTCAGACCCCTTCACACGAGTTGTCACGCCTCCCGCACAGATGTCGCGGCGGGAATCTCGGTCAGGCTGACTCTTTCTCATCACGACGTCGTTGCCGCCATGACACAATCGCCGGGCGGGGGCCTGCGACGGAAGGAGCACGAACGCGATGGCCGAGGAGAAAGACCTACTGGCGCGGCGATTCAGCCGTGAGGACCTGCTCAAGCTGGCAGCGGTAACGGGCGGTGCGGGACTGGTCGCAGGACGAACCGGACTGGCTCGGGCCGCGAGCACGTACCTTGCGCAGGAGACTGGACGGCTCCAGGTTCTGGACTGGGCCGGCTACGGGAACGACGGCGGCCAGGCCATGTTCGCGCAGTACGTGAAGACCCACCCGCAGAACAAGCCGAAGTTCACTTATATGGGCAACGAGGCGGACGCGCTCGCGAAGATCCATGCCGGTCTCAAGCCGGATCTGTTCCGCCCCTACGTCGGCTGGGTCAAGTACTTCGCGGCCAGCGGCCTCGTCCAGCCCTGGGACCCAAAGCTGATCTCGAACTTCAAGCACCTGAACCCGTACATGGTCAAAGCCGGCCAGTACCAGGGCAAGCAGTACGGGATCCCGGCCGACTGGGGCTTCGACGCGATCCTCTACCGCAGCGACAAGGTGAAGCCGAAGGCGAAGTCCTGGGGTCTCCTGTTCGACGAGCGCTACAAGGGCAAGATCGCCTGGTACGACGACATCACGATGCTCCAGGCCGCCGGCCTGTACCTCGGGTTCAAGAACACGTGGAACCAAACGGACGACCAGCTCAAGCGGTCACAGAAGCTGCTCATCTCCAAGAAGCACCTCGTCCGGAAGATCTGGTCGTCCGAGACCGACCTGTGGCAGCTCTTCGGATCCGGCGACGTCTGGATCGCCTACGCGTGGCCGAACGACTGGGTGCAGATGAAGAAGAAAGGGCTGAAGGTCGTCTACATGCGCCCGAAGGAGAAGCCGATCGCTTGGGTCGGGAACTTCATGCTGCTCAAGGGGACATCGCGACCGCAGCTCGCCCATGCCTACGTCGATGCCTGGAGCTCGACCAAGTCGGCGAAGTGGCTCGAGGACAATTACGGCTACGGGCATGCGAACACGGTCGCGCGGCCATCGTCGAGCGACCTGCTGCGCGCGCTCCAACTGACCAACCTGCGGGCCGTTACGGAGCCGAATGCGTATATGGACCGCGACATTCCGCGCCGAGCGCTCTACGCCAAGACATGGGAACAGGTGAAAGCCTCCTGACGGGACTGATCTAGAGGCGACATGGCAGTCGAGGGCGAAGCCGGGCCGCTGCCGGCCCGCCTGCCGCGCCGCCGACGGCTGCGGCTCGACTTGACGACGCCCACGCTACTGGGCCTCCCGGTAGCGTGGCTCGTCGTCTTCTTCCTCGTGCCCATTGCGATCGTCGCGGCGTACAGTTTCGACGTCTATTCGCTCTTTCCAGGCAAGCATGGATTCACGTTGGCCGCCTGGCACGAGTTCCTTCACAGCCCGGTGTACCTCAAGCTGTTCTGGAAGTCCGTGAAGATGTCGCTGATCGTCTCGGCGATCATCGTCGTGCTCGCGTACCCCCTGGCGTACTACCTGGCGCTCTCCGGCACCAAGCGCAAGTACGTCCTCCTGCTCGTGCTGATCGCTCCGTTCCTGACGAGCTACCTGTTGCGGGTGCTCGCCTGGAAGGTGATCCTGGGCGACCAGGGCGTGATCAATACGTTCCTGTTCTGGACGGGGGTGCGGTCGCCGGATCATCCGATCTCCCAGCTGCTCTACAGCAGATTCGCAGTCATGCTCGTGCTCGCCTACGTCTGGCTCCCCTTTGTTGCCCTGCCGATCTTCGTCTCGCTCGAGAGCCTCGACCGGCGCCTCCTCGAGGCTGCGAGCGACCTCGGTGCCAGCCGCCTGCAGGCGTTCCGGCGGGTGACACTGCCCCTGTCCCTGCCCGGGATCGTGGCCGCCTTCCTCTTCGTCTTCATCCCGACACTCGGCGAGTTCGTCACGCCGTCGCTGGTCGGGGGACCGAGCGGTTACATGTACGGCAACCAGATCGTCGACCTCTTCGGAACCGGGTTCCCCGACTGGGAGACCGGCTCGGTGCTCGCGATCTTCCTCTTCGGCGTCGTCACCGTGCTCACTGTCGTCTTCGCGCGCTTCCTGCAGCCACGGCAGGTAACGGCAGGCTGATGGACGTCGCGCTCTCGCGGAACGGAAGGCTCGCGCTGCGAGCGCTGTTCGTACTCGTCGTCCTCTTCCTCTATCTCCCGATCGCGATCCTGTTGATCTTCTCGTTCAACAACTCCGAGGTGCCGTCGTTCCCGCTTAGCGGATTCACGCTCCACTGGTACCACCAGTTCCTCTCCAACGGCGACTTGAAGGGAGCGCTGCAGACGAGCGCGATCATCGCGGCGATCTCCAGCGTTGGCGCCGTCGTGCTAGGCGTGCTCGCCTCTGTCGCGCTGACCCGTCGTCGCGTCAGGGGAAGGGCGGCCGTCTCGGCACTGCTTCTGAGCCCCCTCGTGATCCCTTATGTGGTCTTCGGAATCTCGCTGCTCCTGCTCTTCCATACGGTCGGGATCCCGCGCTCGATTCTGACGGTCGTCATTGGACACATCGTCATCAGCCTCCCGTACACGATCCTCGTTCTCGTACCGAGGCTCGAGCAGATCGATGTCTCGCTCGAGGAGGCGGCGTACGACCTCGGCGCGAGCCGCCTGCGGACGTTCCGCTCGATCACGCTGCCGTTGATCTTGCCAGCAGTCGTCTCGGCCTTTCTGATCGCATTCACAACGTCGTTCGACGAGTACGCGGTTGCCTCCTTCGTCGTGGGGACGCGGACGACGTTCCCTATCTACCTCTACTCGGCGCTTCGCTTCCCAAACCAGCTACCGCAGGTCATTGCTGTGGCGGTGGTCGTGATCAGCCTTTCGCTACTCGTTGTTGTGGGCGCCGAAGTTGGGCGACGCATTGCCGAGGGGCGGCTCGGCGCCGTCGAACGCCCAGGCTAGGGCTCCGGCACCTGCGCCGAGTTGCCCAGCACAGAGGCGTGCTCCGGGTCCCAGGACAGCGCGGCGTGCGAGCCGGGCTCGAGCGGCGCAAGCGACTCGTCCACGAGTCGGTGGCTTACCACACGGCCGGCGGGGGTGTCGACGTGGAACTGGATGTACATGCCCAGGTACACGATCTCCGCGATCGTCCCCTCGAGCCGCGATCCTCCGTCGCGTACGGAATTGTCGATCGACCCGATCTGGACGCGCTCGGGCCGCACCGCGACGCGAACCGCGTCTCCAGTCCCGTAATCGGATGTGACCGGGACGACGACCCGCTGGCCTTCGCCGAACCGACTCACCGCATATGTGCCAAGGAGCTCGTCTATCACCAGATCGAGCGCGTTGAGTGAGCCGATGAAGTCCGCGACGAAAGCTGTTTCCGGATGCTCGTAGATCTCTCGCGGACTGCCGATCTGCTCCACGCGGCCGCCGTTCATGACGGCGATCCGATCGGACATCGCGAGCGCCTCCTCCTGGTCGTGCGTGACGTAGACGAAGGTCGTGCCGAGCTCGGCCTGGATCCGCTTGAGCTCGAATTGCATCTGTTTGCGGAGCTTCACGTCGAGCGCGCCGAGCGGCTCGTCGAGCAGCAATGCCGCGGGCTTGTTGACGAGAGCCCGCGCCAGCGCGACACGCTGCTGCTGACCTCCCGAAAGCTGACGGGTTCGGCGGCGCTCCAGACCTTCGAGCTCGACAACGCGCAGCATCTCGTGCACGCGCTCGGAGTGCTCGCTTCGCGGGACGCGTTTCACCTTGAGCCCGAAGGCGACGTTGTCGTAAATTGACATGTGAGGGAAGAGCGCGTACTGCTGAAAGACCATGTTCACCTTGCGGTGATTTGCCGAAACTGAGGTCACGTCTTTGCCCTGCAAGACGATGCGACCTTCGTCCGGCACCTCGAAGCCGGCGATCATGCGGAGGGTCGTCGTCTTGCCGCACCCGCTCGGGCCGAGCAGCGAGAAGAACTCGCCTTCGCCGATCGCGACCGTGACGTCTTGGACGGCTCGGGTTTCGCCGAAGCCCTTGCTGACACCCTCGAGCGCGATCGCGACGCTACCGTCCGTCGCCATCGTGCGAGTCTAATCCGGTAACGCGAAGGGGAGGCCCGCGCCGCCGCTGGCGCGGGCCCTTTGGGGGAGGGGCCGCAGATCTGGTGTGGACCTGTGCCTGGTAGATGCGCGCGGGCACGTCTGCTTACGGCGTGCCCGCGAAGTTCACTCGAACGAGTTACGACTCCCGCACAATGGGGCTGTGCTCGGCATCCTGGCGACCCTTCTGCTGGCCGTCGCGGTCACGTTCCCGCACGGCACAGCTGTGATCCGCACGGCCGATCAGACCATTCGGGTCCGTGTCGAGATCGCCTCGACTCAGGTGC
>DATMZV010000042.1:0-3201 GCA_035573355.1 Gaiellaceae bacterium | reverse complement strand
CTTCTTCATGGAGTATCCGCCCGGTGCGCTGGCGGTCTTTCTCCCGCCCGCCGCCTTCGGCTCGTCGCACTACAACGCCGTCTTCAAGGCGCTGATGGTTCTCTGCGGGCTCGCGACGCTGGCGCTCCTGGCGTGGCTGCTCGTGCGCCTGGGAGCCTCCAAGAGACGCCTTACCGCTGCGGTGCTGTTGTTCGCCCTGTCACCGATCGCGCTCGGGCCGATCTCCCTCAACACCTACGACGCCTGGCCCGCGCTTCTGACCGTGGCCGCGCTGGCCCTGTTCGTCGCCGATCGAAGTACCGCGGCATTCGCGTTCCTCGGCGCCGCCTTCGCAGCAAAGGTCTACCCCGTCGTCCTGCTACCGCCGGCGCTGATCTTCGCCTGGCGGGCGGGAGGCCGGGCGCTCGCTTTGCGCGGGCTCGCAGCCTTCGCGGGCGTCGCCACGCTCTGCATCGTTCCGTTCCTTGCACTCGCGCCACACGGGTTGGTGGAGAGCTTTCGTGCGCAGGCCGCGCGCTCGCTGCAGGTCGAGAGCCTCGGCGGTTCGCTGCTCGCCGCGGCCGACCGGCTCGGGTTCTACGACGCCACCGTCGTCCACCGAACGGGCCATGCCATCTCGTATGACCTCGTCGGGTCGCTTCCCGAGACAGTCGCGGTGCTGAGCTCGCTCGCACAGGTGGCGGCGGTGCTCGGTGTTGCATGGCTCTACGGCCGCGGCCCTACCTCGGATCCACGCCGGCTCGCGTTCGCATTCGCCGCGGCGATCGCGGGCTTCCTCGCGTTCACGCGCTTCTTCTCGCCGCAGTACCTCGTCTGGCTCATTCCGTTCGTGCTCCTGCTCGAGGTGCCGGCCTGGGTCGTCACCGCTGGAGCACTCGTGCTCGCGCAGGTGTGGTTCTTCCACTACAGCGATGTGTTCGCACTCGGCGGCTACATCTGGCTCGTGCTCTTGCGCGACCTGCTCGTGCTCGCAGTGTTCGTCCTCGCCCTGCTCGAGCTACATGGGCGCGCGGCGAAACACGAGGATCCCGTCTTCCTCGAACACGAGGTGCCACTCAGGGTTCCGTCGTAACGCAGCGAGCTGCACCGCGGTCGGGACCGGTGCATAACGATCTGCATAGCCGGGCTGTGTCTCGTCGGCGGCGACCCACTGCGCGTCTTCGAGGAACGG
The DNA here is from genome assembly GCA_035573355.1 of Gaiellaceae bacterium. GTDB lineage: Bacteria > Actinomycetota > Thermoleophilia > Gaiellales > Gaiellaceae > 3-1-20CM-4-69-9. The sequence goes on along the minus strand of DATMZV010000042.1, from coordinate 2,030 downwards.
AAAGCTGAGGACGCGACGGCGTGCGGATAGGTGCGCACCGAGCGTGTTCGTCGCACTGACGACCTGGCCCGAGGGAATGAGGTCGAGCGCCCGTTCTGCGATCCGGTCGTGCGCCGTGACCCGCGCGGCAGTCGCCTGGAATTGCTGGCCACCCGGCAAGTGCCGCCAGCCCGGAATCGGACCGAGCCGGTAGTTGCCGATCAGTGCGGCCAGCACGACTATGGCGCCGATCGGGAGCAGCCAGCGCGAGAGCCGCTTCGCGCCGAAGATCGCGGCGATGATCAGAGGTGGGATCAGGCCAGCGGTGTAGTGGAAGTGGATCGACGTCTGCGTCGTCGTCGAGGAGAGCAGGTTGATCGCGAGCTCCGGGAGTGCGGCGACGAGGACGAGGGGCGAGAGCAGGCAGAGCCCGGCCAGCGGCGCAACGAGCTCGAGTAGGTAGTGGAGGTCGCGCGCGCTGAAGGCTGCTTCGACGATGCGCAGAGGGTGAGTGAGAGCGGTCTTCAGGATGCCGCCGGCGGAGCCTCCGACCTCGCTGTAGCGCCCGTAGAAGTCCGATTCCGCGCCTGCGTTGTAGTGCGGGATCACGACAGCGATCGCCACCGCGGCCCAGAGCCCGGCCACGCCTGCGATCGCCGCGCCGGCAAGCCAGCGCTTGTGTGAGAGCGCGTACCAGATGCCGAAGCCGGCCACGACGAGCGCGATCTCCTCCTTGCACGCGGCAGCTGCGATTGCCAGCGCCGTGAACGGTAGGAGCCGGTTTTCGTCGAGGTACCAGAAGGCGAAGAGCAGGAGCGGCGTCGCGAGTGCGACGGGATGGAATTCGTTGAGCGTGAGCCAACCGGTGGCCGGATAGAGCAGGTAGGCGAGCGCGAACCCGAGTGCGGAGTGCGCGGAGCCGAGATGCTTGCGAGCGAGCCAGTACACGGGAAGAGCTCCGACGGCGACCGCGATCGCTTGCGCGACGAGCAGCAAATCCGGGCTCGGCCAGATCCACCACAGCGGGGCAAAGACGACGAGGATCGGGTCGACGTGAGCCGCCAGCCTCGAGATCTGGTCGCCGTGCAGGTCGGTCATCTCGAGCGGATGTCCGTGGGCCGTCGACCAGACGGCCTGCACCATGTTCCCGAGGTCGAACCGGCCGGTGATGAACGCGTCGTGGCGCAGAGCCGAGAGCGCCGCGAAGCCGGCGGCGTACGCGGTGATGCCCGCGACGAGGAGCAGACGCGTGCTCGGGAAGAACGGGAGCCGTCTCACAACAGCCGCTCGATGATCTCGCGCCACCGCTCGCCGAGCACCGTCTCACTCGCCTTACGCTCGTAGGCCGCGCGGCCGCCGGCGGCGATGCGGCTCGCGAGCTCCGGGTCCGCGGCAAGTCGCCGGATCGCCCCGGCCAGCGCTTCCGCATCGCCGGCGGGGACGAGGAGCGCGCTCGCTTCGTCGGTGAGGAGCTCGCGCGCAGCGGGTGTGTCCGCGGTGACGAGCGGCGCTCCGCAGGCAATCGCCTGAAACGCTTTGTTGGGGATGACACGGCCTGCCTTGCTTGTTGTTCCGAAGACACCGAGCGAGCAGCCGGCTTTCCGGATCTCGTCGGGCAATCGCTCGTACTCGATCCAGGGCACGTGTTCGACGTTCGGGGGAAGATCGGCGAGCAATTCGTCGAGCTGGCCGCTGCCGACGATGCGGAAGCGGATGTCGGGGGTCAGTCCCGCTGTCGCGAGGATCGTGTCGACCCCCTGGAGCGGAATCAGCTTGCCGACGAAAAGCGCGACGAACTCGTCTGCCACCTGCCAGCCCGGCTCGAAGAGCCGCTCTTCAGCGCCGACGAAGCACACGGGAACGTCGTCGAGACCGGCGAGCTCTGCGAAGAAGCGGGCCTGGGCCTCCGTGTCTGCGACAACGACGTCGGCGGCGCGGAACGCGTGGCGGTCGATGCGCTCGAGAGTACGTGCCGCGAACGAGCCCGCAGCGAAGCGGCCTCGGTCGGCGACGAGCGTGTCGGCGAGCGACACGAGCGGGTTGAAGACGAT
>DATMZV010000041.1:0-6120 GCA_035573355.1 Gaiellaceae bacterium | reverse complement strand
TCAACCGCCTGCTCGAGCGTCACGGACATCGTCTCGTGACGCTCGATTCACCACGCAGGCGGGCCGTTCAGGTGGTCCTCGGCGCGCCCATGACACCTTCCGGTTCCGGTGGGCGCGTGATCATGTAGATCAGTACGCCGATCAGCGGCAGGAAGATGACAAGGAGTGTCCATCCCGCCTTGGCCCAGCCGGAGTGATCGCGCCGCCTGAAGTTGTCCGACAGGACCAGGATCAGGAGCCAGATCCAGATGACCCATGCGAAGAAGATGAACATCGTCCACATGATGTCGAGGAACGGATAACCGGAAGCAACGAGCATTCCCGTGCCCTTTCTTTCGCGGATTGACCGGACCAGCGGTCAGACAAAGGCTGCAAGACGGAGTGGACCACGGGGACGACTTCAGCTCATCGTCCCGATGGGATGAACCCGGACCGACCGGTCAGTGAGGAGCCGGCTCGACGATCAACGTCAGACGGTCACGTCCGATGACGTTTACCGATTCGTCAACGTCGGCCCCTGTGTCGCTTCGGGCCGCCCAGATCTCGCCGTCCAGGCGTACCTGGCCGTCAGGGCGGCATGACGAGACGACAACGGCACTTCTGCCGATCAGCGTTTGTGCTCCGACCGCCTTCTTGCGGTGGCGAACGGTGCGGTTCCAGACGAGCAACTCGACGATGCCGAGCGGCACGGTGACGAGGAAAGCGACGAGGTTCCAGGGCGACGGCAAGAGAAGGAGCAGCACGAAGGCGACGATGATGAGCAAATGAAAAGTCCGTCGCTCTTGAGCCGGGCCTGTTGGCTTAGCGCTTCTTCGCCCGTCTGACCGTGCGCGCCATCAGGAATTCCTGAGCGGACACGGGTTTCGCACGGCCTTTCGGCTGGGTGCGGTGCCAGGCCCCATCGGCGTCGAGCTCCCAGGAAAAGCACGTGTCGGCTAGCAGCGCGTCGAGGATCTCGGCCACGTCCGAGCGCAGACGGGAGTCCTCGATCGGCACCAGGACCTCAACGCGCCGGTCGAGGTTGCGGGGCATCAGGTCGGCGCTACCGATCCAGATCGTCGTTCGGTCACCGGTCTGGAACGAAAGGATCCGGCTGTGCTCGAGAAAGCGTCCGAGCACACTGCGAACGGTGATGTGCTCGCTGAGGCCGGGGACGCCCGGGCGCAGCATGCAGATTCCACGCGTGATGATCTCCACGGTGACCCCGGCCGCCGAAGCGGCGTAGAGCGCATCGATCACCTCGGGGTCGACGAGCGAGTTGACCTTGATCCGGATTCGCCCGCCTTCGCCTGCTCGCGCCGCGCGCGCGACACGGTCGATCTCGTTGAGGATCCCGTCGCGGAGAAACCACGGGCCGACGAGCAACTTGCGGAAAACCGTCGGGCTCGTCCGCCCTGTGACGGCGTTGAACACCTCCGCTACGTCGGCCGCGATGTCCTCGTCGGCCGTGAAGAGGCCGAGATCCTCATAGCTGGTCGCGTGCGATGCGTGATAGTTCCCGGTGCCGATGTGGACGTAGCGGCGAACACCGTTTCGCTCACGACGGACGAGCAGGGTGAGCTTGGCGTGCACCTTCAACTGGGGGACGCCGTAGACGACGTCGACGCCGGCCCGTTCGAGAGCTCTCGACCACTCGATGTTCCGCCGTTCGTCGAACCGCGCCTTGAGTTCGACGAGGCAGACCGCCTGTTTCCCTTCTTCGGCCGTTTCGACGAGTGAGGCGAGCGTAGCCGACAGCTCGCCGGTCCGGTAGACGGTGCCCTTGAGCGCTGCGACCTTCGGGTCGCGTGCGGCCGCCACGAACGCCTCGACACTGGTGTCGAAGGCGTCGTACGGATGGTGGACAAGAATGTCCCGGCGCCGAATCCGAGCGAGCAGATCCGCGGGGCTCTTGCTGACGAAAGGCCGTCTCGTCCTCGCCACCCAGGGCTTGTCCTTCAGATCCGGCCGGTCGATGGCCGTGAGCTCCATCAGTGCGGCGAGGCCAAGGGGAGCGTTGCTGACATAGACCCGTTCGGGTCCGATCTTGAGCTCTCGCCCGAGTGTGTCGACGAGTTCCTGTGACGCGTCGCCGCCGACCTCGACGCGGACGACGTCGGCGGATCGCCGCTGGACGAGTTGTGTCTCGACTGCTTCGACCAGATCGTCGGCGTCAGCCGTCAGAGAAAGGTCGGCGTCGCGTGTGACTCGAAACGTCGACCGGCTCAGGATCTCAACGGAGCCGAGCAACGCAGGAAGGAAATGCACGATCGCCTCCTCGAGCGGGACGTGCAAGTCCCGGTTCCCGACGGGGACGAACCGCGGGAGGTCGTCCGGCACGTTCACGCGGATGAAACGCTGCTCATCCGACCTCGTGTCCCGCACCAGCAGGCCGATGTTCAGCGCAAGCGTGGTGACATAGGGAAACGGAGCCGCAACGCCGACGGCGATCGGCGTCAGCAGCGGCTCGATCTCGCGCTCGAAGCGCTTCGCCAGGGCGCGCAGCTCGCGTGGAGAGCAATCGGCGACACCGCCTATGCGAATCCCCTCCGCGATGAGAGCAGGGTGGAGGTCTTCCAGCCAGAGGCGGTCTTGCATGGCCTGAAGCTCGACGATTCGGTTGCGCATCTCCCTGAGCGTCTGCGCGGGGGTACGTCCGTCCGGGAACCGGCGCTTGATCTTGGACTCGACCTGGTGGCGGATTCCTGCAAGCCGCACGGCGACGAACTCGTCGAGGTTGGAGGAAAAGATCGCGCAGAGCTTGACCCGCTCCAGAAGCGGCAGGCCGGGATCCTCGGCGAACGCGAGCACTCTACGGTTGAAGTCCAGCCAGGATAGTTCTCGGTTGAAGAACTTCTCCGACTGGACTACCGCCGCCAGCGTGCGAGGGGTGCGTATGGCCCTGACTGCTATAGGCCCTCCTTCGCTTCGATTCGGCCGTCTTTCACAGCCTGCACCAGGGTCGCGTAATCGCGTTCGTTCTGGTCGGCGTACGCAACGGCGAAGTCGGCAAGGGCTCGGTCGAACACGTCGCCCTTGCCGAGGTACGTCGCGATCGCGATCCGGTCTCCCGAGCGGGCGTGGGCCCGAGCGAGCGTCCAGCCGCAAGCCTGTGCGTAGAGTTCCAGGCCACGAGGGAGGATCGTTTCGAGGTCGACCGACGCCTTCCAGTCCCAGAGCTGGCGGACATAGAAGTCGCGCTGTCGGCCGTCGAGCCCCGCCTTGTTCCGAATCCAGCCGAGGAAGATGTCACTTGCCGCTTGCATCAGCCGCTGGCCTTCCACGACCCGCTGGCCGTGGTTGCGGAACTGGCTGCGACCGAGCAAAGGCTCGAGCACGGACGGTCCAGTCTCCTTGACCTGGAGAAAGAGAGGGTCTTCGTCATCCCGCCCGAGTAGCAGGAGGATCCAGCAGCGTGTGCCGACGCTGCCCACGCCCACGACCTTGCGTGCGAGATCGACGTAGCGGAACTCTTCCAGCAGGGTCCTGCGATCGGGTTGCAGGGTTCGGCGGTAACCGCGGTAGAGCTCCAGGACACCGGCCGTGATCTCATCGGGATCCAAGCCCGCTTCCCCCGCGAGCTCCGCGATCGGCACGATCAGTGGCGGATCGGAAATGATGCGTGGCTCGCCGTCGACCACGTGCGTCAACTTAGCGAACGCCTTCATGCTGTCCTTCGTTTGCGCCTTCGCGACTCCTCGCTCGAGTGCCTTGGCCTGTTTCTTGTCCTTTTGGGCGCGAAGGTTCGACAACATGTCGCTGACATCCAGCCTCGAGTACCAGACACCGAGGTTGTTCATCGCCGCGAATCCGCGCATCGCCTCTCGATATGCACGGACGGCGGTCAAAACGGCGGATCGCCTTACGCCGTCGTCGAAGCCGCGATCCCTGCCGGCAATCTCGAAGCTTGCCGCCAACCGCTTGACGTCCCACTCGAACGGTCCGGGATGCGTCTCGTCAAAATCGTTGAGATCGAAGACGAGATCCCGGGACGGTGACGCAAAACCCCCGAAGTTGGAGAGGTGGGCGTCGCCACAGAGCTGCGCTTTGAGGCCGGCTCGCGGCGTTCCCGCAAGATCGTGTGCCATGAGGCTTGCTGCACCTCGGTAGAAGGTGAACGGCGATACCAGCATTCGGCCGTAACGAATGGGCACGAGCTCGGGAACACGCGAGGGGGTGTCGGCATCGACTATTGCGACCGGGTCGCGATCGCTCGACAGCTCGAGTATCGAATGGCTTGCGCGCGGTGCCTGCTCGCGCGCGGCCTTTCCGCGTCCGACGCGCTCGGCTTCGGTCAGGTGAGTGACCTTCGGGTCGACCGGCGTGGGCGCCGAGTCACCTGTTTTCTCCTCGACCTTCGGCTGGGCTGCGGCAGTCTTGGGGCTCATCATTCCTCCTTCACTCCGCTGATGTCGAGGACCGTGATTTTGCCGACTCCACACGCGTGTCGAACTCGCCGCGCGCAGCCGCCAGGCCGCCAACGTCCCCGCCTGACCCGCGCAGGATCCACGCGAACACAACCGCGATGAGCCCTCCGGCAATGGGGCCGACAACGTAGACCCAGTAGTGAGAGAAGTCGCCGAGGGCAAGGTCCGGCCCAAACGAGCGGGCCGGGTTCATCGACGCGCCGCTGATCGGGCTCGACCAGAAACCGGCAAGGATGATGTAGCCGCCGACAGCGACTGCGGACAGCGCACCGACGTTCTGGGCCTGCGATGCCGTGCCGAGGATCGTGCTCAGCAGCCCGACCGTGAGGATCAGTTCGATCAGCATCGCCTTCCAGTCGCTGATGCCCGGGCCCGGTTCGGTGGCGCCGAGCTTGCCGACCTTGCCGAGGACGGCCCACAGGAAAAGGCAGGCGAGCGTCGCGCCGAGGAGCTGGACGAAGATGTACCCCGGCACGCGACGCCACGGAAAGTCTCCACGCAGGGTGAACCCGAGCGTCACGGCCGGATTGAGGTGCGCGCCCGAGACCGCGCCCATGAAGAGGATGATCCCCATCACCATCAGCCCGGGTGCCGCGACAGCAGTCGACCTGCTGATCGCGCCGTCGCTGGTGGCGTTGACGACGGCGCCGCCGGCACCCACGAGAACGAGGAAGAACGTTCCGAGGAGCTCGGAGAAGAGTCGTCGCCACTCCAGCTTGGGATCGTCGAAGTCGCCCAGGCCGGGGTATTCGAGGGCGAGGAGTGACCGCCGTGTCGTCGGCTCTTTCGACTTGCCGTCCTGGTCTTCGACCACCTCGCTCACCCCCTCAAAGCTACAGCAGGCATGGAGTGACAATCGCTGTCACCGCATCGACACACATCGTCCGGACAGGGTGAAAACAGCCCTCGGGTCCACAATTCATCCCGACGGGAGGATGCGACCGCCGGAGCCGCGGAGAAACTACCTGCAGTGGCAGGCCAAGGGACAGGCGTGGGGCTGGTATGAGCGCCTACCCAGGCGTGCTCGAACAACCTCGTGCTTTCCACCTTCTGGCGAAGCCGACAGGCGCCGTCTGCAATCTGGACTGCTCGTATTGCTTCTTCCTCTCGAAGGAGATGCTTTATCCGGGTAGCCGCTTCCGCATGGCGGACGAGTTGCTCGAGGCATACGTCAAGCAGCTGATCGAGGCGCATGCCGGCGTCCCCGAAGTCGCGATCGCCTGGCAGGGCGGGGAACCGACGCTGATGGGCGTCGATTTCTTCCGCCACTCGGTCGAGCTGGCCGAGGTCTATCTTCAGCCCGGCCAACGGGTGACGTACACGATCCAGACGAACGGGACCCTCCTCGACGAAGAGTGGGCGGCGTTCTTCAAGGACAACGATTTCCTGGTCGGGATCTCGATCGACGGGCCACGCGAGCTCCACGACACCTATCGCGTGAACAAAGGGGGGAAAGGCAGTTTCGACCAGGTGGTGCATGGCCTCTCGTTCCTCAACGACGCAGGAGTCGAGTGGAATGCCCTGACGACGGTGCACGCCGCCAACGGCGCTCGCGGCCGCGAGGTCTACCGCTTTCTTCGCGACGAATGTGGCGCTCGCTTCATCCAGTTCATCCCGATCATCGAGCGGGTCGCGGAAGCGGCCGAGGACGGAACCGTTCCATGGGAGTCGTGGCGCGACCGGCCGCTCTACGTCCAGGAAGGCGAGGTCGTGA
>DATMZV010000040.1:0-2654 GCA_035573355.1 Gaiellaceae bacterium | reverse complement strand
GATCGCGCCGGTCGAGCAGGCGATGGCCGCGGTCACGCCGCTCGCCGTTCCGGGCGTGTCGATGGCCGAGCTGGCCGAGGCGGTCGAGCACGAGCTGCGGCGGGCCGGCTCCCGCTGCCCGTCCTTCACCACGCACATGTTCACGGGCTTCGCGGAAGGCGACTACGACTCCGGCCTGGAGACGGCGTGGGAGCCGGTGCCGGAAGGGACGTCGATCATGTTCGACTTCGGCGGCGTCGTCGACGGCTACTGCTCGGACTTCGGACGCACGATCTACTGCGGCGATCCTCCGGACGACTACCGCGAGGCCTATGAGGTCATGCTCGCCGCCTACGAGGCCGGTCGTGCCGCTGCGGCCGCCGGCACGAGAGCAGCCGACGTGAACGCGGCGTGCCGCGCGCCGATCGACGCGGCCGGGCTGGGCGAGCACTTCCGCCATCGCATGGGCCATGGGATCGGCATGGACGTGCACGAGCGGCCGTTTCTCTCGGAGGAGGACCAGACTCCGCTCGAGCCCGGCATGACCTTCACCGACGAGCCGTCGATCATCATCCCCGGCCGCTTCAGCGTGCGGATCGAGAACATCGTGGTCTGCGAAGAGGGCGGCGGGCGGATCTTGAACGACTACCCCACCGCCCTCGTCGCGAATAGCTGACTACCTCGGCGTCACCCGCGTGACGTCGACCTGGTACTGCGCGTTGAAGGCGGCGTTCTTCAGATCCTTCGTCGAGACAAACACCTGCGTCGGCTGCAGGAGCGGGAAGAAGGGGCCGACCGCATTGAGCCTGCGCTGGATCTGCCGGTAGATCGTCTGGCGGACCGAGGCCTTCGACGTGACGCGCGCCTTGGCGGCGAGCTTCTCGACCGTCGGGTCGGAGCCCGCCGGCCAGCCGGCACGCGTGCCAACGAGCTCACCGGGCATGAACGCGAGGTAGTCCAGGGGATCCGGGTAGTCGGGGCCCCACAGAGAAAGCCCGAACGCCATTTTCCCGTCGCGATACTTCTGCAGCCACGTGCCGACGGTCGCGCCGCCGAGCTCGATGTGGAACCCGGCCGCCTGCAGGTTGGCCTGGACCCGCTGCGCGAGCGAGGCAAACGGGACGCCGTTGATCGTGAGGTCGCTCGGGAACTCGAGCGTGATCGTCCGGTTTCCCGCCCCCGACGCCGCGAGCTCGCTCCTCGCCTTCGTGAGGTTCTGCTTGATCGCGTCCTTCCTGGGTAGGGCGCCGAGGAACATCGATGGGATGATCCCGGGCGCCTGGATTGCGCCGGGGCCGGCGACGCTCACGATCGAGCGATAGTCGAGCGCGTAGCGAACCGCAGCCTGGAAGTGCTTGTTCGGCGTGATCGACGAGATGTCCGAGTTGTTGTTCGCGAACAGCCAGAAGGTCCAGGTCGACGGGGTCGTCCTGACGTTCAACCGTTTGTTCCCTTTGATCGTCAGTGCCTGATCGGCGGACAGGTCGATCGCCACCTCATGGGTGCCGCGCTGGATGTTGATCAGCTGCGTCGGCGCAATCATGTTGCGGACCACGACCGTCTTGAAGGCTGCCTTCTTCGATCCCCAGTAGCGCGGGTTCGGCACGAGCGTGATCTGGGAGGTCGTGCTGTAGCGCTGCAGCAGGTACGGCCCGCTGCCCGCACCGCGGGACGCCGACGAGTTCAGCCACTTCTCGGCCTTGTCGTTCTTGTCTGCGCCGACCGCGCTCGTTCCGCCGTGCTTGCGTACGAGCTTCGAGTTCACGACGCCGAGGGACGTGTTCGTCAGGATCGACGGAAGCGCCGCGTTCGGTGTCTTCGAACGAAGAATGACCGTGTATCTCCCGCCCGGCGAGACGGTGACTCCGTCGAGCAGGAAGGAGGGGTTCCCCTTGAGGTTGATGAGGCGCCTGAACGAGAAGACGGCGTCCGCGGCCGTGAGCGGAGTGCCGTCCGCGAAGTGGACGTTCCGGCGCAGGTTGAACCTGAACGTCTTCGCATCCTTGGACGCCGTCCACGACTGCACGAGCTGCGGCACCGGATGCGCGAGGTCACCGCCGCGGTAGGTGAAGAAGGTGTCGTAGATGCCGCGGTCGACGATCGACGCGGTCGGCTCGAAGGCCCGTTGCGGATCGGCCGTCTTGATCTCGAAGGAGCGGTCGACGACGAGCGTCGCCGTCGGTGCCGACGACGCGGTCATGGCGCCCGATGCGGCGACTGCGGCGACAACGAGAGCGACTGCTGCGAGGGCGGCTCTTGCAGCCCAGCGGGTACGAAAACGGTTCATGACGGCCTCCGGGGGAAAGGGGGGTCAGCGGCCTCAGAGCTTATTCCTTCACATGCAAAAGTGGAAGCGGCTTGGGCCGTTCGGCAGGGCGTGCGGGCGGACCGCCGCCGGCTTGCAGCCAGCAGGCAACGGTCCTGTCGCCCTCGACCTCGAGCGTCACCGGATCCTCTGCCGAGCACCGGTCGAACGCGTACGGGCATCGCGGATGGAAGCGGCAGGCGGCCGGAGGGTGAGCAGGATCGGGCACCTCTCCCGGCAGCGCCTCGGGCAGGAAGCCGCTCCCGTCGGGATGGGGCACGGCTCCGATCAGCGCCTCGGTGTAGGGGTGAAGAGGCAGCGACCAAAGCGAACGGGCTGGTCCCGTCTCGACCATGACGCCGAGGTACAT
>DATMZV010000039.1:0-4636 GCA_035573355.1 Gaiellaceae bacterium | reverse complement strand
TCCGAGGCGATCTCTTCGCGGATCTTCTCCAGGGAGCGCCGGATCAGGCGCGAGACGTGCATCTGGGAGATCCCGACCTGCTGCGCAATCTGCGACTGCGTCAGGCCCTCGAAGAAGCGGAGGTGCAAGATCATGCGCTCTCGCTCGTCGAGCACGCGAAACCCGGGTGCGAGCACTGCGCGGTCCTCGGAGATGTCGTACTGGTGCTCCTCGGTGCCGATCGACTCGAGCGGGTCGAGATCCTCGCCGTCGTCCTGGCCGCCGCTGCCGCTCGATAGTGAGAGAGACGAATATGCGCGGCCAGACTCGAGCGCTTCGAGCACCTCTTCTTCCTCGACGCCGGCAGCCTTTGCGAGCTCGGTGATCGTCGGCGAGCGGCCGAGCTGCACGGTGAGCTGCTCGACGATCTTGGACAACTGGACGTTCAGCTCCTGAAGCCCCCGTGGCACGCGCACAGCCCAGCCCTTGTCGCGGAAGTGGCGTTTGATCTCGCCGATGATGTTCGGCGTTGCGTACGTCGTCAGCTCGACTCCACGATCGAGATCGAATCGGTCGATCGCCTTGATCAACCCGATCGCACCGATCTGGACCAGATCCTCGAGCTGCTCTCCGCGATACGAGTACCTCCTGGCAAGTGAGCGCACGAGCGACATGTACTGCTCGATCAGCTGCTCGCGCGCCTGCAGATCGCCGTTCTCGTGATATCGGCGCAGGAGGACCTTGTCGGACTCGTTCACGTCACGCCCTCTTTCGCGGTGTCGACACGCTTTGTGAGCTCGACCCACTGCCCGCCGTCGCGATCCTCGATCTCGACTGCATCGCAAACCGCGCTCAGGATGCGGTGCAGGTTCAGGTCTTCAGCGCCGCCGGCGTTTTCGTACTCATCGCGTAGCGAGGTGAAGGGACCGACGATCGTTCGGAGCTCGCCGTCTGCGACGAGCACGCGGACCGTCAACTCATCACCCGCACTCGGCCGATCGAGCAAGGTGTCGAGGGCAAGCTCGAGATCTTCGAGGTCCTCGAAGGTCAGGTCGAGGCGCACTGCGAGGCCGCCCAGCACGAGGTGGGCCACCCCGTGGAATGCGTCGTCTGCAGGCAGCGTCAGGCAGATCTCGTCAACACTCAAGTGCGTCCCTCCAGTCCGGCCCTGGAATACAACGAAGAACCGGCACAGCCGGTTTCGCAGGTGAGCGCTGGGAAGTCCACCCGGCTCGGATACTACGGATCGGCCTCGATGATCCCGGCCCCGACGACGACCCCGTCCTCGTAGAGCACCGCGGCCTGACCGGCGGCGACGCCGTACACGGGCTGCGCGAGCTCGAGCCGGAAGCCTGCGGTTGTCGGCTGGACGTGAGCGTGCACGGCCTCCGAGCGGTAGCGAAGCTTCGCTTCGACTTCCTCGACGGGCACGTAGAGGTTCCCGGTCGCAGCGAGCGACGTGCGTGCGAGTGACTCGAGACTGCCGACCACGACGGTGTTCGTCTGTGCATCTGCACGCAGCGCATAGAGCGGTGCACCGGTGGCGACGCCGAGACCCTTCCGCTGGCCCGGCGTGAAACGCCAGTAGCCGGAATGGCGGCCGAGCTCTGTTCCCTCCTCGTCCAGAACCGGGCCGTCCTCAGCAACGAGCCCGCGACGTTCGAGGAAGTTGCGATAGTCGTCGCCGGCGAGGAAGCAGGCTTCCTGGCTCTCCCCACGGCGCGCAACTGCAAGCCCGGCGCGCTCCGCCTCTGCTCGCGTCTCTTCCTTCGACTGGCTGCCGAGCGGGAACGAGATTCGGTCCAGCTTCGCCGGATCGATCTTCGCCAGCATGTACGACTGGTCCTTCGACGGATCGACACCGCGGCCGAGCAGCAAACGTCCCCGGTGCTCGACGATGCGGGCGTAATGGCCGGTCGCGAGCTTGTCGGCGCCTGCGCGGTGTGCGAAGGCGAGCAGCCGCGCGAAGCGGAAGCCACCGTTGCAGTGGATGCACGGGTTCGGCGTCTCCCCACGCTCATAACCCTGAACAAACGGGTCGACGACCGCGCGCCGAAACTCCTCGCGCAGGTCGAGCGTCACATGCGGCACACCGAGCGCGTGGCACGTCGCACGGGCGGCCAACACCGCATCGGGCGAACAGCATGCGCGCTCGGCATCGGGCCCATCAGGATCGAGCCAAAGGCGAAGCGTCACACCGATCGCGTTGGGCAAAGACTTGAGCAGCGCAACCGCACTGTCCACGCCACCACTCATCGCAACCGCGATCCGGCCCTCAAAGCGTGGAGCCCGAAAAACGGGGCCGATCGCATTGGCCAGCGCGTCAGCAGCAAGCTCCTCCCCACCAACGGAAGCAGCCTCGAGCAATGTCAACCCAACAAGCGACCGCTCGAGCCCAGGCGCATCAGCCTCAACGATCCGCTCACCATCAAAACGCAACTGGACGAACGCAAAGTCAGCCCCACGCGCCGAATCACCGATCAGCTCAACCATGGAAATCAGGCTAGCGGCAATCGCCGCGAGTGCCGGTTCAGCCGGCGCTCGCCCAGATCGGCTTGAATCGAAACGAAGTCATCATGGCTCCGCGAAGCGGAGCCGGACTTCGTTTCGGCCTAACCCTGCCGTGACTGCGCCCGCTGTGAACCTGGATAGCCAGGTGGGTGCCTCGCCGACTTCCGGCAAAAGCCTTGGCCGGACAGAAAGCTCCCTTAGCGTCTTTGTTGGTTCTACATTGAATGCGCAGCCACGAACAGGGTCGGCCGATCGCAGCGTAGCGTCTACCGCGCGAAACGCCACTGGATCGTCTGGGCGCCGTGCAGGTCCAGCCGATTCGCCAGGGCCTTGGTGATGTCGAAGTCGCGACCGGGAACGTTCGGTCCCTTGTCGATCACCTGTGTCAGGACCTCACGCCCCTGGTAGCGAATGTAGAGCTTGACGCCGCAGGGAAGTACGGGATGCGCAACGCCTTCGGTCGTCTTGAGGAAGGGCGTACCGCACGCCGTGCGCCGGCGGGACGCGGTCGGTCCGTACGGCGCAGCCCGTGCGGTGTAGTAGCCGTTCTCCGTGCCGGGAACGCTGACGGCGGCGGGAAGCTTGTTCTTCGAGCCCGCATCGCGATGATTGATCGCGAGCGCCGCGATCGCGGCGACGAGGGTGATCCCGGCCAGCCAGGCCGCGCGCTGGGCCAGAGGCACGTTCACGCGACGCTGTGCAGCACGTCGCCGAACGACTCCCGCACGAGAGCGTCGAAATCGGCGGGGAGGGTCCCGTCGGGACCGGCGAACTCGCGGAGATACATCAGGAGGTACGAACGCTCTTCGTTTCGCGCAACGTCGTCGCCTCCGTGGTCGCGCGCAGCCCGCTCGAGCTCCCAAAGATTCCACTCGCGTGGGCTGTCGTTCGCCGGGAGAAAGGCGACGACCCGATCAGGCTCTTCCGGTTCGGCTTCGAGCTCAGGCTCCGGCTCCGGCGGGAGCGCCGGCACCGCCACGATCCGGGGACGCTCGGGCTCTCGTGTCTGCTCGGGCTGGGGCTCCACCTCGGGTGCCTCGACCGATGATTGGGGTCGCACGACGACGGGTGGGCGGGACCCGTGCTCGTGCGTCGGCGCAGGCTCGAGGTCAGCCGGCTCGTCGACCGCCTGAGGCTGCTGTGCAGCCACGTTCCGCGCCCACACTGCGATCTCGACGGCCGCGACGATGAGCCAGGCGCCGGCGACAACCGCGATGATCCACCAGGTACTGAGCCGCTCGATTCCGGCGATGACTGCGACCGCGATGATGAATCCGGCCTCGACGATGAAGCGGGAGCCGACGACGGGCACGCGGAGATCCTACGGTTGTTGCTCGGCGGGCGGCTTGCCCGCGGGCCCCGGGGACGGGGGCTCCGTCTCGTCCGCGGCCGAGGTATCGGCTGCTTCTGGCGGCTTCTGGCTCGTCGGCGGTGCGGCGGGTGGCGAGACGGGTGGTTCCGCGATCGTTGCAGCGGGACGAACGGCCGCGGGCGGCGTGCGGTTGGCCTCGGTGACTCCCTTCGCCGCTGCGACGATTGCTTCGCCGACCTTCTTGATCTCGTCGTCGCCGAGCCCGGCCGCCGAAAGGAGTTGCTCGGTGCCGCTCTGGGCACGGCTGAGAATCGCAGCGGCCTGCGCGCGCGCCCATTCAAGGGTCTGCTCGACCTCTGCCCGCGCGGAGTTCGTCAGCTCGGTCGCCTGGTGGCGCGACTGTTCGAGGAGCCGGCTGCCCTTGGCCTCCGCCTCGCGGAGCTCCTGGGTCGCATCGCGGTTGGCATTCGCAAGCAGTTCACGCGCCTCGTTCCGCGCGTTGTTGAGCATCTCCGCGCGCTGGCGTTCACTCTCCTGGCGGTAGCGCTCGATCTCGGCTTCGCGGTCCTGCTGCTCGCGGCGGCGGCGGCGAACCTCTTCCTCGGTCTTGGACAGCTGGGCCTCGGAAGCCTTTTGCGCGTCGGCCTCGATGGTGTCCGCGAATTCTGAGGCTGCGCGAATCAGATGCAGGGAGTCCATGCGGACTGCATGACCGGTGGGCTCGACCGACTGGCCGCTTCGACTGGCCGCCTGGAGCACACGGAGCTGCGCCTGGAGCTGGGCAGAGTGGCGGCGGAACGCCTCGAAGGCGTCGCGCACCTTCTCGGTGTCGTA
>DATMZV010000038.1:0-31097 GCA_035573355.1 Gaiellaceae bacterium | reverse complement strand
CGGATGCGCTCGACCTGTTCCTCGATCACGGCGGCAGGCGTCCATGCCGAAGGTGCGCCGGCCACGTTGTAGAGGAAGTTCTTGAGGAGGTCCGTGCCATGCGGCGTGTGCACGACCTCCGGATGGAACTGCACGCCGTAGAGGCCCCGCTCCGGATCCTCGAAGGCCGCGACGGGAGTCGACGGGGACACCGCGACGACCCGCGCGCCGGTTGGAGGCGCGGTCACCGTGTCGCGATGCGACATCCACACCGTTTCCTGCTCGGGCAGCCCGGCGAACAGCGCCGACTCGACTGCCGTGAGATCGGTCTTGCCGAACTCCGACGTGCCGGTTCGTTCGACCGTGCCGCCGAGATCGAGCGCGAGCAGCTGCGCGCCGTAACAGATGCCGAGCGTGGGGATGCCGAGCGCAAAGACCTCGGGATCGACGTGCGGTGCGCCCTCGGCGTATACCGAGGCCGGGCCCCCGCTCAGGATCAGCGCATGCGGATTGCGCGCCCTCACCTGAGCAGCCGTAACGCCGTGCCCGACGAGCTCGGAGTACACGCGGCACTCGCGAACGCGGCGCGCGATCAGCTGCGCGTACTGACCGCCGAGATCGACGACGAGCACGGGCCGCTCCTCGGCGGGACGCTCGGGAAGCCGCAGAACTTCAGCGGCGATAGTTCGGTGCCTCTTTCGTGATCGCCACGTCGTGCGGATGGCTCTCACGCAGTCCCGCCGCCGTGATGCGCACGAACTGCGCGTCCTTCATCTCGCCGATCGACGCCGCCCCGCAGTAACCCATCGCCTGGCGCACGCCGCCGACGAGCTGGTGCAAGATCGCGGCGACCGGCCCCTTGTACGGAACGCGCCCTTCAATTCCTTCGGGCACGAGCTTCTCGACGTCCTCGACGTCGCCCTGGAAGTAACGGTCGCGCGACGAGCCGCGCGCGCGCATCGCCCCCAGCGAGCCCATGCCGCGGTACTCCTTGTACCGCTCGCCCTGATGCAGGACAACGTCACCGGGGCTCTCGTCGGTGCCGGCGAGCAGCGACCCCGCCATGACGGAATCGGCCCCGGCGGCAAGAGCCTTCGCGATGTCGCCCGACGAGGTCATGCCGCCGTCGGCGATCAGCGGGACACCGTGCCTGGTGGTGACGGCTGCGCAGTCGTAGATGGCCGTGATCTGCGGGACGCCTACGCCCGCAACGACCCGCGTTGTGCAGATCGAACCAGGGCCTACTCCGGCCTTCACAGCGTCTGCACCGGCGTCGATCAACGACTCCGTCGCCTCGGCGGTCGCAACGTTGCCGGCAACGACCTCGATGTCGAACTCGGACTTGATGCGCTGCACCATCTCCGGCACCGAGGCCGAATGCCCGTGCGCCGTATCGACGACGAGCACGTCGACGCCGGCGTCAACGAGCGCGCCCGCGCGCTGCCACGCGTCGGCGCCGATGCCCACTGCGGCGCCGACGCGCAAGCGTCCTTGCTCGTCCTTCGTCGACTTCGGAAACTCGATGCGCTTCTGGATGTCCTTGACGGTGATAAGACCCTTGAGCCGTCCCTCCGAATCGACGACCGGAAGCTTCTCGATCTTGTGGCGATGCAGGATCGCCTCCGCCTCGGCGAGCGTCGTTCCCTGGGGCGCGGTGACGAGGTCGCGTGACGTCATCAGCGCCGACACCGGCTGCGACGCGTCGGGTGCGAAGCGCAGATCGCGGTTGGTGAGGATTCCGAGCAGCTTCCCGGCCTCGTCGGTGATCGGGACACCCGAGATGTGGTACGTCGCCATCAGCTCGAGCGCGTCCGACACGAGCGCGCCGGCGGGAAGCGTCACCGGCTCGACGATCATTCCGGACTCGGAACGCTTGACCTTGTCGACTTCGGCGACCTGTGCGTCGATGGAGAGGTTGCGGTGGACGATCCCCATTCCTCCTTCACGCGCCAGCGCGATCGCCAGGCGCGCCTCGGTGACCGTGTCCATCGCGGCCGAGACGATCGGAATCTCGATCGTGATCGCGCGCGTCAACCGCGTTGCGGTCGAAACGTCGTTCGGGAGGACTCGCGACTCGGCCGGGACGAGCAGGACGTCGTCGAACGTCAGTCCCTCTTTCCCGAACTTCCGGTCGAGCTCCAGCAGCCGCTCGACCTGGCCTGTCTCTAGCTCGACTCCCATCGGGTCACGCTAGCACCCCGTCCCGACGTCAGCCGGCCACGGGCTCGAGCTCGCGAACGTCGACCGAGCTCTGCAGCTTCGACGCCTCACGCGGCTCGAAGCGGCCGGCTCCGACCTCGAGCGTGGAGGCGGCTCCGGCCGCCACCGCCGCGCGGAGCGCTTCCTCGAGCGGTTTCTCCGCGAGGCGCGCGGCGAGGAACGCCGCGAGTAGCACGTCCCCCGAGCCGACTGCGGAGACCGGCTCGACGTTCGGCGCATCGGCGCGGAACGAGGTTCGCTTCCGGTCCGCCCGGAAGAGGCCGAAGCTGCGCGTGTCGGAGGTGATCAGGACGTTCCGGGCACCCATGTCGGCGATCCGGTCGAGCGCCATCGTGTAGTCCTCCTCGTCGCCGAACTCCTGTCCGACGAGCCCTTCCGCCTCTCGCTGGTTCGGTGTCACAAGGAATGCTTCTGCCTCGACGCCGAGGCGAAGAGGCGGCCCTTCGGAGTCGAGCACCGCCGGGACGTTGCGCCGGTTGAGATCGCGGATCGCCTCGGCGTAGAAGGAGTCCTCGACTCCGCGCGGCAAGGTCCCGGCAAAGACGACCATGTCGGCGCCGCGCGCGAGGTAGCTGATCTTCTCGAGCAGCATCACCAGCTCCTCGGGCTCGACGTGCGGGCCCCACTCGTTGATCTCCGTGTACGTGCCCGCCGTCGGGTCGACCACCGCGCTCGACGTGCGCGACTCGTCTGCGATGCGCACGAAGTCGTTCAGGATCGCCTCCGACGTCAGCTCTTCGACGATGCGCGTCCCTGTTCGCCCACCCGCCAAACCGGTCGCCACGACCGGAACGTCGAGCCGCTTGAGCGCGCGCGCGACGTTGATGCCCTTCCCGCCCGCCAGCGTGAGACCCTGGCTGGCGCGGTGCCGATGGCCGAGCTGGAAGTTCGGCACCGTCAACGTCCGGTCGATTGCGGCGTTGAGCGTGACCGTCACGATCACGAGAACCAGTCTCCCACGTGGCTGAAGGTCCTGCCCGCGTAGAAGCCCAATCGCCCGCCGAACGACGGCTTGGCGACGGCACGCTCGGTGACGAGCGGCTGACGCGCGACGAGGCGCCGGCCGGAATAGATCCTCACTTCACCAACGCGCTGTCCTCGTGCGACAGGAAGCGGGAGCGCGTTCGGGGCGATCACGCGCTCGACGAGCGGCCGGTCGATCCGGACGCTTCGTGCCACCTGTTGTACGGCGACGATGGGGACGGCCGGTTTGCCGTAGCCGACACCGGCCCGCAGGTAGACACGCCCACGAGGCACCACCCACACCGGCCGGTAGCGCGAGATCCCCCACCGGAGCAACGACGCGAGATCGGCATTGCGTTGCGAACGAGTCGGGCTTCCGAGCACGGTCGTATAGAGGGTGACACCGTTGCGCTTGACCGCGGCGACCTCGCACCAGCCCGCCGCGCCGGTGTGACCCGTCTTCACGCCGTACAGGCCCTTGAAGACGCCCAGCAGATCGTTCCACGTGTGCAAATGGCGCCCGCCCGCGATCGTGTCGGTCCTGAGACGCACGACCGAACGGATCGCGCGGACGCGCATCGCAACTTCCGCAAGCCTCGTGACGTCGTACGCACTGGAGTAGTGACCGCGGGCGTCGAGCCCGTCAGGGCGGACGAAGTGTGTTCGCTCGAGCCCGAGCTCCTGCGCCTTCGCGTTCATCATCGCGACGAATGCGGCTCGATCGCCATGGCCTACGTAGTCGGCGAGCGCCACGGCCGCGTCGTTGGCGCTCTGGATCAGGGCCGCGCGGATCAGGTCGCCGACGGTGATGCGCTCACCTGCGCGCAGATGCACGGTCGACTCGCCGACCGCCGCGGCGTCCGAACGAACGCGCACGACGTCGTTCCACTTCGCATGCTCGAGCGTGACGAGCACGGTCATGAGCTTCGTGATGCTCGCGATCGGGACGCGCGACCAGGCGCCGTGCTGCGCGAGGATCTCCCCGGTCTTCGGGTTCTCGACGATGAACGCGCGTGCCGACACGGGCGGCGCAGCCGCGTGCGCAGCAGCGGTGAAGGCGAGCGCCGCGAAGACGACGGCGCTGATCCGCAGGAACACGAGCGCGAAGGGTACTTGAGGCGCTACTTGATGCGGATCTTCTGCCCCACGGTGAGGGCCGTGGGATCGATGCCCAGATTGAGCGTCGTCAGCTCGTCCACCGTGGTGTTGTACTTCTGGGCGATGGACCCAAGCGTGTCCCCGCTGACGACCACGTAGTACTCGGCACCCGGAGTCGTGGTCTCGGTCGTCGTGGTCGTCGTCGACCCTGGCGGCGCCGTCAGGACGAGCTTCGTCGTGGTCGTGGCTGCGGTGGTCGTCCGCGCCGTGCTGGAAGACGTAATGGCCACGGTCGTGCTCGAGCTGCCGTTCAGACCCGCCTTGACCAGAATCGCCGCGATCGTCACCGCAGCGAGGAACGCGGCCGGCGCGCCATACCGCGTCAGCTGCTCACGCCTGCGCGGATCCACCGGCCGTCCGCTACCAGCCGGACACGGCCCACACTTCGCGGGCGTACTTCGAGGCCTCGGCTGCGGCGGCGCTCCGCCAGTCCATCCCGGAGACCCGGAAGGCGTAGATCACGTCACGCGAGACGTTCACCAGCGCACTGGCGGGCCCGCTCGTGAACGCGCGGGCGACGTCCGCCGGCGTCGCGCCCTGCGCCCCCACACCCGGCAACAGCAGGATCGCGCGCGGCAGCAACCGCCGCGCCTCACCGACGGCCCGCGGATGGGTGGCGCCGATGACCGCGCCCACGGAGGAAAGCCCGTGCTCGCCGACGAGGTCGGCACCCCACTCCGCCACGAGCTCCGCGACCTGGTGCCAGACGTGGCGGCCGTCGGAGAGCACGAGGTCCTGCACCTCCGCGCCGCCTGCGTTCGAGGTCTTGACGACGCAGAAGATGCCGGCGCCGTCACGGCGGCAAACGGCGAGGTAGGGATCGATCGAGTCGCGTCCGAGGTAGGGGTTCACCGTCAGCGCGTCCGCAAGCGGCGCCTTGCCGTTCGGAGACTCGAGGAACGCGGCCGCATACGCGCGGGCGGTCGATCCGATGTCCCCGCGCTTGCCGTCCGCGATCACCTGCAGTCCTGCGGAGCGCGAGTAGGCGCAGACATCCTCGAGCACGCGCAGCCCGTCCGGGCCGAGCGCCTCGAAGAAAGCGACCTGGGGCTTCACCGCGACGACGTACGGCGCGACCGAGTCGACGAGCCCGCGACAGAAGCGTCCGCATGCTTCCGCGGCCTGCTCGCGGCCGAGATGGGCATCGCCTTTCAGCTCGACCGGCAAGAGATCGGGGCGAGGATCGAGCCCGACGACGAGCTGCGAGCGCTTGCGCTCGACGGCCTCGGCGAGGCGGTCGGCGAAGTTCGTCGTCGCGACGGCGGCCATGCCTTGAGAGTACTGCCCTCCAAAGACGGCGAAGGCCGCGAGACGCGGCCTTCGCGGTTCCTGGAGGAAGGGCTTGAGCTAGCCGCCCTTGACGGCTGACTTGAGCTGGCTCCCCGCGGAGAACTTCGGCACCGTGGCTGCCGGAATGGTCACCTTCTGCGTTGGATTGCGGGGATTCACGCCCTGACGTTCCTTGCGGTGCTGGGTCGTGAACTTCCCGAAGCCTGTGAAAGCCACTTCGCCGCCGCCCTTAAGCGTGTCTGTGATCGAGTCGAGGAAGGCGTCTACGGCCTTCGCCGCATCGCGACTCGAGAGGTCGGCGCGCCTCGCGACCTCGTTAACGAACTCCTGTTTCGTCAAGTCCCACTCCTCCTGTCGACGGTCGGATCCACGGGAAAGGACCCTAACAGTCGCATCGGACTGGCTCAACCATGCGGTTTTGCGGGTCTTTTCGCCGCCTCGAGGACCTCGCTCGCCCTGAAAATGGGCCGCAGGCGCACCGCTTGGCGTGCGAGGGCGTCGGCACCGCCCTCCTCACGATCGACGACGCAGACGGCCGTTCTGACCGTGAGACCGGCGTCCCGCAGCGCCTTCACGGCGTCCAGCAGCGCTCCTCCGGACGTGACGACGTCCTCCACGAGGCAGACCGTTTCGCCGCGCTCGTGGACGCCCTCGAGCCGATTCGAGGTGCCGTAGTCCTTGGCGGCCTTGCGCACGATCAGAAACGGCAGGCCCGACGAGAGCGAGCCCGCCGCTGCCAGTGCGACGGCGCCGAGCTCAGGCCCGGCGAGACGCATTGCCTCCGGCTCGAACTCGGCAACGGCCCGTGCGATCCGTTCGCCCACGGCGGCGAGGATGTCGGGCCGGGTCTCGAAGCGGTACTTGTCGAGGTAGTACTTCGAACGCTTCCCCGAGCGCAGAACGAAGTCGCCTTCGAGATAGGCGTGCTCGCGGATCGCGAGCTTCAGCTCGTCGTCGGTCAACGAGCTCGGGCGTTCCGGATGACTTCTCGCGCCAGCGGCAGCAGTGTCTGCGCACCTGGAGAGCCGTTCGTGAGCGACAGCATCGATCCGTCCTCGAAGTAGAGGTCGGCGCGCTCGCGGCTCGCGCCCTGCCGACGGATGAACGCAGCGCCTGCGAGCATCCCGCCCGCGACGCCGAGGGCTGCAGCGATGCTACGACGCATCCGGCTTCTTCCTCGTTGCCGGCTTGCGCGCAGCTGTCTTCTTCTTGGCGGCCGCAGCGGTGGACGTCTTCTTCGCGGCAGTTGCCGTCTTCTTCTTCGCTGAGGCACTCTTCGGGGCGGGCTTCACGCTTCGGAGAGCCGACTTCAGGTCGTAGAAGACGAGCCCCGCCGTCGGATTTCCGCCGGTCGTCGCGGCGATGGACGTCTTGCCGTCGCGGACGACGAAGACGCTGCCGTCGCCCGTGGAGACCTCGAGCTGCGTGAGCACACTGTCGCCGGTCTTGAGTCCCTCGGCTGCGGCGAGCAACGCGCCTGCCGCCTTCGCGAGCTCATCCGCCCGGCCGCCCTCGGCGAGCGTCGAACCGGCGACCTTGCCCTGGTCGTCGAAGACCACGGCGGCCTCGATCTGGGAGGAGATCTCGGTCAGGTCGGCGAGTGCCTGCTGGGCGTCCATGCTCCGTGAAGCATAGGGATACTCCCGCGGCATGCGAGTCCGCCGAAGGGATCTCCTGCAGAAGTTCTTCGCAGACCGCGGCCCGCATCTGGCCGCGATGATCGCGTACTTCGCTCTCCTCTCGTTCGTGCCTCTCACCTTCCTGGCGCTCTCGTTGCTGGGCCTGACGGGGAGAGCGGACGAGTCGTCCTTCCTCGTCCGGGAGATCAAGAAGACCCTGCCCGGCACACCGATCGACCGCATCATCGACCTGGTCCACAGCGTGCAGGACAACGCGGCGACCCTCGGGATCATCGGCGGTCTCGCCCTCCTCTGGGCGTCGCTCTCGCTCTTCAGCGTGCTCGAGTCGGCGTTCAACATCGTCTACGGCCGTTCCAACCGGTCGTTCCTGCACGGCAAGGCACGGGCACTCCTGTTCATGGTCGGCTCGCTCGTAACGCTCTTCGTCGCCCTGCTCGCGGGATCGCTCGGCGTCGCGGCGCTGCAGGAATACGCCGCGGGCTTCATCTCCAATGCGGCGATCGCCTACACGCTTTCGATCGGCGTCTCCCTCGCCGGCGTGTTCGTGTTCCTCGTGTCCTGTTACTACTTTCTGACGAACGAGGACCTGAGCGTCCGCGAGGTCTTGCCGGGGGCAGTCTTTGCCAGCATCCTGCTGGAGGCGACGTTCCAGGTGCTGCCGCTGTACCAGCGCTACGCGGACCTGAACCCGGCGCTCCGCGCTTTCGGTGCGCCCGCGATCCTCCTCGTCTGGTTCTACGTGATGTCGAACGTGATCGTCCTCGGCGCAGAGATCAACTGGTGGCTCGCCCGCCGCGCCGAGCAGCGGCAGGTCGAGGAATTAGCCGGTCTCGCCTAGGGCTGTCAACAGCGAACGGGCCGCATTCGCGCGATGTGAGTTCTCACGTTTCCAGTCGTTGCCCAACTCGGCAACGGTCTGATCCCGGCCGTTCGGAACGAAGATCGGATCGAAGCCGAAGCCCTCGGTGCCGCGAGCCTCTACAGCGATCCGCCCCTCGAGCGTGCCCGTACCGCGAAACTCCTCGCCCGAAGGGGACACGACCACGAGCTCGCTGACGTAGCGCGCGCCTCGCTCCTCCACGCCGCTGAGCTCGCCGAGGAGCCAGGCGACCGGATCGGCACCGCCCGATCGAGCCGAATGGACGCCGGGACCACCGTCGAGCGCGTCCACCTCGATGCCCGAGTCCTCGCCGATCGACCACTCGTCCTCCTGCGCGTGAGCGCGACCGAACAGGGCCTTGCCCCGCGCGTTCTCGTAGTACGTCTCGCCGTCCTCGGGCGGAAAGTCGTCTGCCGCGAGCGGCTCGATCGTCCAGGTCGGCAGCAGGTGCTCGAGCTCACGCGCCTTGCCCGGGTTGCGCGACGCGAGGCGCGCCTTCAGTCCGTCCACCGCACCTCGACGACGCTCTCGAGCTCGGCGAGCTGCGAGACGAGCCCGGGAGGATGAGTGTGTCGCGCGAGGACGACCTCGAGCTCGAGCCTGCGCAGAGTGCCTTCCCGGCTGACGACGAGCGAATCGAGTCGCGCGCCCGTGGCCTCGACTGCATCGATGACCTTGCCCGGAGCTGCACCTCCGGGAAGGTCGACGATCAGGCGTCCATCCTCCGGCCGGAACCGCAGGAGGCCGCGGTAGGCGATCATCCGCAGGGGATAGAGCGCGAACAGCACGATCACCGTCGTGATCACAGCGACGCCGTAGGAGCCGGCGCCGCATGCGAGCCCGACCGCCGCGACTACCCAGAGCGTCGCCGCAGTCGTGAGCCCGCGCACCGAGAGGCCCTGGCGAATGATCGCGCCCGCTCCGAGGAAGCCGATGCCGGTAACGATCTGTGCTGCGATGCGCGTCGGGTCGGCCCGGACGACGGTGGCACCGGAGCTCAGGAACTCGTGGAATCCGTACGCGCCGACGATCGTGAACAGCGCGGACCCGAGCGAGACGAGCAAATGCGTGCGGAGCCCGGCCTCACGCTCGCGCAGCTCGCGCTCGATGCCGATGAGCCCGCCGAGGACCGCGGCGAGCGCCAGCCGTAACAGGGCCTCGCCCCAGTGCAGGGTCGGCAGAGAGCTAGCCGCGAGGTGCAGCAACGGCTTCCTTCTGAACGACGACAAGCTCTTCGATCCCCTCGGCCGCGAGCTCGAGCAACTCGTCGAGCCGCGCGCGGCTGAACGGCGTCTTCTCCGCGGTCGCCTGCACCTCGACGAGCGCACTGTCGCCCGTCATGACGACGTTCATGTCCACGTCGGCCTGCGAGTCCTCCGAGTAGTCGAGGTCGAGGAGCGCTTCTCCGGCGGCGATGCCGACGGACACCGCCGCGACGGAACCGGTGAACGCCTTGGACAGCCCGAACTTGTCGAGCGCCCGGCGTGCGGCGACGTACGCGCCGGTGATCGCAGCACAGCGCGTGCCACCGTCCGCCTGCAGGACGTCGCAGTCCAGCCAGAGCGTCCGCTCACCCAGCGCCTCGAAGTCCGTGATCGACCGAATCGACCTACCGATCAGTCGCTGGATCTCGATCGTCCTGCCGCCCTGCTTCCCGCGCGACGCTTCCCGATCCGTGCGGTCGCCCGTCGAAGCGGGCAAGAGCGAGTACTCGGCGGTCAGCCAGCCGCGGCCTTTGCCGTACAGCCAACGTGGCACGCCTTCCTGGATCGACGCCGTGCACAGCACCTTCGTCTTGCCCTGTGCGTAGAGCACCGAGCCGTGCGGCTGTTCGAGGAAGTCGGGAATGAGCTCGAGCCGGCGCAGCTCGTTCGGTCGCCTACCGTCGTTCCTCATGCAGGAGCTCCGAGCGCGGCGAGTTCGACGTGCTCCACCTCGGCCACGGGCAGCTGCAAGAACCGCGCGCCCATCTCGCGGAAAGCCTCGGGATCTCCGGTCGTGAGGAACCGGTACGACCCTTCTCGGTCGACGTCGTTCTCGTAGCCCTTGCGCGCAAGTGTCTCGGCGACCTCGCGCGCGGTTTCGTCGGCGGAGAACACGAGCGCGACGTCGCGTCCGAAGACACGCTGGAAGATCGGCCTGATCAGCGGGTAGTGCGTGCAGCCGAGGATGACGGTGTCGACCTGGGCCTCTTTCAACGACGCGGCGTACTCACGTACCGTTTCCGTCGTCGCTGCGCCGAACGGGTCGTCGCTCTCGATCAGCGGCACGAGCCGGGGGCACGCGACCGCGACGAGCTCGACGCCGGCGTCGAGGGCATGCACGAGCTCGGCATAGCGTCCGGCGGCCACCGTGCCTTCGGTGGCGAGCAGCCCGATGCGCCGGTTGCGTGTCGCCTGGACCGCGGCGTGCGCCTCCGGGGTGATCACCCCGACGACCGGGACGTCGAGCTCCTCCTGCAACTGCGGCAGCGCCGCCGAGGTCGCGGTGTTGCAGGCGTTGACGACGAGCTTCACTCCCTGGCCCTGGAGATACGCCCCGATCTCCCGCGCGAACTGGCGGACCTCCGCGAGGGGCCTCGGCCCATAGGGGAGCCTTGCGTGGTCGCCGAGGTAGACGAAATCCTCGTGGGGCATCGTGACGAGGCATTCGTGCAGGACGGTCAGGCCGCCCACGCCCGAGTCGAAGACGCCGACAGGCCGCGAATCCACACGGCGATCGTATAGCCGGGATACGCTATTCACCTCGTGCGCCGCCTTTTTGTGCTCGTCTGCCTCCTCGGCCTCGCCCTTGCCGGGCCGAGCGCCGCTTCTGCAAAAGAGGTTTCGCTGACGATGGACGACGGCGTCCGGATCGACGCATCGCTCCTCGTGCCCGACGGCCCTGTGCCGGACGGCGGGTGGCCGGCGGTGATGATGTTCCACGGCCTCGGCGGCAACCATGTGGATCTGGCCGCCGGACTGGCACCGGCGTATCTCGCAAAGGGATACGCGGTCTTCGCTCCCGACGCGCGCGGACACGGAACCTCGGGCGGTTTCGTCTCACTCGACGGACCGCGTGAGGTCGCGGACGTGCGCACCGAGTTTCAGTGGCTCTCCGCGCGACCGGAGGTGAGCGACACAGAGATCGGCGCGTGGGGAATCTCGCTCGGGGGCGGGGCAGCGTGGAACTCCGTCGTCGCTGGCGTTCCGTTCAAGACCCTCGAGACCTTCGAGACGTGGAGCGACCTCTACCGGGCGCTCTACCCGCAGAACCTTGGCAAAGCAGGCGCGATCTACAGCTTCGCGCAGAGCGTGCCCGCGAACCGCATCGACCCCGCACTGCGTCCTTACGTGCCTCAGATGATCGGCAACGAGAACCTGCCTGGGGTTCGCCAGCTCCTCGGGACCCGCTCGAGCCTTCAGTCGCTCTCTGCCGTAACGACGCCGAGCTTCCTCTTCCAAGGACGCCGCGACTTTGCGTTCGACATCGATCAAGCAGCCGACGCCTACCGCAAGCTCGCCGGACCCAAGCGCCTGTACGTCGGCGACTTCGGCCACTCGCCTTCGAGCTTTCCCGGTCCGGATCTCGCACACGTGCTCGACCTCTCGACCCGCTGGTACGACCGCTTCCTCAAGGGCATCCCGAACGGGGTGGACAAGGAGAAGCCCGTGCAGGTCGCCTCCGATCCCTGGAGTGGGAAGACCGCGAGCTTCGCCGCCCCGCCCTCTGTGAAACGAATCACGCTGACGTCGAGATCGCGTGCGACACTCGAAGCACGGGGCAAGCTCGTCCGCACGTTCAGGTTGCCGAAGCGCAACGTCGAACAGTTCGGAGCGCCGGTGTTGCAGGTGACGGCTGCGACCGCGACCCAGTGGCCGCACCTGGTGGCAGTTCTCACCTCGGTCGATGCCCGCGGGCAGGAGACGATCGTGAGCGAGGGCGGCACGCTGACCGCGTTCGGCCACGGCGCGCGCACGGTCTCCTTCAAGCTCATCTCGGACGCGAATCTCATTCGGAGCGGCTCGAAGCTCCGCGTGTACCTCGGTGCGACGTCGACGGTTCAGAACGTCGCGAACCTGCTCTACCTCAAGCTCGTGCCGGACGGGTCGCGGCTCACGGTCGGGAAGGTGACCTTGACGCTGCCGATTCTTCCGAAGACGATCTCTCGGTGATCTCGCACCTCGCCGCGGCAGCCGCCGCGATCGCGTTGGGCGCTCCCGCGGCGACACCGGGCGTCACGCCGACCCAGATCACGCTCGGAGCGACGATCCCCATCACCGGTCCCGCAGCCGCGTACGGATCGGTGGGTCGCGGCGCCGACGCGTACTTCAAGTACGTCAACTCGAAAGGCGGCGTCTTCGGCCGCAAGATCGACTACAAGTACCTGGACGACGAGTTCGACGTCGCGAAGACGATCTCGCTCACGCGTCAGCTCGTCGAGCAGGACCAGGTGTTCGCCATCTTCAACAGCGTCGGCACCGAGCATGCGCTTGCGATCCGTTCCTATCTCAACGACCGCAAGGTCCCGCAGCTCTTCATAGGCAGCGGCGTCTCCAAGCTGGCGACCGAGCACGCGAGGTATCCGTGGTCGATGGGCTATCTGCCGAGCTTCGCCGGCGAGGGCGCGGTCTACGGCCGCTACATCGCGGCGCATCGGCCGAAGGCGCGAATCGCGGTGCTCTACGAAAATTCCGACTTCGGCAAGGACATGCTCAACGGCCTGCGCCGCGGGCTCGGGGGCAAGGGGAAGATCGTCGGCACGCAGGCATACGAGGTCGCCGACTCGGACGTCGCATCGCAGCTCGCGAAGCTCAAGAGCAGCGGCGCCGACACGCTCATGCTCTTCGCGACTCCGAAGTTCGCGATCTTCGGCTACGTGGGGGCCTTCCGCCTCGGGTGGCACCCGCAGGTGTACGTCACGTCGGTCTCGATCTCGCCGGACATCATGAAAATCGCCCGCGTCGCAACGAGCCGCAAACAGGTCGAGGGATCGGTGTCGATCGCTTTCGTGAAGGATCCGACGGCGAAGCAGTGGGCGAAGGACCGCACCGTCCGGCTCTACAAGTCGATCATGCTGCGCTTCCTACCGAGCGCGAAGTCCGACGACGTGTTCAACTACTACGGCATGGCAGTCGCCTACACCATGGTGGACACGCTCCGGAAGGCTGGTCGGAACCTGACCCGCGAAGGCGTCCTCAAGGCGGCGACCCATCTCAACGAGGTGAACCCGTTCCTGCTCCCGGGGGTGCGGATCCAGACCTCGCCCAGCGACTACTACCCGATGGACAAGGTGAAGCTGGCGCGGTACAAGAGCGATCACTGGCAATTCTTCGGAAACCTCGTGCGCGCCCGGGATTAGTGTCAACTTCATCGGGAAACCCGCGTCTAATGGAGGGGCTTTTCTCATTTCGAAGTAGGAAAGGAAGGGGTATGAAAACAATCATCAGGCTGGCCGTGCTCGCGCTTGCGGGCACCTCAGCGCTGGGTCTGGCGGGGAATGCGCTCGCAACCCAGAAGCTGAGCGTGAAACAGACCACCACGTCGCTCACGATCAAGGTGTCGCAAGCGCAGTCCGACGCCCAGCCGGCACACATCTCGATTTACGTTCCGAGCGGCTACTCGATCAACACCTCGGCAGCCCCGGGGACGCGCATCGGGTCGACGAGCGGCACCGTTTTCTCGCGCGACGCGAACATCCCGCTGCCGCTGTCGGGCGACGTCGTCGTTGCGCCGCCGACGACGAACGCGCCGGGCTGCGACCCGGTGCCGCACATCGCGGTCTGGATCCTCGCACTGTCGGTCGCGGGGCAGGCCATCAACCTGCCCGTGCACGTCGACCAGACCTCCGGCGCCGAAACGGCGCTCGGTGCATACAAGCTGGTCGTCTGCCTGGCCCCGGACGACGTTCCCGCGGGAACGCCTGGCCGCTCGCCGAACGGCGCACGGCTGCTCGACGCGACGTTCACGGTGGAGAACGTCTTCACCGTGCCGGCAGGTCCGAGCATCTGGGACGCGATCACGACGCCTTGGGCAGGGGGTGCCCCGAACCCGGGAGGAACTGTCGAGACGCGGGCCTTCGTCGCCAATGGCACGGTTACGCTCGCCAAGGCGGTAAACGCGAAGAGGCGACTCGTGAAGTTCTCCGGCAAGGTGACGCAGGCGGGCGCTGGTGTGGCAGGCACCAGGGTCACGATGCTTCTCAACGGGAAGGCTACAAAGTTCACGGCACGGACGAACGCGTCAGGCGCTTACAGCGTCGTGCTGAAGAAGACCGGCAAGAAGTCGACCTCCACGTTCCAGGCACGGACGGTGGTCGCCGAGCGCGACATCACCACCGTGGGATGCGCCTCGCCGACCCCCGGCATCCCGGGTGGCTGCGTGAGCGCAACGGCCTCGCCGTTCACCGCGGTGAGCGCCAGGATCCGAATCCGCATCTAGACGGACTGGAGCAGGCGATTCGAGACGGGGCCCCGGGTTGGGAGAGGGCCCCGTCTCGTATGCTGGCCTCGTGGCTGAAATCCGGATCGGGACCTGTTCCTGGGCCGACGACGCGCTCTCGAAGCACTGGTATCCGCAGGGCGTCAAGGCGGGAGAGCGGCTGGCGTACTACGCCGAGCACTTCGACACGGTCGAGGTCGACTCCACGTACTACCGCCTGCCCGACGAGGAGATGGTTGAGCGCTGGGCCGAGCGAACGCCTGACGGGTTCGTTATGCACGTCAAGGCGTTCGGCTTGATGACACGCCATCCGGTCAAGGTGGAGTCGCTGCCGCCCGACCTGCGCGACCAGGCGCCGACCGACGAGCGCGGGCGCGTCGAGCGGCCGTCGAGGGAGTTTCGCGGCGAGGTCTTCCGCCGGTTCCTCGCCGCGCTCGAGCCGTTGCGAGCGACAGGGAAGCTCGGAGGGATCCTGTTTCAGTTCCCGTCGTACGTCGTCTACAAGGACCGGTCGCTCGACTATCTCCAGTGGGCGCGGGAGCAACTTGGCGATGACGAGTTGCTCGTCGAGTTCAGACATGCGAGCTGGCTCGACGACGAGCACCGCGACGACACGCTTCGGTTCCTCGAGGAGCTCGGCGCGGCGAACGTGATCGTCGATGCGCCACGCATCGACGGAGCGAAGAATCTGATCCCGACGATCCCGGCGTTGACGAGCCCGACGGCGTACATCCGCTTCCACGGGCGGAACGCGTCGACGTGGAACAAGCGGGGCGGCAGCGCCGCCGAGCGCTTCGACTATCTGTACTCCGATGACGAACTGGAGGAATGGGTACCGACGCTGCGCGAGCTGTCCGGCGAGGCCGAGCAGGCCTACGCGTTCTTCAACAACAACGCCACGAGTCCCGACGGGCACGGTGGACGGATGGCGCAGGCTGCGGCGAACGCGAAACAACTGCAGCGCCTCCTGCAGGAGGCGAAGGTGCCGGTGAGCTCGAAGACCTGATGGACGTTCTGGCGATCATCCACGGCGAGAGCGTTCGCTCAGGTGTGTTCGGAGACGTCGTGCGCGAGCGAGGCCACGGGCTCGAGGAGTGGAGCCTTGCCTGGGACACGCCGCTGCCGAAACCGGTCGACGCCTACGGGGCCGTGCTGGTCTTCGGCGGCGCCATGCACGCCGACCAGGATCTCCACCATCCGTGGCTCCGCGAAGAAGGCTTCTTCCTGCAGCGGTTGCTCGACCTCCACCTGCCCGTGCTCGGCATCTGCCTCGGTGCGCAGCTGCTTGCGAAGGCCGCACAGGCGTCCGTCCAGCCGGCGAGTGAGTTCGAGATCGGCTGGTTCCCCGTCGAGCTCACGGATGCGGGTGTCGAGGACCCGGTGCTCGGGCGACTACCACACACCTTCGAAGCCTTCCAGTGGCACTACTACGACCACGGGATCCCTGCGGGCGGAGTCGAGCTCGCGCGGAATCGGATCTGCACGCAGGGGTTCAGGCTCGGCGAGAACGCGTGGGGCGTCCAGTTTCATCCGGAGGTGACCCTCGCCCAGGTGGAGAACTGGATCGAGGAAGAGGAAAACCTTCCGGTCGACAAGAACGTGTTGCTCGCGGAGACCCGGCAGCGAATCGACGAGTGGAACAAGCTCGGCCGGGACGTGTGCACCGGCTTCGTCGAAGTCGCAGAACGCGTAGGCGCGCCGGCCTAGCCCCGCTCGAGCGGCAGGTCGTTGTGACGCGACCACTCGTGCCACGAGCCGGCGTAGTTGCGGGCTCGGTAGCCGGCGCTTCGGAGCGCGAACGTCGCGAGCGAGGAGCGAGAGCCCGAGTGGCAATAGGCGACGACGTCGTCCGGATCGCCGACGCGCGCACGGATCTGATCGGCGGGAAGAGGCTGGCCGGGACCGGCGAACAGATCCTCGACCGGCACGTGGCGTGCACCTGGGATCCGGCCCTGCCGGGGGTCGCACGGATAGCCGTGCTTGCCTCTGAACTCGTCCTCGGTGCGCACGTCGAGGATCATCAGAGTCTCGTCGTCGAGCCTGCCTGCCAGCTCGGCTCGCGTCGGGATCGCGTCGAAACGTGGCTCGAACGTCGTCTTCACCGGGTGCAGCTCCACCTGGCCGACCTCCAGCTCGTGAGGCCACGCCGCAACCCCGCCACGCAGCACTGCGACGTGCGGATGACCGGCGAGCTCCGCCATCTGCGCGGCAGGCATGGCGCCGACACCGTCGCCGCGGTCGTAGAGCACGAGTCGCTCGTCACCCGTCACTCCGTGACGGCGAAGCCTCAGTCCGACCTCGGGTGCGAGTGCCTGCAGCATCTCCGGGTCGCTCATGGGCGGCGGCGATCCGAGCACGAGAGGCCGCGAGCCCGGAATGTGCCCGCGCGCGTGCGCGTTCGGCCCGCGCACGTCACCGACGAAGAGATCATCGGCTCCGAGCTCGGCCTCGAGCCAGGCGACGTCGACGATGGAGGGCAGATCAGCCACGTTGCAGGAACTCGCTCAGGAACTCGTTGAACTCGGTGGGCCGTTCGATGTTCGCGAGATGACCGGCGCCGCTGAGCTCCACCACATCGAAGCCGCCGAGCTCGCTCGCGGAGACGAACGGATCGAACTCGCCGATCACGAACCGCACCGGCCCCGAAAATGACCGGGCCACCTCTGTCGAGTCTTCGCGATCGCGGATCGCCTCGACGGCGCCGACGAGGCCGTCAGCATCTCGATACAGCAGCGCTTCGTCCGCCGCGCCATCGTCGTGGAACAGCTTCGGGCGCATCATCCGCCACAACCCGTCTGGACCGTCGGCTCGAATCAGCTCGATCGTGTCCGCGCGCCCCTTTCTGCGTTCGTCCGAGTCGGGATCCGGGCGTGCACCGAGGAGCAGCAGTCCGCGCACCCGTTCGGGCACAAGCCGCGCCAGCGCGAGCGCGCAATATCCGCCCATCGACGCGCCGACGACGGCAAGGTCCCCGTCCGTCTCGGCGGCAATCGACTCCGCCCAGGCGTTCATGGTGCTACCGCGCCCGTACAGACGCGGCGCAATGACGTTGTCACCCTCGAGCACGGGGCGCTGCAACTCCCACATCCGCTCGTCGAGCGGAAAGGCGTGAAGCAGGAGAACCGTCACAGAGATGCGACGACTTCGATCTCCGCTGCGATGGACGGGCGCTCCTCGAGCCTCGCAACCCAGTCCGCCAACGCGGAAAAGCGATTCAGGTCGACGTCGAGCCGATCGCGCGCGCGCAGAATCCAGGGCAAGTACGCAATGTCGGCGAGTCCGAACTCGCGTCCGCTCAGAAAGGGCCGGCCCTGTAGAAAACCGTCGAGCTCTCCGAGTGCGACGTCGAGCCGACCCGCTGCGCCGTCCTCACCACGCCGAAGCGCGTAGTACGGCCGAGAGAGCTCGTCGAAGCGGAACACGAGCATCCGGCCGAGGGCACGCTCGGCAGGATCCGCGGGCCAGAGCGGAGGCTCCGGATAACGGTCGTCGAGGTACTCGTCGATCACCGCGGACTCGGCGAGCACGAACGTGTCCTCCTCGAGGACCGGCACGCGGCCGAGGGGGTTCTTCTCGTAGATCCAAGCCGGCCGGTCGTCGAGGTCGACCTCTACCGTTTCGTACTCGATTCCCTTTTCCGCGAGCGCGATCCGGACGCGTGCGCAGTACGGGCAACGATCGGCGTCGTAGAGCGTGATCACCGTTCGATCCTAGCCTCGAGGCCGAGCACCTCGGCAATCTGACCGAGCAACTCCCGCGCGGGAGGAAGCTCGCCCGGATCAGAGGCGATGCGCGCAACCGCTCGGACCCGCGCCGGATCCGCTCCGGTCAGCCGCGACGCGAGCGTCGGGTTCGCGGAGAGCGAGAGCTCGTCGGCTTTGCTCAGCTCGCCGTAGTACGTCGGCACCGACAGATACTCGTCGACCATGCGTCCGCGCTCAAAGAGCAGGAACCGGACGACCGCTTCCTCCTCTAGCGCAAGCGCGACGACGGGGACACCCATGCGCTCCGACAACTCGGTCCCGAGTCGCCGTTGTGCGCTGCGATTGTGGTCGCATAGCTCGTCCACAACCGTCACCCAGCCGTTCTTCGACGTGGTCACATCTGAGAAGGAAGAGCGCCCGAGACGCGGCATGAACTGCGTGACCGCGCGCTCCACTCCAGCCTTGTCGTCCGTCTGCACGTGGATCGAGCCGAATGAGTCGGGAGGATCCTCGTTGACCAGCTGCTCGGCGAGGACGGTCACAGGCGCGACCATGAAGAGGTCGACAGGCGTGAAGCCGAGGCGGTCGTACAGCCTGCGCGCATCGGCATTTTGGAGCAGCACCTCCAGGCTGACGTGGTCGAGCTCTCGTTCGCGTGCCGGCTCGAGGAGCTCCGTCAGCAGAGCGCGGCCGATCCCCTTGTTCCGCGCGCCCGGGCGAACGTAGAAGTCGGTGATGTGCGCGGTCTTCCGGCCACGATCGCCGAGGACGCAGAAGATGAACCCAACCGCGCGCCCTTCCTCTTCGGCGAGCACGGCGATTCCCTTGCGCACGGTCTCCAGGAGGTCCGGCCACGCTTCGTCCCAGGTCTCGAGCAGATAGGCGGGACCGCCGAGCTCCTGCTCGAACTCCTCCCAGAGCTCGCGGACGACTTCACGGTCTTTCTCGGTGGCGGGGCGGATCGTCATCGGTAACGGAGTGTGGCGAGAAGGTAGTGCGCGCTCAGGTTCTGAAATGGATGGAAACGGACGCCCGCGGCACGAACGTCCGTGACGTCAGGGTAGAGCGCGAGCACCGCCTTGCGCAGGGCGAGGTCGCCGGCGGGCCAGGCCTGGGGCCGCCCGAGGTAGCGCCCGAGAAACCAGTCCGCGCTCCACTCGCCGATGCCGCGTAGCCCCGTGAGCCGAGCCTTGACCTCCTCGTCCGGCAGCGAGCCGAGCTCATCGAAGTCGAGGTCGGCCCTGGCGATCCCAAGCACGTACTCCGCCTTGCGGCGCGAGAAGCCGAGCGCGGTGAGGTCGTCCTCGCTCGCCTCTGCAACCCGCTCGCGCGTCGGAAACGCGACCGCCAACTCGCCGGGCACACCGAAACGTTCGATGAAACGGCTGCGGACCGCGAAGGCCGAATGAAGTGACACCTGCTGCGCCGTGACGGACGACACGAGCGCCTCGAAAGGATCCGGCGCGAGCGGCGGGCGGTAGCCGGGAAACCGGCGCACCGCTTCGGTCAGCACGGGATCGCCCTGCGCAAAGGCATAGAACGGCCGGAGCTCCACCTCGACCGCGAGGAGCTTTCGTACCACCGGTTCGATTCGGTCATCGAGCGGCTCCACGTCCACACCGTCCCGTGCCGGTGAGATCCGCACTTCTCGACCGTCGACGACGCGATGCAGTCCGCCGTCGTGCCAGACGTTCGCCCGGTCCACGCCCCAGAACTTGAAACGGTCGAGCGACACGTCGAAGTCGTAGGGCTGCGGGACCGCAAGGAGGGCCACGTGTACCAGTGTGCGCCAACGAGGGCTCGCGGGTGAACTGCTAGCCTCGAATCCTCGCCGAGCCTCAAAGAGATGGGGTCGGCGAAATCTCCTCCCACAAGCGATGCGGGAAGCAATGTGCGCCCGACCCATTCAGCAGGGTCGGCGATTACCGCTCGACGACCGGAGAAGACATGACGAATACCGAGAAAGTCACGTTCCAGACAGGTGGCGCATTCCTCCGCGACACGCGTGCCGAGGTCGAACGCCATCTCGCGGCCCCGCACGCTCGAGTGCGCGCGGCGCGCCGGTTGTATTTCAAGGCTCCGATCGCCGTGGGACTCATCCTCAGCTCTTGGACGGTTCTCCTCTTTGCGCAGCCGGATGCGGTGACAGTTGCTTGGTGTCTCGGCGGTCTTCTCGTCGGCGCCACCCTCGTTGCCTTCTGCGTCCAGCACGACGCAAACCATGGGTCGTACTTCAAGAGCCGACGCTACAACCACCTCGTCGGGTGGACGGCGGACGCGCTCCTCGGCTTCAGTAGCTACGCCTGGCGTGTGAAGCACAATGTCGCGCACCACACCTATACGAATGTCGATGGCTACGACGACGACATCGAGAAGACGCCGTTCGCCCGATTCTCGCCGATTCAGCCGAGGCGGCCGTGGTACCGATTCCAGCATCTGTACGTGTGGCCCCTGTACTCGCTGATGGGGCTCCGCTGGCAGACGCTCGGCGATCTAAACAGCATCCGACAAGGCTCCATCGGCCAGAGCGCCCTGCGATTCCCCACCGGTTGGACACTGGCCGGCCTGGTCGGCGGGAAGCTGTTCTACATCAGTTGGGCAATCGTGCTGCCGTTGCTCGTGTATCCCTGGTGGGTGGTCGCGTCCGTGTACGTCGGACTCAGCATGGCTGGGAGCATCGTGATGGCGATCACGTTTCAGCTTGCTCACTGCGTCGAGGAGGCGACCTTCGCTTCACCGGCCGATGTGGTATCCGAGAGTCGTGTCTGGGCTGTTCACGAAGTCGAGACAACTGTCGATTTCTGCCCCGGAAACAGGCTTCTGACCTGGGCGCTGGGCGGGCTCAATTATCAGATCGAGCACCATCTCTTCCCCAAGCTCCCGCACACCCTTTACCCGGAGATCGCGCCGATCGTCGAGCGCAACTGCCGGCGCCACGGCGTGCGCTACACGGTCCAGCCGTCGCTCCGAGCGGCGCTTCGCTCTCACTTCCGGCATCTTCGCGTGCTGGGACGTGCAGGGCTGCGGGCGGAGCTCGAGATGGGTTGAGCCGCGGGGGTTAGCCGTTCAGCTGCAACGCGCGCAGGCCTCGGAAATCGACCCAGACACGCTCGTCGCCCACGACGATCTTCATCAGAACGTTGCCGCAGTGGGGACAACGAAAGGCAAGGCCGGCGCCGCGATAGAGATGAACGCCGCCGACCTCGCCGGCGGTGCCGCAGCCGTCGCACGTTCCGACCGCGGTCGTCATCTCGGAGCCGAAGATCTCGTGGAGCAGGCCGGCCGCTGCGTTGCCGTCGAGCATCAATGCGTCCATCTCATCCTCCAGTCGGGCCGAAGCGCTCGGTCTTGATTCTCGCCGGCTCGTGGCCGAGCTCCACGAGCCCGCTCGCGACAGCCTCGACGAACGGTGTCGGGCCACAGACGAACGCGACGGCGAGCTCAGAAGAAACCGGCCCTACTTCGCCGAGCATGTCAGTGTCGACACGTCGGCTGTAGCCATCCCAGCCCGCAGGCTGTGCGCGCGTAAGCGTGTACACGACATCGAAGCCGTCGCGGCGTGCCGTCAGCTCCGCGAGCTCGTCTCGGTAGATCACATCGTCCCAGCTTCGCGCCGAGTAGAGCAGCCGCGTCGGAATGCCGCTGCGCTCCAGCGCGCGTTGCCTGGCCATCGCCATCAGCGGCACGACTCCCGAGCCGCCCCCGACGAGGAACACGGTGCCCTCGGCCTGCGGGTTCCAGACGAAGTAGCCGCCGACGGGACCGCGCAGCTCGATCACGTCCCCGGTGCGGAGCTCATCCGTGAGGTAGGGCGAAACCTCACCGTCGTCGAGGCGCTCGACGGTCAGATCGATCCGCGGACCGTCGGCCGCCGACGCGATCGAGTAGCTGCGCTCGGCCTGGTAGCCATCGTCTGCGGTCAACCGGACGTCGACGTGCTGACCCGCACGGTGTCCGGGCCACCCCGGCACGTCGAAAGTAATCGTCTTCGTCTGGCTCGTCTCCGGCGTGAGCTCGACGACCTTCGCGGCGCGCCAGTTCAGTCGCCCCAGTACCGCTGTTCCTTCCACGGGTCCCCGTAGTTGTGGTAGCCGTTCTGCTCCCAGAAGCCGGGCTCATCCGTCGCTGCCAGTCGCAGCCCGCGCACCCACTTGGCGCTCTTCCAGAAGTACAGGTGCGGGACGAGCAGGCGCGCCGGACCACCGTGCTCAGGATCGAGCGGTTCTCCGCCAAACGCGAAGGCGATCCACGCCTTGCCTTCGGTGAGGTCCTCGAGCGGCAGATTCGTCGTGTACCCGCCGTCGCAGAATGCGACCACGTACTCGGCGGTGGTGTCGACTCCGTCGAGAAGCGTGTCGATCGGGACGCCCTCCCACTCCGAGTCGAGCTTCGACCACTTCGTCACGCAGTGGATGTCGACGGTGATCGGCTCGCTCGGCAGTGCGCGAAACTCGTCCCAGCTCCAGCGCTTGAGCCCGTCCACCTCACCCGTGATCGTGAGATCCCAGTCGTCGAGCGAGGTGTGCGGTGTCGGCCCAGCCGAGAGCACTGGGAAGTCGTCCGTGACGTACTGGCCGGGCGGCACGCGGTCGCTTGGAGCGTCATCGCGGCGCCGGCCCCTGAAGCCACGCGAGATCGGCGGCATTTCCTCCTCCTTCTCTCTCTGGTCCAGTTCAGACTGGCGGACCAGGGCCTGCGTTACAAGGAAGAGTGGGGACGGACGACTGAAAGGAGCACGATGACCGATCACGACGTGGTGAGTCGCGAGGAGTGGACGGCTGCCCGCGAGGAGCTGCTCGCGCGCGAAAAGGATCACACCCGCCTTGGTGACGAGCTGGCCCGGCAGCGGCGCGAGCTGCCCTGGGTTCGCGTCGAGAAGGAGTACCGCTTCGAAACGGACGAAGGCACGCGCACACTGGCGGAGCTCTTCGACGGCCGCAGCCAGCTGCTCGTCTATCACTTCATGTTCGGCCCGAGTTACAAGGCCGGCTGCCCGACCTGCTCGTCGATGGCGGACACCGTCGACGGCGCGCTCCCGCATTTGCACGCGCGTGACGTGACGATGCTCTACGTTTCGCAGGCGCCGCTCGAGAAGCTGCAGACATACAAACGCCGCATGGGCTGGACCATGCCCTGGATCTCCTCAGCCGTCGGCGACTTCAACGTCGACCAAGGCTACTCACGCACCATGGAGCAGACGCGCGAGGCGATCGCGCCGATGCTAGAGGCCGGACCGCCTCCGACCCTCGAACACAACGCAAACTCGAGCGGCACCGATGTCACGGGCTACCTCACCGAAGGCCCGGGCTTCAGCGCATTCGTCCTCGACGACGGCACTGTGTACCAGACCTACACCACCACAGCCCGCGGCCTCGAGTTTCTGATGGGCTACTACCCGATCCTCGACCGGGCCCCGAAAGGACGCGACGAAAGTGACGCCTCCCAGGTTTGGCTCCGTCGCCACGACGAGTACTAGCGTCGGGTGGGCGAGCTCTTTCTCGAACTGCTCCCGCTTGCGATCGTGTGCGCCCTTTCGCCGTGGGCGATTGTCGCTGTGATCCTGATGCTCGCCTCCGACCGGCCGTCGAACTCTGTGATGTGGCTCGTCGGCTGGACGCTGTCGACCCTGGCGATCGGCGTCGTGGTCGTTCTTTTCTTGGGCGGGCACGATTTCTCCAGCAACAGCACTCCGACGACCGTGGCGTGCGTCGTTCAGGTGTTGTTGGGCGTACTGCTGCTCCTGGCCGCGGGAAGGTTTTGGGCGCGGAGGCCTGCTCGTACCGGGAAGCTTCCGAAGGAGCCGGGTTGGATGACGCGGATCGGCGAACTGAGCCCTGTCTGGGCCTTCCTGATCGGCGCGTTCTGGATCAACACGACCGTTGTCATCGCCGCCGGTGTCGACACGCTTCGAGCCGACCTGTCGAATGGAGAGTCGCTGGTCGTTTTCGCGGCCTTCACCCTGGTCACCGTGTCTGTGCAAGGAGGGCTGATCCTCTACGCCTACGTGCTGCCAAAGCGCGCAGCGATCGGCCTCAAGGGGATCCGGGAGTGGATCGCGCGAAACCAGCAGGCAGCGCTCGCGGTCGTCGCGCTCGTGCTCGCGGTCTGGTTCGCCGGCCAGGGAATCCGCGGCCTGCTGGGATAGCACCGCCTTGTTCGCGTTCACCCGGATCGGATGAAGGTCGACTACCCTTTCCACGCCAGACTTGTACAGCCGGAACCGATCCGGCATTCAACCAACCCAGGGAGGCACGAGATGCCCTTTAGACGACGACGACCGCTACTGCGTGCAGCTGCCGTAGGCGGGGTTGCGTACGCCGCCGGGAAGCACGGCGCCCAAGCGGGACAGGAGCCTGATCCGAACGCACCGGCCGAAGAGCAGCCCCAGGCGGCTGTGGATCCGGCTCCGGCTGCGTCTTCGGCAGACCAGAGCATGGCGGAGCTGACCAAGCTGAAGGAGCTCCTCGACAGCGGCGTGCTCACGCAGGCCGAATTCGACGCGCAGAAGCAGAAGATCCTTCAGAGCATGTAGGTCTGGACCATATGGCGCGACCACTCGACTCCTCGCGCCTGGCCGCGGCCAGTGAGCCGCGAGTGCCTGACGACCTGCAACTGACGAGCCGGTGGCTCGAAGTACTCGGTGTACGAATACACGCACGCACGGGTGGAGAAGGAACGCCCGTTGTGCTTCTCCATGGGTACGGGGTCTCGGGCACCTACATGCTCCCGCTCGCGCGGTCGCTCGCTCCCTCCTTCTCGGTTTTCGTGCCGGACTTGCCGGGGTTCGGCCGTAGCGAGCACCCGCACACACCGCTCGGCATCGCCGACCTTGCCTCGGCGCTCGCAGACTTGCTGGACGCGGCCGCGCTCGAGTGTCCCGCGTTCGTCGCGAACTCGATGGGCTGTCAGGTCCTTACGGAGCTCGCCGTCCGTCAGCCGGCACGTGTCGGACCGATCGTCCTCATCGGGCCAACCGTCGATCCGCGGCGGCGCTCCGCGCGACGCCAGCTACTCGACGGGCTCCGTGATGCAGCGCGCGAACCGGGGTCCCTGTTGGCGCGCACGGCTTGCGACGACGTTCGCTTCGGCGCCACAGCGCTCTTGGCGACCGCACGGTCGGCCCTCGCGGATCGGATCGAGGAGCGCCTGCCGCTGATCACGCAGCCGGCGCTCGTCGTACGCGGCGAGAGAGACGGGTTCGTGGGGCAGACGTGGGCGCAGACGGCCGCGGCCCTACTGCCCCGCGGTCAGCTCGTGGTCGTTCCCCGTCAACCGCACACCGTGCACTACACCCGGCCCGACCTCGTCGCCAGAATGGTCGAAACGCTCGTCTCCGAGGAAGTCGAGCAAGTGGGAAGCCAGCTCCCGTGGCGCTTCCCACATCGGCACGTGCCCGCAGTGGAGACGCACGAGCCGGGAACCAGGGAGGACCTTCTGCCATTCCGCCGCGATCCGCGCGGGAAGCAACCGGTCGTCCTCGCCCCAAATGAGTAGCGTCCGGGCCCTGATCGACGCGAGCTCTACGCTCAGGTCCCGGTGCGATGCGAACAGTGCCCCGCGCATGAGGCTGAACGGCCCAGCCCGTATCGCATCGTGCGCGATCGTCGGGAACCGGCTACGGACGTCGTACAGGGTGCCGAGCAGCCGCGCGCTGCGACTGAGCACGTTATTCCCGCAGGGGATACCAGCTGGCGCGACAAGCGTAAGACGGTGCACACGTTGCGGCTGCTCCGCAGCCAACTCGGCCGCGATCAGTCCGCCGAGTGAGTGGCCGATGAGATCCACGCTCTCGAGCTCGGCCGCCTCGAGCCAACGGCCGAGCCAACCCGTCAGCTCCACGGCGGGAAGTCGCCGTCCCAGCCGGGGCAGGTCGAGCAAGTGAACACGTCGCCGCTTCGCCAGAGGCTCGAGTATCGGCTCCCACCAGCGCCAGGAGCCTGAGAGCCCATGGACAAGAACAAGGGCCTTGCCGGCGCCGACGACCCGATGCTTAGTCGGCAAACCGTCGACCAGGAGCTCCCGAATCTCCACGACGATCAGTTTGGCAGCCGTACGCACGGCAGTCGAAACGTCTTCATGGGCCTCGTGGTGACGACCGGCCGGATCAGCGCGAAGACAGGCCGGTTGGCGCTCTTGCCGGCGCGGGTGCTGGCGCGCTCGCCGCTCGTCGAGCCACTTCGAGGCCGGACCGAAAGGCTCGCCGAGACGGGGCGAAACGCCGAGGTCGACGCGCGTCGACGGCTCGAGTCAGCGGCCGAGGGTGTGCTCTCCGCGCCCGAGGCCGAGCACGTCGTCGATGGTGTCCTCGCGGGCGCACTGCCGGAGGCGGTCGCACGCTCGCTGATCGAGCATCGAGTCGTCGAGCGGCTCGTGGCGGAAGTGCTCAGCACCGTGGAGCTCGACCGAGAGGTGGTGTCGGCGCGCGAGGCCGAGCGGACCGAGCGGCTCGTGAGTCAGGCGCTCGCCAACCCGGCACTCGAGCGTGTCTTCGCCGAGGCACTGGAGAGCCGCCTGACGCTCGATCTAACCGACCAGGTGGTGCGGAGCCCCGCGTTCAAGCGCGCGCTGACAGAGGTTCTGGGAAGCCCTGAGTTACGCGCAGCCCTCAAAGGACAGTCGATGTCGTTCGCCGGGGAGCTGGTGACCGGGCTCGGCCAACGCCTGCGCAAGCTCGACGATGCGATCGAGCGCGGACCGCGCCGCTGGTTCCGGCGAGCACCCCGCTCTCAAGTCGAGGCGGATAGTTCGGTGCGCGTTCCCTCTGCCGGGATCGCGACCCGGGGCGTTGCGCTCGCTATCGACGCGGCACTCGCGACGATGATCTTCCTGACCGGTATCGCCGTGATCGGGCTCGTCGTCTCGCTCGTCTGGAATCCGCGTCCTGCCTCGGTCGTGGGGACGGTGATCGGCGTCGCAGGGTTGCTCGTGGAAGTCGGCTATTTCACCGGATTCTGGTCGAGCGCCGGCCAGACGCCGGGAATGCGGCTGCTCCACCTCCGCGTCGTCGCCGGTGGTGGTTCCGCGCCAGGCTTCGGGCGTTCGCTCGTGCGTCTATTCGGACTCTTCGTGGCGATTCTTCTCCTCTTCACCGGCTTCCTGCCGGTACTCGTCGATGATCGGCGGCGCGCCCTGCAGGACTTCCTCGCAGGCACCGTGGTCGTTTACGACGACGATGCTCGCCCCACGTGATCGCGTCCTAGCTGGCCAAGAATGGCCCCGTATTGCCCTAGGCCCCTTCACGATCATCATCCCGTTCGGATGATCACAGGACCCCTGGTGCTTGAGAGGGTCGAGGTCTGCCCCTCGAAAGAAGACAACTTGAAGCACGGATAAGACCCGCGATGGGGTTGGATCGACGATCTCACCCGACGAGGCCACGCTTGCTTGCCGCCGAGGCGTTCATGCTCGGTTACCCCTCGTTGTGATGGACGTCAGTTGAGCAAGAAGCGCGGACTGCTCGTCTGGGGCCTCTTCGCCGTAGCGACGATTCTGTTGTTCGTTTCCTCGCTCACGGTCTGGGCGAAGCGTCAACTGCTCGACGACCAGGCGTGGGCAAACTCGTCGACGCAGCTGCTGGCAAACGACGATGTTCGCGGTGCGATCGCGCAGAAGCTCAGCGACGGACTTTTCGCGCAAATCGATGTGGAAGCCCAGCTACGTGAGCGGCTACCACCGCGGTCGCAGGCAGCCGCCGCCCCGCTGGCGGCGGCGCTCCAGAACAACGTCGGTCCCGCCGCCGCCGACAGGTTGCTGCAGCGACCGAGGGTGCAGACCCTCTGGCAGAACGCCAACAAGCGCGCCCACGCGGCTGTTCTGAGGGTGCTGGAGGGCAAGGACCTGGGCCCGAACGGAAACATCTCGACCGCGAACGGTGAGGTCACGCTTGACCTGAGACCGGCGATCACGCAGCTGGCGACGCGCCTTGGTATCGAGGACAAGCTGAAGGCGAACGCCGATCCGACCGCCGGCCAAATCGTGATCATGAAGTCGGACCAGCTCGGGGCCGCGCAGACCGCGGTGAAGATCCTCAAAGCGCTGAGCTCGCTGCTCCTGATCGCAGTCTTCGCCCTCTACGCACTTGCGATCTACCTCGCACAGGGGCGGCGACGCTGGCTACTGGGCGCGACCGGGGCGAGCCTCGTCTTCGTTGGTCTACTGATCGCCTCCCTCAGACGCTTCGTGGGCGGGGTGGTCGTCGACTCGCTCGTCAAAACGCAGGCGAACAAGCATCCCGTCAGCGTGATCTGGGGAATCGAGACGAGCGTGCTTCGAGACATCGGGATCCTGCTCGTCGTCTACGGCGCGTTGGTTCTGATCGCCACGGCCCTCGCGGGCCCGAATCGACCTGCACTCGCTTTCAGGCGGTGGCTCGCACCCATCTTCAGACATCATCCGGTCGCCGTCTGGGCCACAGGCATCGGCGTGTTCCTGCTCCTGATCGCAGTGGGACCGAGAGCCGGCAACCGCCAGCTGGTAGGCCTCGCAATCCTTGCGATCACGGCAGCCATCGCCATCGAGGCGCTCCGCCGGCAAACGCTGCGGGAGTTCCCGGAG
This sequence comes from Gaiellaceae bacterium, assembly GCA_035573355.1. Taxonomy (GTDB): domain Bacteria; phylum Actinomycetota; class Thermoleophilia; order Gaiellales; family Gaiellaceae; genus 3-1-20CM-4-69-9. The sequence goes on along the minus strand of DATMZV010000038.1, from coordinate 2,289 downwards.
AATCGGCCCCCGGCCGTCGGTAAGGCTCCTGGAGCGACCTAGGCGCGACGCAACCTTCTCGAACGAAGCACCCGGCCGCGATTGCGGCCGGGTGCGTGAGCTTTGAGCTAGCCCGGGTCGATCGAGCCGAAGAGCCCGTCCGCCTCGTCATTTGGGCCTGCGGTGAAGAAGAGCGTCTTGCTCGGGCCGGCGCTACCGTCGTTCCCGAACTCGAGCGCCCAGAGGCCCTCGATTGTGATTGGCTTGCCGTTGGTTCCGCGCAGCTCGCCACGGTGCTCGAAGTTGCCGTTCGGCTGCAGTGCGTAGGCGTTGATCTCACCGTCGCCGAAGTTGCCGACGAGCAGGTCGTTGGCAAACCGGCCGAAGCTCGCGGGAGCCATTGCGAGCCCCCACGGCGCGTTCAGCTGGCCGTGCTGCGCGACTCGGCCCTGCAGGTGGCCGGCCGTGTCGTAGGCGTCGACGAAACCGAGCCCTTGACCGTGCACGTCGTCCACTGCGTCCGCGTCCTGCTTCGCGTAGGTGACGAAGATCGTGTCGCCGATCCGCTGGATGCCGAACGGCGCATAGCCGGCGGGAATCGACGGATCGACGAAGCTCGACGACGGATTGACAAGGTTCCACGAGCCGTCCCACACATCCACCCGCCCGTTGTGGAAGTCGGTCGCATACAGGCGCGGCCCGGCGGGCGGGTTCGCAATCGCAAGGCCTTTGTAGACCGCGCCGGGAGCGAAGCTCTGCGCAGCACTCGGCTGTGCAGCGCCGGAGCCCGGCCAACCGAGGATCTGCCCGTGCTCGGTCGCGAACAAGAACCGCGACGTGCCGCCGGTCACGGGGAATGCCCCGCTCATATTGGCGATGTTGAACACCGTCCCGGTTGGCGCGGTCGGAACCGAGACGGTCAACGCGACCTTGGTCGGCGGGGTGTTGCCGTTGTACAACGTTGACACGTCGGCTGCGTTATCGGACACCCACCAGGGCGAGCCCGAACTGGCGGTCAGCCCCCATGCGTTGCGGAGGCTCGCGTCGTGGATCACCGCCGGTATCGCAGCGGTGTTCGAGACGAGATTCGTCACCTTGTAGGAGTTCTGCTCGGCAGCGCCCAAAGGCGCAGCCGCTGTCAGGACGCTCGCTGCGACGATCGCAGCGAGCACGAGAACCTTCAGAGACCTGAGCTGCATATCCCCTCCCTTTCCCAGATATCAGGTCATTCCGAGTACCTACCGGGCGAGGGCAAGAACGGTTTTGAGGAAGTGGAGGCGCCTGGAAGTGCGAGGTTCAGGCCGGATTGGACGGTGCCGGACTCGGCGGAGGGGTGAGTCTGGCTGAGGTGACGTAGGCCACGACGACGGCGACGATCACGAGCGGCATGAGGTCGAGCGAGTCGGCTTGCAAGAACACGGTCGCGAGCAGGACGGACGTTAGAGGTAGGCCGAGCATTGCGACTGCCATTGCTCCGATTCCCATGCCGACACCCGCGATCATCGGGAGACCGGGAGCATGCGACAGGGCTATTCCGCCCACGGCTCCGATGAACATCGCAGGAAAGATAGGACCGCCTCGGAAGCTGCTCAGCGAAGCCCCGTAGGCCAGGGCCTTACAGGCCATGAGAAGCGTCAGCGCCCCGAGCGACCAGCCGGCCGCGTTGTGGATCACGGGAGCAAGGTCGCTCTGACCCGAGAAGAGCACCTGCGACGAGCTCCTCCCGGTGGCTTTCTCAAACGCGATCGCGAGACCGCCGACGGCGAGGCCCACGACAGGGGTCAGCAAGACGATTCGGCGCTCAACGATCGGTTGCAGGGCGAGCGCCAACCGTCGAATGGCGGTACCGACGATCGCGGCCGCGACCCCGATCCCGATCGCCCAGAGAAACTCGGCGCCGCGGGGGCTGCCGGCGTCTGGAATGTCCGGGATGGCGAGCGACAGCGTCCCGAATCCGGTCCAGCTGTCGAGCCCCACGAAGATGAGAGACCCGATGCCTGCGGCGAGCAAGCCGGGCACGAGCACCACTCCAAGGATCGCGCCGCCGATCCCCGCGGCCTCCATCAGTAGGAATGCGCCGACGATCGGAGAGCCGAGGAGCGTGCTGATCGCGGCAAAGCTGCCGGCCCCGCCGATCACGGCGATCGCCGTCGCGGGCGCGTCACGCTTGACAAGCCACACCGTCAAGACGCCGAGGCCGCTGCCGATCGCGATCAGGGGCGCCTCCGGCCCGAGCACAACGCCCAGTGAGAGCGTCGCGAAGGATGCGAGGACGATCCCCGGAAGCTCGATCGGCTGAACGGGGCTCCC
>DATMZV010000037.1:0-7948 GCA_035573355.1 Gaiellaceae bacterium | reverse complement strand
GATGTAGCCCTTCGCGCCGGATTCCAGGCCGCGGCTCAGGAGCGAGCGCTCGCTGTACGCGGTGAAGATCAGGACGGCGGACTCGGGAACCTTGTCGGTCAGGATCTTCGTCGCCTCCAGCCCGTCCATGCCGGGCATGCGTACGTCCATGATCACGACGTTCGGACGGCGTCGTTCCGCGAGCGCCACGGCGCTCGCCCCGTCCGACGCCTCGCCGATCACACGGATGTGCGGCGCACGCGAGAGCGAGAGCCTCAAGCCTTCCCGGACGACCTCGTGGTCGTCCACGATCAGGCAGGTGATCTCGGAAGGGGTCGACACAGTTCGAGGATGATATTCGGCTATACGGTCAGCGAAAGCTGCTCGGGCTCCGGCGGCGGGCCTAGCCGGATCTTGCGGCGGTCCCGGATGCCGTGTTCCCGGGCGAGTTTCGAGACCTCGGCACGGAGGGGGTTCCGCTCCTCGGCGCCCAGGTAGGCGCGGCGTCGGGCGTACAGGCGCTCGTACAGAGGAAGCTGCTCGGGCCAGTCCTCGGCGAGATGCTCGAGGAAGTGCTCACGCGTCCCCGGCCGCAGGAAGAGCAGGTTCGCCCAGATTCCGGTGGCTCCGGCCTCTCTCGCGGCCCGGACGACTGCGCGCAGCTGCTCGGGTCGGTCCGAGATCCCCGGAAGGATCGGTGCCATCCCGACGCTCGCCTTGACGCCGGCGTCGACGAGGGCCTTCAGGGCCCGCAACCGCTGCCGCGGGTGAGCGGTCGACGGCTCGGTTCGCTTCCAGACCTCCTCGTCGAGCGTCGGGATCGAGAAGGTCACGGCGACCTCCGCGCGCTTCGCCGCTTCCACGAGCACGTCGAGGTCGCGCACGATCATCGGCCCGCGCGTGATGATCCCGAACGGATTCGCGGTATCGCGGAACACCTCGAGACACGCGCGCGTCAGCTTGTACTTCCCTTCGACGGGCTGATACGGATCGGTCGCAGCGCCGACCGTGACCTGCTCCCGCTGCCAGTTGGAGCGCGCGAGCTCCCTGCGCAAGACCTCGGCGATGTTCGTCTTCACGCGGATCGAGGTCCCGTAGCGGTCGTCCGAGGGTCGGTCCGACCTCTGCTCGAACGCCCTGACGTAACAGAAGGTGCAGCGGTGCACGCAACCCATGTAGGGGTTCAACGACCACTTGAAGCCCATGCCCTTCACCGGATTGAGGGCGCTCTTGCAGGGCTCTTCGCGATACTCGATCCCCATGGCGACAGAGGGGAGTATAGAACAGACGTTCGTACAGCTCGAAGACGGTATCCGGCGGCTCACCCTCCCCCTGCCGACCGGCCCGAAGCACGTGCACTGCTATCTCGCGGGCGGGACGCTGTTCGACACGGGCCTCGGGCTCGCGGACGGGCCCTGGAGCGCCGTGGAGGCGGAGCAGATCGCGATCACCCACTTCCACCCCGACCACGTCGGCGGAGCGGAGGCCGCAGCCCGGGCGACCGGAGCGACGGTGTTCCAGGGCGGCCTCGACTATGCCCAGTGCGAGCGCGTGTGGGGGAGCGACGATTGGCCCGAACGGATCGCCTCCTGGTTCGTGCTGCACGGAGCGCCCGCCGCAGTCGCGGAAGACCTAATCGCGCAGGGTCACGCGTTCGCGCCGTTCATCCGTTACGCCGTCGAACCGGACCTGCTCTACGAAGGGAGCGAGCTGGACGGCTGGCAGGTGCTGGAGCTGCCCGGTCACGCCGACGGCCACCTCGGCTTTCTCCGTGACGGCGTGCTGATCGCGGGCGATCATCTCCTGCAGCGCATCTCGCCGGCGGTGGGTCTCTACCCGGAAAGTAAGCCGGACCCGCTCGGGGACTATCTGGCGTCGCTCGAGCGGACCATCGAGCTCGCGCCGCGGATCGTCTACCCCGGACATGGTGAGCCGATCCTCGACGCCGGCGTTCGCGCCAGAGAGCTGATCGAGCATCATCGGCGCCGGCTCGACGAGACCGCTGCGGCGCTCGGCGACGAGCCACGGAGCGCCTACGAGATCTCCCTCGGCGTCTTCGGAGCGGACCTGGAGCCGACGCAGCGCCGTTTCGCCGTCGCGGAGACACTCTCGCACCTGGAACGGCTTGTCCGGGAGGGCCGGGCCGCCCGCGGAGGGGACGACCAACGGGTTTTCTATACTGGCCCCTAGTTGGACGACGACATTCTTCCTAGTACCCACGCCCACGGGGTCGGGGCGTGACGATCCTCTTCGAGCTCGTCGCCGTCGGCGTTCTGATCCTGCTGAACGCCTTCTTCGTCGCGGCCGAATACGGCCTCGTGACTGCGCGACGGACGCGCATCGTCGAGTTGCAGCACCAGGGCAACCGGCGGGCACGCGACGTGCTCCGCATCACGTCCGATCCGCCGCGCTTCATCGCGGCGATGCAACTCGGAGTGACGCTCACTTCGCTGGGCATCGGTGCCCTGGGCGAGGTGGCGCTGTCCCGCCTCTTCGACAAAGCGATTTCGACGGTGCTCGCCGTGATCTTCGCCTACCTGGTCCTCACCTTCCTGCACGTCGTGATCGGCGAGCTCGTGCCGAAAGGAATCGCACTCGGGCACTCCGAAGGAACGGCGCTGTTCGTGTCGGCGCCGGTGCGTTTCTTTTTCACGGTCATGCGGCCGGCCGTGTGGTTCCTCGAGGGCGCGACGGAGGTCGTTCTGAAGTGGCTCGGCCTGAAACCGCCCGGCGCGGACGACGACGTCCTCTCAGAGGCTGAGCTGCGGATGCTCGTCTCGCGGTCGACCCAGGGCGGCGAGATCGAGCAGCAAGAGCAGGAGATGCTCTACAAGGTGTTCGACTTCGCCGACAAGGAGGCGAAGGACGTGATGGTGCCGCGACCTGAAGTCGTGGCGCTCTCCATCGATCTCCCGCCCGAGCAGTGTCTCGAGGCGGTCATGGACTCACCATTCACCCGGTATCCGGTTTATCGCGAGTCGCTCGACGACGTCGTCGGCATCCTGCACGTTCGTGATCTCTTCCGCGCCCTGCGCGATCGCGGCATGCATGAGGTAAAGGTGGAGGACATCATCAGGCCCGCGCACATCGTTCCCGAGACGAAGGACCTCGCCGCGCTGCTCGCAGAATTCAGACGCGCGAACCAGCACATGGCGATTGTCGTCGACGAGTACGGCGACATGGAGGGGATCGTCACGCTGGAAGACCTCCTCGAGGAGATCGTGGGAGAGATCGAGGACGAGTTCGACCTACCGGACGAGTCCGTGGAACAGATCGACGACGACACAGTGATCATCGACGGGACGTACCCGATCGACGACTTCAACGAGCGCTTCAACACGTCGATGCCTGCGGAGGACTACCACACGATGGCCGGCTTCGTCTTCGGGCTGCTCGGCCGCCAGCCGGAGAAGGGCGACACGATCATGCACGACGGCATGCGCTTCGACATCCTCGAGGTCGAAGGGTCTCGCATCCTCAAGCTTGCGGTGACGTTTGAGCAGCGGCGGGAACAGCGGGACCGCGACGATCAGGAGCGTGACGCGCTCGAGGCTGAGCTCTTCGACGCCGAGAACTAGGCCCGGGGCGGAGCGAGCTCGTGCGGTAGAAACTGCGTGACCCGAGCGTTCGGCGCTACCATTTCGCGACAGAAGTTCTGGGGTCTGGACTACTCAACAAGGAGAAGAATGTTTCGTACTCGTCTCGCTCTCGTCGCGCTGCTCGGTGCGGCGCTCGTGTTCGTCGCCTCGGCCTCCGCGGCCGTGCCGACCCTCACCGGCACCGACGGCCCTGGCTTCACCATCACCCTCAAGAAGGGCAAGACCAAGGTCACGTCGCTCAAGGCGGGGAAGTACAAGATCGTCATCAAGGATCTCTCGAACATCCACAACTTCCACCTCAGTGGGCCCGGGCTGAACAAGAAGACGGGCGTGGGTGCCAAGGGGACCTTCACGTGGACGGTCACGCTCAAGAAGGGCACCTACAAGTACATCTGTGACCCGCACGCCTCGATCATGAAGGGCAGCTTCAAGGTCACCTAGGTCTCTGAAAACCGCTTCCAGGCCCCCTCGCGTATTGACGCCCAATACACAAAAGCGAGGGGGCTTTCTCATGTTCCGAGCACTACTCCTGACACTCACTGTCGCCGCTGCGGCTGCGATTCTCGTCTCTCCCGTCCAGGCCAAGTCGAGCGGTCTCACGGGTGAGGTCGGTCCCGGCTTCTCGATCGAGGTCAAGAAGGGCAACAAGGACCTGAAGACGATCAAGGCCGGGACGTACAAGATCAAGGTCGAGGACAAGGCCTCGATTCACAACTTCCACCTGATGGGCCCTGGTCTGAACAAGAAGACCGGCATCTCGTTCATGGGCGACACGACCTGGACGATCAAGCTCAAGCCCGGCACCTACACCTACCAGTGCGACCCGCATGCCTCGAGCGGCATGAAGGGGCACTTCAAGGTCACCGCGTAACCGGAACCTCCTCGATCTGGCCGTCTTCGATCCGGAAGGCGGCCAGGTCGTCGTGCCGGATCGAATACACGAGGTACGGCTTGCCGGCCCAGAGCCCGATGTTCTCGACGTCGGTGCGCGAAGGCCGCGCGGGTGACGAGATGTGTGAGTGGAAGACCGCGAGCTCGTAGCCATCGTCCTCGGCGAACCAGATCTCGGGATCGTCGAACTCCAGCTCGAAGCGGTACGGCGACGACGCGGCGTTGCGGCCCGGTTCGTAGCGCTCCGCGTGGCCGTCGCGGAGCAGGACGAGGCCGCACGCTTCGTTCGGCGCTTCTCGCTCGGAGTGCGCGACGAGCGCGTCGCGCACTTCGCCGGGAATCACCACCAGACGGTTCGCTCCATCGCCTGCTCGACGTCGTCGGCCTCCCAGAAGTCGGCGGAGAGATACTTCCAGCCGGCATCGGCGAGGATTGCGACGACGACGCCTTCGTCGAGCTCGTTCGCGAGCTTCCGCGCGACGTGTCCCACGGCGCCTCCCGAGACTCCGGCGAAGATGCCGTCCTCGTCGAGCAGGCGACGAACTTCGTGCACCGACTCCTCGTTCGTGACGAGCACCTTGCGGTCGAGCTTCGAGACGTCGAGGATCGGGGGAACGTAGCCGTCGTCGAGTGAGCGCAGCCCCATCACGGGATCGCCCGGAAGCGGCTCGGCCGCGGCGACGACGATGTCGGGGAACGTTTCGCGCAGACGCTCTCCGGCTCCCATCAGGGTTCCGCCCGTGCCGAGGCCGGCGACGACGACGTCGACGCGGTCGAGTGCCTCGGCGATCTCGGCTCCGGTTCCTTCGTAGTGCGCGCGCGGATTCGCCTTGTTCGCGTACTGGAACGGCATGAAGTAGCGCGGCGTCTGCTCGGCGAGCTCCAATGCCAGCCGGACGGCGCCGTTCGAGCCCTCGGCGCCCGGCGAGTAGACGATGTTCGCACCGAAGAGGCGCAGCAGTCGTTTGCGCTCCTCCGTCGCGTTCTCAGGCATCACACACGTGAGGGGATAGCCCTTGAGTTTCGCGACGAGCGCGAGCGAGATTCCCGTGTTGCCGCTTGTCGGCTCGAGGAGCTCGCGGCCGGGCTCGAGCTCGCCGGACGCCTCAGCGGCCTCGATCATCGCCTTCGCGATGCGGTCCTTGATCGAGCCGGTCGGGTTCTGTCCTTCGAGCTTCGCGTAGATCTGAACCGCGCCGGCCGGCTTCAGCTCGACGAGCGGTGTGTTGCCGACGAGGTCTAGGAGGTTCCGCGCGACGCGCGCGCTAGCCACCGGCCATTGCCGGCAAAAGGATTACGGTCGCGCCCGGCCGGACGTCCGTTTCCAGCCCGTCGAGCGTGCGCACGTCCTCGCCTTCGACGTAGACGTTCACGAACGGCGCGAGGTCGCCGTCCTCGACGAGCTGGGTGCGCAGTGCAGGGAAGCGGCCCATCAGATCCTCGAGCAGCTCGCGAACGGTGTCGCCTTCGGCCGGAAGCTCGCGCTCGCCGCCCGTTACTTCGCGCAGCGTCGGTGGAATGCGTACTTTCGTCATGCCGGCTCCCTCGTTCCGGCGCAGAACTCGACGTAGTCGATGTACTCCGTGATCGTCGCGTGATCGCTGCAGACCGGACAATCCGGATCGCGGCGAAGTTTCACTTCGTTGAACTCCGCCGAGAGCGCGTCGAACAGGAGCAGGCGCCCGATCAGCGGTTCACCGATGCCGAGCGCGAGCTTGAGTGCCTCGCTCGCCTGCAGCGACCCGATGACGCCGGGGAGCACGCCGAGCACTCCGCCTTCGGCGCACGACGGTGCGAGCTCGGGTGGCGGCGGCGTGGGGAAGAGGCAGCGATAGCAAGGTCCGACGTGTGGCTTGAAGACCGTGACCTGTCCCTCGAAGCGGTAGATCGACCCGTGCACCACCGGGATGTCGTGCCAGACCGACGCGTCGTTGACGAGGTAACGCGTGGGGAAGTTGTCGGCGCCGTCGACGATTACGTCCCAGCCGTCCGCAAGGATCCGCTCGATGTTCTCGGAGGTCAGTCGCTCCTCGTACGCGACGACCTCGACGTCGGGATTCAGCGCCTCGATGGCACCCTTCGCCGATTCCACCTTGGGCTCTCCGAGTGACTCCGTCGAATGGACGATCTGTCGCTGCAGGTTCGATTCGTCGACGACGTCGGCGTCGACGATGCCGATGCGGCCGACCCCCGCCGCAGCGAGATAGAGCGAGGCGGGTGAGCCGAGGCCGCCGGCGCCGACCAACAGAACCTTCGAGTCGAGCAGCTTCAGCTGGCCCTCCTCGCCGACCTCGGGGATCAGAAGGTGGCGGCTGTAGCGCGCACGTCGCTGCGCGTCCAGGCCGGCCTGAAGCTGCACGGGAAAGCCGTTGCGCTTCCAGTCGGTGAAGCCGCCCGAGAGGGAGACGACGTCCTCGTAGCCGAGCTCGGCGAGTGTCTTGGCCGCGAACGCGGAGCGGTTGCCGACGGAGCAGTAGACGAGCACCGGACGCGAGTGGTCGGGAGCCGCGCGTTCGACGCGCGACTCGAGGTGCCCGCGCGGAACGTGGACGGCACCGGGGATGTGACCTTCGTCCCACTCGTTCTGCTCCCGGACGTCGAGGACGACGGGGCCGCCGGAGTCGATCAGCTCGCGCGCCTGGCTGGCGTCCACCTCCGAGATCTCGGAGCGGACCTGTTGCAGCAGCTCGCGGTACGTCGCCATCGCTATAGGAAATATAGCTTTGCGCCGTTAGCTAGCGTCGTCCGCGATGAGTGCTTCCGTCCGGGTTCGGCTGATCGTGGCACTCGTTGCTCTCGCCGCAGCGGGGACCGCCGTCGGTGTCACGCTCGCGACCCGAACCGACGTCGCCAAGCAAACGAGCAAGCCGCCGCCCTATGCAGCCGACCCGACCGCACGGCCGGAGATCGCTCAGGCCGTTCAGGAGGCGCTGCGAGCCTGGCCCGCCGGGACGGTACGGAGGCTGCGGATCCTCGCCGAGCGCTATCCGCGGAGCGGCCTCGTCCGGCTCGAGCTCGGGCTGGCGCTCGTCTTCACAGGCCAGAAGGCCGACGCGACCAAGGCGTGGCTGGACGCCGAGCGTGTCCAGCCCGATTCGCCGTCCGCAGTGCGTGCGCAAGACCTCCGTCACCCGAACACCCCGCCCGACCTCCCGCCCTTCGTCCCGAGCTTCTCCCAGCCGACGAGCGCGGTTCAGGCCCGGCTTCTGCGCGGCGCAGCGTTTCAGCAGGCGCTTCGACCCGTCTCGGCCGAACGCGAGTTCGAAGCGGCAGCCGCTCTCGCACCGGCCGACCCCGAGGCGCTCACGGCCGCAGCAGTCGGGCTCTACGACAAGGATCGGCCGGCCCTGGCGTTTTCGCACCTCGGGCCCCTGGTTCGCCGGTTCCCGCACGCGCAGACCGTCCGCTTCCATCTCGGCCTCCTCCTGATCTACTTCGGGGACGTGGGCCGTGCCCGCCGCGAGTTGGCCCTCGCCCGC
>DATMZV010000036.1:0-7850 GCA_035573355.1 Gaiellaceae bacterium | reverse complement strand
GCCACGCGGTTCTGCTGCTTGATGCCCTCGATCGCGCCGGCCGTCCGGATGATCGTGTTCCGGGGGTCGACCTGGCCGGCGTCAGCGGAGGCGGTCGCGGACTGGATGCTCGTGATCCCCTGGTACTGCGTCGCGTCGCTCTCGCCGTCGCTCGAGATCGTCATCTCCTGGCTGCCGTCGAACGTCGTGACGGCGGCGGCGGCGGCGGTCGAGTCGTTCGTCTGGGAAATCTGCGGGTTCGTCGGCGGAGGCGGCAGCAGCGAAGACGCGGGCGAGGTCGGCGCGGAGGGGGAATCTGCCGGCCAGACCCAGGTCCAGTTCCACGTCCAGCTGCAGTCACAGGCCTGCTGGTAGCTCCAGGTGACCGACCATTCGCCGCGTGTCCACGTCCAAGTCCACGTCCACATGCCGGGAGTGCCCTGGGGCGCCGAGCTCGCGGAGGGAGAACTCTCTGCCGGTGGCGTCCAATTCCACGCCCAGTCCGACGTCGAGATCGGCGTTGCACCGGGATCGGTGGGGGCAGATCCGGTCGTCCAGTTCCAGTTCCAGTTCCAGGGCGTGTCGGAGCCGGTCGGGATCACGACATCCTTGGGGAGTCCCGGTACGACGATTGCGACGCCGAGGTTGTCCGGGTTCGTCACGGTCTCGACGGAGGCCAGGCCCGTGGCACTCGCGCCGTTGAGCTGCGTGAGCAGACCGTTCGCACCCGGGCTCGCGACGCGGATCGAGACGTTGACGTTACTGGGGGAGTCCTGGGTCGCCGACGCGATCGAGTTGTCCGCAGCCGAGCCGCCCGGTCCCGTGATGCCCTGGGGCGAACCGGAGGACGAAGAGATGCAGTCGGTCTCATCGGCGGAGCACTGCGCGAGGTCCTGGATGACCGAGCTCGCGTTCTCGACGTCGCCGGAGCTGTTGGGGCCGTTGGCGGGGAGGTCGGTCACCGCAGCGTCGATCAGGTTCGGGTCGACCGGGGCCGCGACGGCGGTCGACGTGTTCCCCTGCGTGACCGCCGCGTCGTTCCCCGGGCTGCCGACGCGGATCGACACGTTGACGTTCACGGGTGTGACCTGGGTCGAGGTGGCCGTAGGAGTTGCAACCTGTGTTCCCGTCGCCGGGCCGGTGGCGCCTGCGGCCGCCGTCGCCGTCGAGGTGTTGGTCTGGTAGATCGGCCCGTTCTCTCCAGGGCTCAGCACGCGGACGGTGGCGTTGATGTTCGCCGGATCGACCTGCGTCGAGGTTGCCGTCGCCGTCGCCGAGTCCTGTGAGGAAGAAGAGGTCGGAGTCGGAGCGGTGATCGTGACGGTCGGCACCGGGCTCGTGTCGCCGGCTGTGTCGTCCGGATTCGTGTCGACGACCGTGGTGCCCCCGCTGCCGTCGCCGGTTGCCGGGTCGATTTCGACGGTTACGCCCGTCGCCTGCGGCTCTGTTACTGGGGTGGACTCTCCAGTTACACCCGTCGCCTCTGTGTTTCCGGCGGTACCGGTGCCGGAGTTACCACCGGTCTGCGGGTCACCACACTGCCCATTGACGTACGAAGCCGACGGGCTCGTATTCGAATCCGTCGGCGATTGGCCGTCAGGTGAAGCTGTCGTGGCGGTTGAACCGAGTCCGTTCGCACAGGACTCGCTGCCAGTAGTGCCGCCCGGTGGAGAGTTGGCGACCGGAATCGTTTCGCCTGAGGTCGAATCGGCTTGCGAAGGCGCCGGGGCGACGCTTCCAGGGGCCGAGTTTGCGTCAGTAGCCGCGCTGCCGGACGCAAGAGCTGTCGGAGCCGAACCGGAGCCCGATCCCGATCCACCCGCTGAGCCTGCACCCGCAGCGGCGGCTGCACCGTTTTCCTGCACGACTGCGCCGTTGTCACCCGGATTTCCCACTCGCACGTCGACATTTACGTTCTTCGGCTTGTCCTGGCTGGAATTGGCCGAAGCATTCGCATTTCCGGCGTGATCGGAGTTGCCGGGCGGGTCGCTCGGTCCGGGCGCATTGGCCGAGTTGCCGGGGGAGCTGTTCTGGCCGGTCGCGTTGCCGTTCGGGGAGTTGCTGCTGTTGCCGTTATTCCCGGCATTTGCAGCGGTGGTTACAGGTGGCGCGGCATCCGGAGTCGGCGTCACGGCCGGGGCAGCCGCGTTGCCGTTCCCGTTGCCCTGTGCGCCCGCCGTGTCCGCAGCGCTCGTGTTGGTCTGCGCTGACGCATCCGGAGCGACAGGCGTGCTCGATGCTGGGGAAGCGTTGTGAGCACTGTTGGTCGTAGTCGGGTCGCCGCTACTGGTGGTCGCGGCAGCCGGATCGGTCGTGGTTGTCGTTGCGGCAGCGTCCCCGCTGCCGCTGGCATTCCCATTGCCGTTGTCCGCCAGCGCAAGCGCCGGCGACACGAGGAAAGCGAGGATGCAGATCGAGATCGCGGCGAGCCGGCTGTGGATGCGGCTTGAACGCGCGGAGGTTTGGCACGGCGGCGTGCCTACTGACCCCAATTGCTCCCCATTCAAACCCAGCCGCAAAAGCTCCCCATTTGCCTCTCTCCCCCGAGAAGGCGAGTGTTGATCTCGTCGTTCGATGGTACCGCTCGACCATAGGACATTCAATAGGCCGGAGCGGAATAACACGAACGAAACACCCGGGTGTCGGTTGTTACGCGACGAACGTGAACACGAACGAAACATCCGCGCGCTCGTCGGTCAGGGCGACGCCGCGAACACGAACGAAACCTCGGGCGGTTCGTCGGTTACCGCGACAGTCGCGAACACACGACGTCGCATCGTAAATGCGAAGTTCCGCGGTGGGTCCTACGATCTTCGGAGGAGGTTTTCGAGTGGCTGAGAACGGACGATGCAAGAGGTGACGCATGTCGCCCCCGTCGCGCAAAGCCTTTATTCACCAGCAAGGCGACGCGTGTAGCCCAGGATTTTCTGCCGCGAGTCCGTCTCGTCGACCGCAACGCGTCCGCGGCCGCGAATCTCGACCGTCTTTCACCTCGATCACCGTTATGCCCGGTCGTGCTTAGAGCGTCGGGACTAATCCGTCACGTCGACCGGCACCTGCAAACTGCTGCGACCTCGCGCGTACCTCTGTTCGATCGCCGTCATGCCTGGTAGGAAGTACGCACCCAAGGTGATCGCTGCACCGAGCACAGCAGCCCCGATCAGGGTCGCTCGCACGCCGACCAAAGCCGCAACGGGAGCCGTGAGCGCAAATGACAGCGGCATGAGTGCGATCGAGACCAACCAGTCGAGGCTCGAGACCCGCCCCAGCATCGAACCGGGGACATGGCGTTGCTTGATCGTCGCCCACACGATCGTGCCCGCGGCCTCGAGAGCGTTGAACAGGAGGCAGGCGATCATCAGCTGCCAGGCGGCGTTCGCAATGCCGTAACCGGCGATCGCCAACGTCGCGAGCGTCCAAGTCACATACATGACAGTCACGTCGCGACTCGGGTGGCCGCGCTGGCCCATGAAGACCGCCGCTCCGACGGCCCCGAGCCCACCGGCGGCGACCACGAGGCCAAGCGTGCCGGCGGAAGCGTGCAGCTCGTTTTTCACGAGATAAGGAAGTAGTACTTCGGCCGGGCCGAGAAAAAGGAGATATCCGAACGCTGCGGAGAGAAGCGTTCCCCACAGCCAGACGCGGCCGCGGACGAACCGGAGCCCTTCCTTGAGAGCCGCAGTCGGGGACGTCTGAGGCTCGTCGTCGCCTTGCATCGTTTTGGGGATTACAAGCACTGCTGCGAGGGACGCCGCGAACGACGCTGCGTCCACCGTGAACGCGAGACCGGCCGAGAGCGCAACCAACGCACCTCCCGCCACGGGTCCCACGAGCCTCAGCGCGATCGGACGGACGAACTGGTCGAGCGCGTTGGCGGCGGGGAGCTCGGGCTTCGGAAGCAGATCGGGGACGATCGCCTCGAAGGCAGGCATGAAGAAAGCCGTGCCGACGCCGTAGAACGCGACGACCGCGACCAGCTGCCAGAACTGCAGCGTGCCGGTGAAGATGAGAACGGCGAGCGCCCCAACCGCCACCGCGCGCAATCCGTCCGCCCAGGCCATGACGAGCCGTCGGTCGTAACGGTCGCTGACGACGCCGCCGACGAGCAGGAAGGCGATCGTCGGAACCGTCATCCCGATTCCGACGATCGCGAGCGCGGCCGGGGCGTTCCAGAGTGTGTAGGTCTCCCAGGCGATCGCGACGAGAAAGATTCCATCGCCGATCAGCGAGACCGTCATCCCCATCCAGAGGACGCGAAAGTCGCGATGGCGGAGCGGAGTGAGCAGGTGGCCGCGACGAAAGCCGCCAGGTCGATCGAGCGAGTCGTAACTATGCTGCATTCGAGGCCGACGGCGACTCGATGCTCTCCTGAGCCGGCTGGCCGTCAAGCGCGAGGAAGTTCGACAACGCCGCGGCGTCCATCGGACGGGCAAACAGGTAGCCCTGCCCCAACTCGCAGCCGAGCTCCTCGAGCGAGTTCGCCTGCTCCGCAAGCTCGATTCCTTCCGCGACGACCTCGAGCGAGAGACTCGTGCCGAGCGCGATTATGGCGGACGTCAACGCCTCGTTGTCCTCTGCCCCGACGAAGGAACGATCCATCTTGAGGATGTCGACCGGAAAACGGCTGAGATAGCTGAGCGAGGAGTAACCGGTACCGAAGTCGTCCATCGCCAGACGAATGCCGAGTCCCTTGAGGTCGTGAAGCTGCTGCATGGCGAAATCGGTGTCCGTGAGCATCAGTGACTCCGTGATCTCGAGAACCAGGGAGGAAGCCGGCAGTCCGGTGAGGGACAGCGCGCTCCGCACATCGGCGACGAGCGTCTCTGATTGCAACTGCCTGACCGAGAGGTTCACGCTCATCGTCAGGGGCTCGTCGCGTGTGAAGCGCTCCTGGAGTCGAACACCCTCGTAGCACGCGGTCTCGAGGATCCAGCGGCCCATCGGAATGATCAGGCCCGTCTCCTCGGCGACCGGGATGAACTGGACGGGAGGAATCATCCCGCGCGTCGGATGGTTCCAACGCACGAGTGCTTCGACGCCGAGGATCTCTCTGCCGGAGAGCCGAACGACCGGCTGATAGTGCAGCTCGAGCTGGTCGAGGCTGAGCGCGTGCTGGAGATCCGATCGAAGCTCCAATCGCTCGACGACGCGCTCGTGCATCGTCGGCTCGAAGACGCGGTAGCTTCCCTTGCTGTCGCGCTTGGCCATGTACATCGCGACGTCGGCGTTCCGCAGCAACTCAGTCGCCTCGGGCGTCTCGAGATCCTCGCCGACCAGACAGATGCCCACGCTCGCCCTGGGTACGACGTTCTTGCCGTCGATCTCGATGGGGAGCTCGAGGGCCCTGAGGATTCTCGAGGCGGCGTCGGCCGCATCGGCCGAACCGTCGACGCCGTCTAGCAGCACGGCGAACTCGTCCCCGCCGAAGCGCGCGACCGTATCGGTCGGCCGGACGGCGATCTTCAGCCTTCGCCCGACTTCTTGCAGCACCTCGTCTCCGGCCGTGTGACCGAGGCTGTCGTTCACGGTTTTGAAGTCGTCCAGGTCGATGAACATGACCGCGATCTCGGGAATACCCCGCGTGGAGCGCATCAGGGCGTGCTCGACACGGTCTGAGAACAGCGCCCGGTTGGCGAGCTTGGTCACCGGGTCGTGGAACGCCTGGTGGGCCAGCTGCTCCTCGAAGGCCTTCCGCTCGCTGACGTCGCGGCTGTTCAGCACGATGCCGTGGACGTGCTCGTCGTGCAGGAGGTCGGTGTGCTGCACCTCGAAGGTGAGCGGCGTGCCGTCCCGGTGGAGAACCGAGCACTCGATCGTGTGGCCCTCGGCTTCTCCCGGGCCGTCGAGCGCGATCAGTTGTGCCAGGAGAGGCCGGTCGCTCTCGACGAGCAACCGGTCGAAGCGCCGCCCCTCGACTTCATGGGAGCGGTATCCGAGCACGCGTTCGATCGAAGGGCTCTGATAGGTGACGACGCCCTCGGCGTCGAGCACGGTGATCAGGTCGCTGGCATGGGCGACGAGTGAGCGGAAGCGCGCCTCGCCCTGACGGCGATGGAGGTCGGCCGCGAGCGATGCGCCTTCGACGGCCAGGGAGACCTGGGTCGCGAGCGCGCCGAGCGCGTCTGCGAGGTCACGCGTAACGCTTTCCGGCGACGAGACAACCAATGCCCCGCGAACGTGGCCCCTGACGGTGAGGGGAGCGACCATCGTCGTCTGCCCTTCGGGGAGCCGGAGGTCGCCGCGCACGTACGCCGGCGGATCGGAATGAAGGACGCGGAGCGACCCCGAGCCGTTGCTCAGCCAGTCACGCGTGCCGTCACCCACCAGCCCACCGGTGGCCCCGTCGGATGAAGCCTCGACGACGGCCTGGTTCTGCGCGATGAGCACGAGGCGCACCGGCGGCTCCGCTCCCAGCAGGCGATGGACGGCGGAGATCGCAGCCGTCGCCACCTGGTCGTGGCCGGCGGCGGCAACGAGCTCGACGCCCGCTCCTCGTAGGGCGCGCTCGCGCGAGACCACGCGCGCCTCCTGCCGGACGAGCCCGGCCATCCTCACGACGACAAGGAGGAAGAGGACTGCGGACGCGACTATGAGAACGAGCACGTCGGGGTTGCCGAAGGACTGGGCAAGCCGGATCCCCGGGGCGATCAGGCAAGCGGCGCCGAGCAGGGTGAGCCGGAGCGGCGTCAGTGGGGTGCGCGAATCAGCAGCCGGCTCCTCGAGGGAACGCATGGACGGGTGCAGCGCAGCTGCGCCCCAGAGGAGGTAGTAGAAGATCCAACCGGCGTCATAGATCAGCTGGTGGTTGTACGTGTCCTTCAGGAGTGCGTAGTTGTAGGCGGAGTCCGTCGCCATCAGGCAGACGATGCTGCTGACGAGAAGCCAGAATGCGGGCGAGCGCTTGCCCGCGTCGACAGCAAGACGAATGGCGGCAGCGAGCAGCAGAACGTCGCCGAGCGGGTAGGCGACCGACACTGCGTTCGCAAGCAGCGAGAGGTTCTCGAGGTGGACGTTCGGCGCAATCAGGAAGACCCAGGAGAGCAAGCCGATGCCGGTCGTCAGGATCAGCGCATCGATCAGTGCGGCCCGATCAGGGCGCGGGCTTCGCCGTCTGACGAGAATGAACAGGCCGGCCATGAGCACCGGATAAACGAGGAGGTAGAGCCCGTCGCCGATCGAAGGAAAGCCGACGTCGGCTCCCAGTAGCTTGGGATAGCTGTACGTATAGAGGTCGCCGCTGAAGAAGAGGAACTGCCCCGCCGCGAACAGCCACCACGCGGCCCTGGCGGCGGGCTTGTGCATCCGGATGCCTGCGACGATCGCGAGAACCCCGGTCAGGCCGAGGAAGTTGATCAGCGGCCCGTTGCCCGAGAGCCCCGGCGCAAACAGATAGAGAACCGAGAGCAGACCGGTGACCGCCAGGTACCAGATCCACGCCCGCTCCCGTGACCAGCCGGGAAGCGCAAACGCCTTCATGCCGCACGCTCCTTAGGCCGCGCAGGCTGGAGGTCGAAGACATTGACCAGGCGTCCAAGAACGTCGATCAACTGGTCGACCTCACCGTCGGTATTCGCGTCGGTCATCTGAATCCGGAATCCCACTTCGCTCTTCGGCACGAGCGGATACGCAGCGAGCGTCACGTAGATCCCGTTGTCGAAGAGGAACCGGCCGACGGCATCGATGTCCTCCTGTCGCGCGAGCGGCACCTCGATGATCGGGAAACCCGACCGGTTGGGCGTGTGCACGCCGATCCGGTCGAGGTAGGTCAGAACCTTGGCGGTCTTCCGCCACAGGTCCGCGCGGATCGCGTCGCCGCGCTTCTCGTTCACGTCGAGGCCGGCAATCACGGTGGCCAGCGACGCAACCGGAGA
>DATMZV010000035.1:0-16502 GCA_035573355.1 Gaiellaceae bacterium | reverse complement strand
TTGCAAGAAGCCGGCGGCCACGCTCGACGCGATCAGTTCTGCTGCGTCTCGGTCCGAGTGCGTCGAGATCAGGATGACGGTGGGGCGGTCGCCGGCAGACCTCTCGGACAGACGCTCCGCAAGGTCCAGGCCGTTCTCCTCGCCGAGGAAGATGTCGACGAGGACGACATCGGGGTGGAGGGTCTCGACCTGACGCACCGCTTCGTCGCTCGTTGACGTGACTCCCATCACAACCAGGCCCTCCCGCTCGAGGAGAACCTGGGCAGCGCGGAGGAAGTACTCGTTGTCGTCGACGATCAGGCAGCTGATGGCCACGTCGTCAGAGTCGCATGGAAGCTGCCTCCTCGCATCGCTGCTAGCCGGAATTGCAGGGAAAGCGAGTTTCCGCGTCGCTGATACCCAGCAGCCCGAACCGGTCTTTCCGGAAAACGGTACTCGAGGTTAGGCGCTCACGGGGATGACGCGAGTGGCGCGGTCCGCGATCGTCGAAGGCGCATTTCCTCGGGCCATTTTCCGAGCAAAGAGGAGCAAGTGGTGGTCGACGCGACTGCCCGGCTTGCGACACCGAACGAAAGAGGAGGCTACTTTGGAAACCCCCGACCAATCGAAGAATGTGACGAGCCGTCGGTCGTTCTTGCTGACTGGAGCCGCGATCGGTGCAGGAACCATCGGTGCTGGACGGTTCTTGGCTGACGCGTCGCCGGCGCTTGCGGCCGGAGGCCTCACCAAGGGCGACGCGGCGATTCTCCGCTTCCTTGCTGCGGCCGAGCTCATCGAGACCGATCTGTGGCAGCAGTACAACGAGCTTGCCGGCATCCAGGACAGCGAGGTGCCCGGCGGAAGCGGGAGCCCGGCCTACGCCGAGGCGGTTGCCGTGCTGGACGAAGACATGGCCCAGTACATCCACGACAACACCGACGACGAGATCAGCCATGCCGCATTCATCGATGCATACCTGAAGGCGCACGGCGAACCGACGGTCAACCTGGATCGGTTCCGCACCCTGCCCAGCAGTAAGGCGACCGGCGCGCAGCAGATCGGCCGGCTGACGAATCTGATGCAGCTAACGGTCGATACGAGCTTCTGGACGCGCTACCGCAGCGACTCCCAGAACCCCGACTTCGGCGACGCAACCGTGCAAGCGGTTCCCGGCCTCGCGGCAGGGCAGTTCCCGGCGATTCCACGCAGCGACGACGACCTCGCCCAGCCCGACCATCTCCAGGCCATCGCCAACACGGCCGGCTTCCACTTTGTCTTCATCGAGCAAGGTGGTACGAGCCTTTACGCTCAGCTCGCTCAGCGGGTCACCCACCCCGAGGTGCTCCGAATCCTGCTGAGCATCGGTCCGACCGAGGCGATGCACTTCCAGACCTGGCAGGACAAGGCGGGCAACGCGCCGCCGCTCACCGACCCGACGAACGGTCTCGTGTTCCCCGATCTCAACGCCTCGGGCGGCGAGCTGACCCAGACGAACCTGATCATGCCGGAGCCTACGAAGTTCCTCAATCGCAAGTTCCCAATCGTCTCGATCATTCGACCGACCCAGACGAAGGGCGCTGCCATGGCCGCGGTGAAGGCCCTGACCGCAGACGGGCTCTTCATCGGACAGTCACAGGAGTTCGTCACCGTCATCACTGAGCTCGCGAAGGCCGCGGACGCGGCCCGGCACGGGTGACGGAGGAGCGGCGATCGTACCCACGACGTACTTCCGGCCGCAACGGAATTGCGTCCTTCGCTCGGTCAGGGAAGGACGCAATTCGCTCGGCCAGATCTGACAAGGAGGACACATGACCGGTTGGACCAGCCCCACACACATCGTGCTGCTACTGCTGATCGCATTGTTGCTCTTCGGTGCCAAGCGGCTGCCGGAGATTGGGCGGTCGCTCGGCTCGGGGATGCGCGAGTTCAAGGACTCGGTGGGCGGCACGCACAAGCCCGAGGAGCTCGTCTCGCCTGTCGAGACGACTGCCGCGGCGCGGGACGAGCACGAGACCACGGTCTAGCCCAAGATGCGTGGCCTGCCGCGACGTCTCCCGCACAGCGAGGAGGCGACGTTCGTCGAGCACCTCGAAGAGCTGCGCTGGCGGATCATCATCGTGCTCGGCGCGCTGGCGCTTACGACGATCGTCGCGTTCGCGTTTCACGGCCATGTTCTCGATTGGCTGAACCACGCGTTGCCTGCCGATCGGCGACAACCGGTGACGCTTGGCGTCGCAGAGCCGTTCACCGTCTCGTTGACAGTGAGTGTCTACGCAGGCTTCCTGCTGGCGCTGCCGGTGATCCTTTGGCAGCTCTGGTCATTCCTGGCGCCTGCATTCGACCCGTCGATTGAACGGCGCGTGCTTGGGCTGGTTGCGTTCGCCACGGCCCTCGGTGTGACAGGGCTCGCATTCGGTTACTGGATCCTGCTCCCGCGGGCCCTGCACTGGCTGACGAGCTACGACGACACGCACTTCACCCACCTGATCCAGGCGAAGCCGTACTACGCATTCACCGCGACCATGCTGCTCGGGATCGTGATCGTGTTCGAGCTCCCGATGGTCGTGCTCGGCCTGGTGAGCATCGGTGTGCTGACATCAGCGCGGCTCCGGAAGAACCGCCGCGTCGGTTACTTCATCGTCGCGGTGGTCGCGCTCGGCCTGCCCGGGCCGGATCCCGTGACTACCGCCCTGGAGCTCCTGCCCATGTGGGCGCTCTTCGAGGGCTCGATCTGGCTTGCCGTCCTGGTCGAACACAGGCGACCGGCGGCTCTCTCCATTGACCCGTTCGAGGCCGTTGTTCAGCCGCCGGATTAGGCGGTGACGCAGCTTTACGGCCGCTTGAGGATGCGTTTGAAGGGGTCCGAGTACGGTCGGAATGGATGAGGGAAAGTGGCGATCGCACGGTGCGCATTGGCTTTCGTCACGATCGCAATCGGAGCATCGACCCTCGTTGGAAGCTTTGAACCGCGAGCCGCCGCGATGCAGGCCTCGACCGCCATCTGTCCCATGACGTACGGGTACTGCGAGACGGTCGCGTCGATCGACCCGAGGCGGATTGCGTCGAGCACTTCGGGGATGCCGTCGAGGCCGATGATCTTGACCCGACCCGTCTTGCCGGCCGCGCGTACCGCGTCGGCGGCTCCGAGGGCCATCAAGTCGCTCGCCGCGAAGAAGCCGGAGAGGCTCGGGTTGTCCCCGAGTATTTCCTGGGCGACGATCTGCGCTTTTGTCCGGCGGTAATCGGCATTGATGCGTGCAACAACTTTCAGCCGTGCGCCGTGAATGCCACGTTGGAATCCCCTCAAGCGGAGTGCGCTGTTCACGTTGTCCGCCAGACCGCCGATCAGCGCAACTCGTCCGCCGGGTTTCAGGAGGGAAGCCATCCTCGAGCCCGCCAGCCTGCCCGCCGCGATGTCGTTCGTTCCGATGTAAGTGCGGATCGGCAGGCGGGCGCGCCTCGCAGCCGTCTGATCGATTGGGCTGTCGAGGTTCACGATGGGACGCGTGACGCCGCGCAAGGCAGAGACGAGATTGGTCGACGTGATTGGGTTGACGACGTAGCAATCACGTTTGGCACTAACGAGCGAGCGGACGTGTGCAGCCTGACCTGCGAGGTCTGCGTTGCTCGCCGCAGCTCGGATCGAGGCATGCGCTCCGCGTCGATGCGTCTCGATTCGCACACCCTCGTAGATCGTGACGAAGAACGGGTTGTCGAGAGCGTTGAGGACGACACCGATCCGGACCGGTGCGGGTTTCGCTGCAGCGACGCCTCCGAAGAGAAGCACCGCGGAAACGGCAGCAAGGGCAATCGGCCAGCCCTTCACCCTCGACCTCCCATGCGTGGGGAGCAGTCAACCTACAGAACCAGCCGCGGCCCCTCAAGAACCCGGTTTTTCATAGGGACTGAGCAATGGAGCAGAATGGTTGAGCGTCCCGAGGAAGGTGGTAGGTGAATCTTCGCCAGATCGCTCCGCTGGTGCTCGCGCTGGCCGTGACGGTTGTCGGTTTCTTCGGCGCACGCTTGGATGGGCAACGGGATGCGCGGCGCGAGTCTGAACATCGCGCCGAGATCGCGGCCACGGAGATCCGTGGGCGCATCGATCAGGGAGGGGCGCTTGCCGACAGCCTCCGCCGCTATATGGCCGGCGCCGTTCGCGGCCGCGTCACGAATGACCAGTTCGCGAGCAACGCTTCCAGATGGTTGAGTCCGGTGGACCTGACGGCGGCGGCCTGGATCGAGCAGGTTCCATCATCAGAGCGCGCCGCCTATGAGCGGCGTCTCGGCCGACCCGTCGTGGTGGCGGATCGTCAGGGGAGGACTGCCCGGGCGGGCCCCAGGGCGTCGTACCTGCCGGCAACGCTCGTAACAGGCATCCCGCCGATGACCGTGCCTGGCCTTGACTTTGCCAGCGAGCGGGGAGTTGCGGCCGCGATTGATCGGCCCCGCACGCTGTACCAGGTCACGGCGACCTCGCTGTCCAGGCCGCGAGACGAGCTCGCCGGCCTTTTCCTCGTCCAGTCCGCCCAACGACTTACGAACGGTGCGGTCCAGCCAGGTTATGTCGTGCTGTTCGTTCCCGAGTTGTGGCTGCGTGCTGGGGCAACCGGAACCGAGCGCTTCGAGTTGCGCGTCGGCGGAGTCTCGTCGGAAAGCATTGGTGGAGCCGCAGTCCACAGCCGGTTCACCGACGCCGGACAGCGATTCGACGTGGTCGTGCCGCTGGAACCGGTGCAAGGCGCGGCAGCCGCTCTTCCGTGGATCATCCTTGCGGCTGGCCTTGTGGTCGTTGCTCTCGCGGGCGTGGCCGAGCTCTATGCGTCGCGCCGAGCGAAGGCCAAGGCCGAGGTCGACCGACTGTTCACCATTTCTCCCGATCTGATCGTGGTCGCCGGTTTCGACGGTTACTTCAGGCGGGTCAATCCTGCGTTCGAGTCGCGCCTCGGCTACACGCAGCAGGATGCACTCTCGCGTCCTTTGCTCGACTTCGTGCACCCTGACGATCGGAGGCCGACTGAAGAGGAAGGCCAACATCTGCGTGAAGGTCAGACGACGGTTTCGTTCGTCAACCGATACCTCTGCAAGAACGGGTCACACCGCTGGATCGAGTGGACGGCCACGCCGGTCATCGAAGAGCGTCTGACCTACGCGGTCGGACGCGACGTCACGGAGCGTCGACGGGCTGAGAGCGACCTGCGCGAAGCCGAGGAGCGCTATCGGCTGCTCGCGGAGACGCAGACCGCGTTACGCCGAGTCGCGACGCTCGTTGCGCGACGCGCCTCACCAAGCGACGTGTTTGCGGCGACTACGGCCGAAGCAGGCCGGCTCCTGCACTCAGATGCCACCGCGTTGTGCCGCTACGAGACGGACGGCACCGTCACGATCATTGCAACTGAGCCCAATCCAAACATGGAGGTGTCGATCGGAACACGCTACCCAGTCGACCACCCCAACAACGTGTTGGGCGTTGTGTTCCAGACGGGGCGGG
This sequence comes from Gaiellaceae bacterium, assembly GCA_035573355.1. Taxonomy (GTDB): domain Bacteria; phylum Actinomycetota; class Thermoleophilia; order Gaiellales; family Gaiellaceae; genus 3-1-20CM-4-69-9. The sequence goes on along the minus strand of DATMZV010000035.1, from coordinate 11,035 downwards.
CCGCGCGAAGGGATAACTTCGATGATGCGACTGGCGAGGTCGCAGAATTGGCCCGTCGCAGCGGCGTCCGCTCTGCGGTCGGAGCCCCGGTTACGGTGGAAGGGCGCCCCTGGGGGGCCATCGCCGTTTGGTCGAAGCGCGGGCCGCTTCCCGGCGACACCGAACAGCGTCTGGTCGCCTTCACCGATCTTGTGGCGACGGCGATCGCGAATACGGAGAGTCGCGCACAGCTCACGGCTTCGCGTGCGCGAATCGTGGCTACCGCCGATGCGACTCGACGCCAGATCGAGCGGGATCTGCACGACGGCGCGCAGCAGCGGCTCATCTCGCTCTCATTCGAGTTGCGAGGCGTGCACGATGCGTTGCCGCCCGAGCTCGACGATCACCGAGCTGCGCTGGAGGAGACGCTGGACGGGTTGACGAGCGCTTTGAACGAGCTGCGCGAGATTGCGCAAGGCATTCACCCGGCGATCCTCACCCAGGGCGGGCTCGGGCCGGCCCTGAAGACGCTTGCGCATCGTTCGGCGATTCCGGTCGAGCTCGATGTGCAAACCGAGGGCGGGCTGCCTGAGCGGGTCGAGGTGACGGCCTACTACGTCGTGTCCGAGGCCCTCGCGAACGCTGCCAAGCACGCCCGCGCATCCGTCGTGCATGTCGCGGTGCGGACACAGGACCACATGCTCAACGTCTGCGTTCGTGACGACGGTCTCGGAGGTGCGGATCCCGAGCGCGGCTCCGGCTTGCTAGGCCTGAAAGACCGAGCGGAGGCAATCGGCGGCTCACTGTCACTCGAGAGCGCAGGCGGTGCGGGGACGTCGCTGTACGTCGAGCTGCCGCTTGATGACGTTCGTTAGTGCTAAGCGGCGGTCGGAGCTTCTTCCGAAGCGCGGAGCTCGTCGAGCCGCGCCCGCATCACTCTGAACTCCCGCTCCCAGCGCGCCAGGTCGGTCCGGAGCGGAGCGCTGAGTTCCCGGCACGTCTGGCAGCGAAGAGAGGCACACCAGCTCAGCGACTCAGGCAGCTCCGATCCGCAGGCGAGGCAGATAATTCGGCCGAAGTCACGCATCGATGAGCTCCCGCTCGCGAACGATGAGCTCGACGCCGAAGGAGCCCATCGCACGGCACTTGGCGGTGTCTCCCGCTTCGTCGGTCGTGATGATCGACACTCCGTTCCTCCCTGCTCTGGCACGCCGGTTTCTGCTCCCTATGATCGGCGCTGCACTGGTCGATGTCTTCCTTGGAGCCGCCCATCTTCTGTTCCTACCAGTGTGGGTTCTGCAGTTCCCGTTAGCCTCCATGCAGCTCCCCTAGGGCCTCGTTTAGCTACGACGACCCCGGGGCGCTCGCACGCGCGGAGGAGCTCGAACCTGACATCACGACCGTCGACGTTCATCTCGACGGCGAGAGTGGGTTCATCGCGGAAGAACCTCGCGCGAACGTAACTGCCACAGACGCGATGACCCGCAGGCGAACTGCCGTTAGAGGTGGGGTCACGTGGAGGCGAGTCCACGTGACCCCAGCGCAAGCTACTTCTTCTGTCCTGCTGCGACTTCGCCGCGCCAGGCGCCGCTCTCGGTACCGCGGGTCTCGACCAGTTCCTTGAACCGCTCGAGGTCGGCCTTGACGCGTCGCGAGTCAAGCCCGGCGGCTGAGCCGACGGTCTCGATCGGATCGGCCTGATAGCTCATCGAGATCCGGATGCGTGTCTTGTCCTCGCTGATCGGCTCGAACGTGACGGTGCCGCGCGTCTTCTTTCCGTCCTCGCTGATCCAGCTGATCTGCCTGTCGGGATGCTGCTCGAGGATCTTTGCGTCCCACTCGGCCTTCTTGCCGGCGACGTCCGCGACCCAGTGCAGGCGCGTGTCGTCGAGCTGCTGGACGTGCTCGACGCCTTCCATGAAGAGCGGGAAGTCCTCGAACTGCGTCCACTGGTTGTACGACACCGAGACGGGGACGTTGACGTCGATCGACTCGTCGATCGTGCGCGGCGAGGTACCGCCTGCGAACGGCACGCTCGGCAGACTGCCGTTACTGCGACTCTTGATCGCCAGGGCGATGGCGCCGCCCACGCCGACCGTGACGAAGATCGTGTTGCGGAGCTTGTGGCTCTGCTTCTTCTCGACGCGCGACCAGGCGCGGTCGAGATTCTTCGTCATCTTGAGGAGCTCGGTCTTCAGCTTCACGTCGGTGGCGAGCCGGGTCACATCGGCGATGAAGCCGATGCGGCTCGAGGCCCGGCGGCGTGCGATCGTTCCGTGACGCATGGCCGACAGGAGCTCCCTGCGGAACTTCCTGTCCTTCGCGAGTGCGGTGGCGTACTCGGTCGCGCTCGCGGCGCTGTCCTTCAGTACTTGTGACTTTGTGCGATTGAACACGCGGAATCCTTTCATTTGCTTTCTCTTCAGGTACCTCCTATCAGTCAGACCAAACGTCCGCGGCGAGGACGGGCCTTTGGAGGCTCGGTGCGGTATTGCAGGTCTTTCTCTGCAGCAGAGCGAGTGCACGGTCTCGCTGATCACCCCAATCGAGTACGCGGGCGCGGCTACGGAGTCCGGTCCACCATAGCCGAGGTCAGGCTCGTTGGTATGCACCGATTGGCGTCGTCTCGTCCAGGAAGTAGCGTGGTCGGGGACATGCAATTCACCGCAAAATCGGGCTTTCTCACCCTGACATTCGTGCTCGTAGCGTTCTCGTGCGCTCTGACGGCGGCGGCGAGTCCGACGGCGCCTCGCACGAAGACGATCGCGAGCTATTGCAGCCCGAGCGGCGACGTCTGCTACGGGATCTTGAATCGAGGTGGAAAGGTCTCCCTCGAGATCACGACTGCCGCGAAGTACTTCAATCGGTACACGCTCTGCGTGCGTCGCACCCGGCCCGCGGCACCTCAGCGTTGCGGCTCGTTCCCGGCGTTCAGGCAGGGCGGCTCGACCTGGGGCTCGCGCGTCAACTACGCGCGGCAGTTCCCGGTGAAGTCTCCCGGGAGCTACCGCGTGACGTGGAAGCTCGGCACGGGTCCGCTTGGCCCCGCGCTCAGGTTCCGGCTTCCGCTGTCCTGAGTGCTAGAAACGGCCGCGGAGAAGCAGCAGGACCAGCAACAGGAGCAGCAGCAGGAAGAGGAACTTGCTGATGAAGATCCCGCCTGCCAGCGCGATGACCAGGATGATGACGAGTAGAAGAACGAGCATGACCCACCTCCTTCTCGATCGGGCGGAAAATAAACGGCGCCTTCAGGCGTAGAGGCCGCCGCTAGGGATGGGCGGGCGGCCGGAACTCGAATGAGCCGCGATCGTCGAAGGTGCGCGGGCCGGTCCCGGTGTTCGGAATTGCAGGGTCGTCGAAGCGGGCTCTCCTCTTGACGTCCAGGCGCGGTTGTCCACTCACGGCGGAATTCGCAGCGTCGATGGCGGGCGAGCCGGCGCGGAGGTGGAAGTTACCGAGAGGTGCGTTGATCCATTTCGGGTCGGCCTGAATGCCGTGTGCTTCCCGGCCGGTCGCAGATCGGAACGCCGCGAGCGACAAATAGCTCGACGAGCCCCACGCGATCAGCTTGTCCGGCGTGCTGAGGTAGAGGAGGTCGAAATCCATGGTCGTGCCCGGTATCGAGCTGGCATCGACCAGGATGTTGCCGCGGGACCTCGGGCTGTTGATGCCGTTGTCGACGCTGATGTTGTTTGCGATCGTCACGCCGGTCGAGTTCCCCTCCACGTTGATACCCGAAGTCGTGTTTTTGTAGACGGTGTTGGCGATGATCCGATTTCCTGGGGCTTTGGAGTCATCGATGCCATGGTCGCCGTTGCGATAGATGATGTTGTTGACCAGCGTGTCGTTCGCCCCCGAATCGCTCTCGATGCCGGAGTCTTCGTTGTCGTGCACGAAGTTGCCTGCGAGGACGTTCCGCGGAGCTGCGAACATACGAATGCCGGAGGCGCCCCGCTGGAAGCCCTGAGCGTTGGCGTACGACTCGTTCGCCTTGACCGTGTTGCCAGAGGAGTTGTCGACCAGCGCGATCCCCGCATTCGTGTTGTGGTGAACGGTGTTGCTCCTGACCAGGGAATTCTTCACGTTGCCCAGGCGGATCCCATAGCTGGCCAGGTTGGGGAGGGGCTGCCCGGAGTAGCTCACCTCGTTGTTCGCGAGCGTGATGTGAGAGCAGTCCGAGACGGCGATCCCGTAGCTCGCAGTCTTGGTGACCCTGAAGCCGATGATCCTGACCCAGTTCTTACCGGTGATCGTGAAGCCGCTCGTCCGACCGTGCACGATTACCTTTGCTCGCGGCGCTGCCCTGAAGACGACCGGAGCCCTGGAGGTGCCGGACCTCGAGACGCGGACGTTCTCGGCGTAGCTCCCGGCGGCGACTCGCACCGTCTGGCCGGGGCCGACATTGGCTGCCGCCGCTCCGATGCTGCAAAACGGCCTCCGCGCGGTCCCTGAGCCCGAATTGGCGCACCCGTGATTGTGCTGATCCACATACAGGACGCGGCCCGTGGCAGCGCTGGGCGCACCCGGAATCAGGGCGATCAGCAGTCCGACGGCGGCAGCAGCCGCCCATCGCACCAAAATCTGGTTCAGTCGCAACAGTCTCCCGCCCCGGCGGCTTGGGCTCGGAGCCCCATGACCCCGTGTCTTGCCTTACAGAACCTACTGTGCACCCGTCGCGGTCGTAGGTCAAGACCCTTTTGCGGGCCGAATCAAGTCGGTCAGGCTGCGATGCGCGAGCGCTCCGACTGCGACTTCTCGGCACGGTCGTCGGCGAGCGTCAGGGACGATTTACGGGTCGGCCGATTCGCAGCTCGTAGCAGCCTGAGCGTGTCGGCGATCGTGTGGATCACGGCGATGACCGCCGCCAGCAGCCCGATCGCGAACACGCTGACTCCGGTCCCGAAGGCTGCCCTGAGGACGAGCCCTAGGGGAAGCGCCAGGAACACCAGCAGCACCGCGAGCGGGTGCCGGAAGAAGGAGGCCCCGGCCAGCGCGACCAGCACGAAGAGCACCACGAGAAACAGTGCGAGCCCGGGGCTCACGGCAGCTCCGATCCGAGTGCGCTCTCGAACGCCGCGTCGAGCCGGGCGGGGTCGGTCCAGCCGGGTTCGTCGAGCATCGGCGGCCGGATCTCGAGTCGACGCTGCTCGAGCTGAACGCTCTCGTAACAGACAGGGCAGAGCGGGGACCAGCGCGAATCGAGCGATTCGCGGCGGCATTCACGGCAGCGCATCAGCCGGGGCCAAGCCATCACCCTGAATGGTCCCGCGCGGACCGGACGACATAGGGTCGATCCACTACGATCGAGCCGATGAACACAAGAGTTCTGGTCCTCGGGGCTGGTTTCGGGGGTCTCGAGCTCGCGACGACTTTGTCGGAAGCGCTCGGCGACGACGTCGACGTCACGTTGATCGACAAGAACGACGCGTTCGTCTTCGGCTACTCCAAGCTCGACGTGATGTTCGGCCGGACGGCGCCCGATGCGGTCCGCCTTCGCTATCGCGACATCGCCAAGCCGGGGGTGCGGTTCCTGCAGCAGACGGTCACCGCGATCGATCCCGAAGCGCGGCGCGTGACCACCGACGGTGGGGCGCACGAGGCCGAATTCCTGGTCGTGGCGCTCGGGGCCGACTACGACCTCGATGCGACACCGGGACTCGCCGAGGGCGGCAACGAGTTCTATTCAGTAGAGGGCGCAGAGCGTTTGCGCGAAGTGCTGCCGACCTTCTCGCAGGGTCGCGCGATCGTCGGTGTCTGCGGCGCGCCGTTCAAATGCCCGCCGGCGCCGAGCGAGGCGGCGTTGCTGCTGCACGACTATCTGTTGGAGCGCGGCATCCGCAACGATTGCAGGATCTCGTTCGTCATCCCCTTCGAGGTTCCGATTCCTCCGTCACCGGATACGTCTCGCGCGCTGCTCGAGGCTTTCGCCGAGCGTGACATCGAGTTTGTCTCCGGCCACCGCGTGAGCTCTCTCGACCCGGCGCGCAGCGTCGCCGTGCTCGACGACGGCACCGAGCTTCCCTATGACCTCTTCCTCGGCGTCCCCAAGCACCGGGCGCCGGAGGTGGTCGTGGCGAGCAGAATGACCGAGGACGGCTATGTACCGGTGAGCTCGCGGACGCTCGAGACGAGGTTTCCCGGCGTGTATGCACTCGGAGACGTCGCCACGGTGGGGGTGCCGAAGGCGGGAGTCTTCTCCGAGAGGCAGGCGCACGTTGTCGCCACGGCGCTGATCTCCAGGCTGCGGAGCGGCGGTGAATCCGGTGAGTACGACGGAACCGGCTCGTGCTACATCGAGTTCGGCGCCGGGCGGGTCGGTCGCGTCGACGTCGACTTCTTCTCGGGACCGAAGCCGACGGGCACGTTCCAGGAACCGTCGCGCGAGCTCGTCGCGGAGAAGCGTCACTTCGGTTCGAGCCGCAGCGCACGCTGGTTCGGTTATTGATCGGGTCGTTGGCCCGCAGAGAATTGGATTTCAGAAAAGTTCTTGACACAGTCGCGTGTCGCTGCAACACTCGACTGCAGGTGCGAGCAGCACATTGCTGCTCGGCCAACGGTGGAAAGGAGGTCCAAGTTGCGTTACCGCCTCATGAACAGTTCCAACTGGCCTCTCGGTACCCGCGTAGATCTCTGCGCGTAAAGCCGTAGGCCTGATCGCAACACCGGGCCCGCGGGCTCACTAGCTGCGTTCGTCCGCAGCTGGCGATCGTGCGCGCCCACATGTCTGGCGCTCGCCTTTGCGAGTGCGAACAAACGAAAGGAGTCCCAAGTTGTTTGACCCGTCCACGAGCAGTGACCGGTCACTCAGCACGGCCATTAGGAGGCATCGTGTACGCGTATCACCAATATCTGCACGAGGTCCGTGAGCGTAAGCAGCAGCGCGAGCGGGAAGCCGAGTCGGAACGAGTCGCACGCGAGCTCCGCGCGCAACGTCGGCGACGGCGGGCTGATCTGGGGGTGCTGAACTTCCTGATTGCCCACGCTCGACGAGCCGCGGGCCTCGAGCTCGACCTGTAGGGGACGACCGGAGGGGACGCATCGCCCGCGCGCGCCTGGAGATTCACTTCTCCAGGCGCGCGCACCAATGCTCGCCCACTAGTCTCGTCCGCGAAGTGCGCACTCCAGCCGTCCTTCTTGCCGTCGCGGTCGGCGTCGTCCTCGCTGACTCGTCGGTGGTGACGATCGCACTGCCGGACATCCTCGCTCGCTACCACGTCGAGATCTCGACGCTCGCCTGGGTTCTCACCGCGTTCAACCTGGCGCTTGCCCTCTCGGCGCTGCCGGCTGCCTTTCTCGCACGGCGCCGACCGGTTCCCGTTTTTGGTGGCGGAGTCCTCGTCTTCTCGGCCGCATCACTTCTCTGCGGGTTCGCGCCTTCGTTCGGTGTGCTCGTCGCAGGTCGCGCGGTTCAGGGTGTCGCAGGCGCCGCCGTCGTCTGCGCGGCGCTCGACCTCTTGAGCCAGGCTGCGCGAACAGAGGCACGCGCGGCTCGGGTCTGGGCGCTCGCCGGGATCGTCGGCGCCGCGCTCGGGCCGGCCGTCGGCGGGATCCTCACCCAGTTGCTGGGTTGGGAGTCGATCTTCTTCGTGCAGGCGCCGGTCGTGCTGCTCGCGCTGGTCGCGCTGCGCGGCGCGTACACCGTTCCCGTACCCGAGCCCGCCGGACGGCCGCACATCGGCGCGAACGCGGCGCTCCTCCTCATCTCGGGCGGCCTCGTCGCGGCGCTCTTCCTACTCGTCATCCTGCTGATCAACGGCTGGCGGCTCGATCCGCTGCAAGCCGGGCTCGCGGTCACCGTCATGCCGCTCGCCGCGATCGCGGCCGCGCGCTTCGGGCGGACGATCATGCCGCTCTGGGTCCGCGCGACGTCGGGGGTGCTCCTCATCGCCGGGGGGTTGGCCGCGCTCGGGTGGCTGCCGCACGCCGGTGCCGCCTGGACGTTTCCGCCGCAGCTCTTGATCGGGGCCGGCCTCGGTTTCGCTCTTTCGGCATTGACCGAGCGCGCGCTCGCGGGCCGCTCGGCCCAGGCGGTGCATGGTGGCTGGACGATCGCAGCGCGCCACGCCGGCGTCGTCCTCGGGCTGCTGTTGCTGACTCCGATCTTCACCCACGACCTCCACAAGAGCGAACACGAAGTGCTCGCGTCCGGAACGGCCGCGATCCTCGACAGCCGGATCCCACCGCTCGACAAGATCGCCGTCGCGCGGCACATCGCCGGCGCGGTCGACGACGCGAAGCAGCAGGCGCGCATACCTAACGTCTCGGAAGTGGTCGGCAAGCACGACGGGTCCGGCTACGCCGACCTCATCTCCCACCTTCAAGATCAACTCGACCGCGCCGTCACTCAGGCGTTCTCGCACTCATTCCTCGTCGCCGCGCTTCTCTCCCTTACCGCCCTCGTGCCGATCTTGCTGAGCCGTCGGGAGGTGAGCCTCTGATGCGGACGATCGTCGCGGCTGCGGCGGCCTCACTCCTGCTGATCGTCGTCTACCTCGCGCTCGGCGGAGCGTCCTACGCGCCGGCCCGGGTTGCCGATCCGTGCGCGGTTCGAGGTTGGAGCAACCCGCAGGGCCTGCAGCAGACTGTCGAGCAGATCGTGCTCTCGGGCCTCGACGGCGCGGCCTGCAAGCTCCACGTCTCGCGCGAGGACATGGTGCTTGCCTTCGCGAGCCGCGACGCACTCTCTCGTTTCGCCCACCAGCATCATGTTTCGACCCAACAGGTCGACGAGCTCGTCCGCGCCGGGCTCCTGCGCTCGATCGACGACGCCGAGAACGCCGGCGCGTTCAACTCGACGATCGCTCACCTCTTGGGTGGATTCGTCCGGCGCTTCCCGATCGAGCAGCTCATCAGCCTGCTGCAGCAGCTCCCCGGGTTGTAGGACTCGGAGCCCGCCGTCGCGTAGCTACGCTCGAGCCATGTCCTTGGCAGGTGGGGCGACCGGAGGGATCGACTTCGAGCAGGAGGTAGAGGACGCAGTAGCCTCGCTTCCGCGCGAGCTTCGCGACGACATCTCGAATGTCGCGATCGTCGTCGAAGAAGAACCGCCGCCCGGGCAGCCGTTGCTCGGGCTCTATCAAGGCATTCCGCTGACGCGACGAACCAGCGGGTACTCCGGCGTCCTACCGGACAAGATCACGATCTACCGCGGCCCGCTCGAGCGCCTCTACGGCGCCGATCCGGAAACCCTGCGTCGCCAGATCCGGCACGTCGTGATCCACGAGGTTGCCCACCATTTCGGCATCAGCGACGAGCGTCTCCAAGAGATGGGTCGCTACTAGATCACCACCAGCACGTCCGATCCGCACCCATTGCTACGGCCCCACAGCGCCCAGCCTGGGTAGTCGGCCGAGGTCACGATGACGTTCGTCGACAAGCATCTGCGGCACCGCTACCGGGCGGAGGAGGCTGTGCGACGGCAGCATTTCAGTTCAGTGGACGTCGGGGCAGCCGGTCGGCTGCGGCTGGTCGATCCTGATGCCGGTGTTCGGGGTTCCCGTCGGCAAGACGTACATCGTGTAGATAACAAGAGGGCTGGAGCTTTCGTTGCGGCCGTTGTGAACCTCCGTCGGCATCTGGCCGAACCCGGAGCCGGCGCCGACTTTTTCGGAGTGACACTCCGCGCCTGCGGCGTGGTAGTACGTGATCTCGCCCTCGCCGATGCCGACGAACGTTGCGCCCGGATGCGTGTGCCACCCGGAGGAGCCGCCCGGCGGAACCGTCGCCCGCTGAAAGGCCGTGTCGCAGCCGTTTGTGCAGTCGATTGCCATGTCGATCGAGGGGACTTTGAACTTGACTGTTCTTCTGAACACGCCGGCCTTCGTCTTGATCGTGACCTTCCGTGTAACCGTCGCCGTCGTGGGCTTGCCGAAGATGAAGCCGCTGACGGTGCCGCGGCCGAGCACGGTCGTGTTGAAATTCACGCCGGGCGTCGCGTAGGCTGGCTTCCCGGACAGCAGCTTCGGTCCACCGTAGGTGATCAGAGCTCCTGCAAACAAACCGGCGCACGCTACGGCAACGACGAATCGCTTTTTCATGGATGCCACCTCTCTTTTTAGACGACGCGCCGGGATCCGAAGATCTTCCTCACGGCATCATCGGTGTGTTGGTCTTCATGTGGTTCGGCTTGTCCGTCATGACGATCGGAGCCATGACGGCCGCAACGACGCCGGCCAGCGCCAGTAGCAGTGCCGCAGCGCGGAGGTAGCGTCGGGATGCCCGGCGCAGCAAGAGCAGAGCCAGTACGACGACGCCGATGTCGATGAGCGTGCTGACCCACCACGGCCACCACCAGTTGTCACGCATCATCCCGACCATATGATCGATTGTCGCGCGATTTCACGCTTCTGGCTAGGGCGCGCTTGAATTCAGGTATGGAACCGTTGCCCGACGGCGTCGCGCCGATGAGCACGCGCTGGGTCGCCATCCTCCGGGGCGAGAGCGCCCTGGCGTTGACGCCGCGAGTCGGCCGCCGGATCTTCGGCCTGATGCCGAGCGCGGCTCGATGCAAGTTCTGCAACGCCCCGTTCAAGGGCCGGTACGCGGGCGCCGTGAAGACAATCGGGTACACGCCGTCGCGGAAGAACCCGCTCATCTGCGCGCGCTGCATCGAGCGCGCGCCCGAAGGTGGCGCGATCGTGCCGGTCGCGGTCCTCTTCGCCGACGTTCGCGGCTATACGGCGCTCTGCGAGCGGCTCGAGCCCCGGGAGGTGCCGTCGCTCGTCCAGGGGTTCTACGAGACCTCGTCAGCGGCGCTGCTTGCGCACGAGGGCTTGCTCGGGCAGATCGCGGGTGACGAGATCGAAGGCATCTTCGTGCCGGGGCTCGCGGGGTCGAACTACCGGCGGAAGGCGGTCGAGGCGGCGCGCTCGCTCTTGCGAGCTGTCCGCTACACATCGCTGGAGGTCGGGATCGGTGTTGCGAGTGGGGAGGAGTTCGTCGGCAACGTCGGCGGTGGGGGGTACAAGGACTTTGCCGCGGTCGGCGACGTGACAAACCTGGCCGCGCGACTGACGTCGAGCGCGCGGGACGGGCAGATCGTCGTCGACGACGAGAC
>DATMZV010000034.1:0-10021 GCA_035573355.1 Gaiellaceae bacterium | reverse complement strand
ACGCGGCCCGTGCACGTGTTCCGCGAGCTCGCTGTCGAACCTGTCGATGTCGAGGCCGAGCTCCTCCGCGTACTGATGGAGGTCCTTGTCCGTCAGCCCCCGCTGATGTTCATAGAGGTAATCGTGCATTTCCCAGAAACGGCCCTGGGCCGCTGCAGCCTCGGCTGCCTCGGCCGCGTGCTCGGCGTGAGGATGTGAGGTGGTGATCGGAAAGTTGCGAAACACGAAGCGCAATTTGTCTCCCATCCGAGCTTGCACCTCTTTGACCATCGGGTAGGCGGCGCCGCAGTACGGGCACTCGTAGTCGCCGTACTCGACGAGCGTCACGGGTGCATCTGCCGGACCCTCGATGTGGTCACGCTCCTCGCTGATCGGTAGTGCGAGCTCAGCGGACCACTCCGTTCGGGTCATCGGGTGACTCCGCTTTCCAGCTCTTCGAGCGCGCGGAGAATCCCGTCGGCGCCGGGGTTGATCCCGACCGGGGACACATAGCTCCAGTGAACGATCCCGTCAGCGTCAACGACATACAGTGCGCGCTCGCTCGTCCCGTCGGAGGACCGGTAGACCTGGTACCTGCGTGAGACCTCGCCTTTAGGCTCGAAATCGGCCAGGAGCGGGAAATGGAGGTTCCGGTCTTTCGCAAAAGCGAGATGCGACCAGATCCCGTCGACCGAGATGCCGACGAGCTCGGCGTTCAGCCGCTGGAATTCCGGCAGCAGCTCCTGATAGAGCGCCAGCTGATCCGAACAGACCGGGCTCCAGTCCTCGGGGTAGAAGACAAGGACCACGGGCTGCCCCCGGAACTCCGAGAGCGTCACGCTCTGATCCGGGGTCGACGGGAGCGTGAAGTCCGGCGCCTCGGTGCCAGGCGCGAGCGCTGTTGCTTTAGCTGAATCGTTCGCCAGGTCCATTGCTTCAATCGCGGTTGCCGAAGAGCGACAGCAGCAGAAGGAAGACATTGAGGACATCCAGAAAGATCGACGCCGCGAGCAGGGGTGCGGTCCGGATGTCTCGAGCGTTCCGAAGACGCTGGAAGTCGTACGCCGTCAGGCCTGCGAAGATCACGAGACCGACCACGGCGTAGATCAGCGAGCTGTGCGGAATCCGGACGAAGATCGCCACTATGCCGAAGACGATCAACGCGATCAGCGCCCAGAAAAGGGCACGCGCCATCCCCGAGAGATCGCGCCGCGTCGCGTAGCCCGCAGCTCCGAAGCCTGCGATGACAAGTGCTGTCGCTCCTCCCGCCTGCCAGAGAGCCTGCGGATTGGTGCTCGCGTAGTAGCTCAGTGTCGGTGCCGACGCGAGACCGATCAGCACGCCGAACCCGAACAGCAGAGTGACCGCTCCCCGCTCCGACCGCTGCGCCACGGCGTTCATTGCGATGAGCGCGGCGAATCCCGCGATCCAAAACACCCATCCCCACCCGTACGACATGTTTCGGCCGAGGTAGGCGCCGAACGCAAACAGGCCGGCGGTGACCGCAACGAGGCCCATCGTCTGCCCGAAGAGCGTTCCGGTTTCGTCGCGCGTCAGGGGCGCCGGAACTGCAGCGGTGTTCGAACTCATCGTCAGCTCCTTTGTGGGGTGTCGTCGTCGAAGGGCGCGGAGAGAATCGGCGCGCGCGTGGGAAACCAGGCGATCGAGAGCACTTGTGCCATCTCAGTCGAAGCAGCATTGCATGCGCAGATTGCCGTTCGCGCCCGGGCAAAGCCCTGGTTTCGTGAATGTGACGTTTGGATTGGAAAACCGCCTAGGCCGGGCTGGGCTCTACTATGCCGGCACGGGGCGTTAGCTCAGCTGGGAGAGCGCCGGCTTTGCAAGCCGGAGGTCACCGGTTCGATCCCGGTACGCTCCATGAAGAAAAGCCCCGCGCGTGCAGGGCTTTTCTCGTCCAGGCGATGAACGCCCGTAACGGGCGCACCACGTAGGGGGAACGCCTGGGGAACTCACTCGGTGCCGTAGCCCGAGTCAAGGAGGTGCCGTGCGTGTTGTCCCACACGGCAGTCCGCGCGACGGGCATCCCGTACACGGTCGGCTCCGGCGTCGCACTCGGCGGAGCGCCACAGACGCTCTTGCCGAGGCGACCACAGGTCGCTGCGTGCGCGTACTCAACCGACCACAGATCGCGATGAGAGCGCCAACAGAGCGTAGCGCCGAGGCCGGCGTTCGGGAAGTGGCCACCCGAGTTGGTTGCTCGTCGCTCCATCTGACGCTTAGGATCGGCGGGTGCGCGTCGCGCTGAGTGCCGACATGGAGGGGGTCTCTCAGCTCCACGACTGGCGGGCAGTCGTCGCCTCCGAGCCGGCGTACTGGCGGGAGGGGCGAGCGCAGATGGAGGCCGACGTCGCAGCAGCTGCCCGCGGGCTCCTGGCCGGCGGAGCCGACGAGGTCGTCGTGTTGGACAACCACGCGAGTGGCAACCCGGTCAACGTCCGTCCTGAGTCGCTGCCGGCAGGGGCACGACTTGAGACGTGGCATGTATTCGACCTGCGCGAGCGGGGCGTCGACGCGTTACTCCAAGTGGGCTACCACTCGCGTGCGGAGCTCGACGCCTTCTTCCCGCACACTTACTCCCCGGACTTGGTGCTGCACGTGGACGGGGAGCCGATCAGCGAGAGCCACGGTCGCGCGTGGGCAGCGGACGTCCCGCTGCTCGGGATTTGCGGTAATGAAGTCCACGCTCGTACGCTTGGCTCCCTCGACGGTGTCCCCTACCTGGTCACGCAACACACGTCGTCGACGGTGGATGCCCGCTGCGCGGCGTCACTCGACGAGATTGAAGACTTTGCCGAGGAAGTTGCCCGTGCGGGCGGCGTCCCCGTCAGACCGCCGGTGCGTGCGCGGTTCGAGGCGTTTGTGCGAGGCGAGCCGTTCCTGGCGCTGGACATCTCGCGTTGGCAGGACGCCCGACAGCCGATCGCCGACGCGATGGCGGCAGCGGTCGCACCGTGGCTTCCCTACATCACCACGTTCGACCTAACAAGCGAGGATGCGATGGCTGCGGTTCAGGACGAACCACTCGTCCGCGAGGGTCGAGACGCGTTCGAGGCGTGGCTGGCGAGAGCAGGCGCCTAGCTTCCACGCACGTAGGCGTAGCCGTAGCCCCTTCAACAGGGATCGCACGTTAGACGGATCGGTCCGTCTTCTTCGGGACTGACATTCACCACCTGCCAGCATTCACCGGCTGGTGCCGGCATCACATCGCCGACTGAGTAAGAGCCGGTCAAGCTGGTGAAATCACGAGGTTCCTCGCGGCCATCGAGATGAACGAGGTGGAGTCGGTAGGTAACGGGGACAGGCTGCACGTCGCGTATGAGACCTTCCCAGAGCGAGACGAGGCCGGGACTCAACTCGTCGCGCACGGCCAGATGCTCCAGGGCTCGTAGGACCTTCTCGTTGTCAGCGACGTCGAGCAACTCGACGGCATGCACGGACCGCTCGTGTGCGGCCGTTCCGACGCGGCGTGCGAGGCGTGCGTAGTCCTGCCCTGTGGGTCGGGAGCCGAGCCGGTCTAGCTCCTCGAATAACCCTTGGGCCTCAGTCGCCTCGACCGCAATCGAGGCTTCTGGAAGCCGGAAGCTCAGCTCCCCCATGATCTCGTGAGGAGCGAGCAACACTCCGGGCGGTGCTGTAACAGCGTCACCAGGGCGAGCAAGTCTGCTGCGATCCACATCACCCCATCCTAGACCGGGCGCCTGCAGGCTCCTCGCGGCGAAATACTTGCGCCATCAACAACGTTGATCTGGTCTGTGGCACATCCTAAAAAGGTCGGGTTCCTTTCGTTCGGCGCGTGGCATCCGGGCGGCGGTCTGACGCACACTGGCGGCGAGGCCCTGCGCCAGACGGTCGAGCTCGCGGTCGCCGCCGAGGAGCTCGGGATCGACGGGGCGTTCGTCCGCGTCCACCACTTCGCGCGCCAGCTTTCCTCACCCTTCCCGCTCCTTGCCGCGATTGGAGTCAAGACCAGCCGCATCGAGATCGGCACCGGCGTGATCGACATGCGCTACGAGAACCCGCTCTACATGGCCGAGACCGCCGCGGCGGCGGACCTGCTCGCAGGCGGCCGGCTCCAGCTCGGCGTCAGCCGCGGCTCGCCCGAGCCGGCCTGGCGCGGCGCCGAGGCGTTCGGGTACCCGGTCGACAACAACGACGCACGCGAGAAGACGGCGCTCTTCCGCGCAGCGATTGCCGGCGCCGGTGTCGTCCCCGCCGACATCGGCGGCCAGCCGGGCGACGCAATGCTCGCCGTCCAGCCGCAGTCGCCGGGTCTCGCCGACCGGATCTGGTGGGGCTCCGGCTCACGCGAGACCGCCGTCTGGGCGGGCGAGCAAGGCTTCAACCTGATGAGCTCGACGCTCCTCCTCGAGGACACGCAGGTCCCGTTCGACGAGCTCCAGGCCGAGCAGATCGAATCGTTCCGCGAAGCCTGGACGAAAGCCGGCCACACTCGGGAGCCGCGCGTTTCGGTCAGCCGCAGCGTCATCCCGATCACCTCCGAGCTTGACCGGCGACTCTTCGGCGCCGACACGAACCAGGATCAGGTCGGCTGGCTCGACGGAGCAATCAGCCGCTTCGGCCGCAGCTACACCGGGGACCCCGGCCGAATCGCCGACGAGCTCGCCAATGACGCCGCCGTCCAAGCAGCCGACACCATTCTCCTCACGGTGCCCAGCCAACTAGGCGTCGACTACAACGCCGCGATGCTCGAGACTATCGCCCGCGACATCGCGCCCGCAGTCGGCTGGAGCCCGAAGAACATCCCCGCGCCGGTCGGCTAGCAAGCAACACCTCGTCATCACGCATCAGCTTGGGCTAGTCCTGGCCGGGATTGCCAAGTCGACGTGCAGTGCGAGGCCGGTGGGATACGTTTCGGGGGTGGAGTACCGGGCGCTTGGGGGCACTGGCGTCAAGGTGAGTCCGCTCTGCCTCGGAGCGATGATGTTCGGTGCCTGGGGCAACCCTGATCACGAGGACTCGGTTCGGATCATCCACCGAGCCCTCGACGCGGGCATCAACTTCGTCGACACCGCCGATGTCTACTCGCGCGGCGAGTCGGAGGAGATCGTCGGCAAGGCGCTCAAGGATCGCCGCGATCGAGTCGTGCTGGCGACGAAAGCCCACGGGTCGATGGGAGAAGATCCGAACGAGCGCGGCAACTCGCGCCGCTGGCTCATCCGGGAGTGCGACGCGAGCTTGCGCCGGCTTGGCACCGATTGGATCGACCTGTACCAGATCCATCGCTGGGATCACGACACCGACCAGGACGAGACGCTCGGCGCGCTCACGGACCTCGTTCGTATGGGCAAGGTGCGCTACATCGGGTCATCGACGTATCCGCCGAGCTCGATCGTCGCGGCGCAGTGGACGGCGGAGCGGCGCGGCCGCGAGCGGTTCGTCTGTGAGCAACCGCCGTACTCAATGCTGGTGCGCGGCGTCGAGGCTGAGGTGCTGCCGGTTTGCCAGGAGTTCGGCATGGGTGTGATCGCATGGAGCCCGCTCGCCGGCGGCTGGCTCACCGGCAAGTGGCGCAAGGGCGAGGCGCCGCCGGAAAGCACGCGCGCGCAACGCCTACCCCAGCGATATGACCTCTCGCTTCCCGAGAACCAACGGAAGCTCGACGCGGCCGACGCGCTCGCGCAACTCGCCGACGAGTCGTCGATGACGCTTATCCACATGGCGCTTGCCTTCGTGATCGGCCATCCTGCGGTGACCGCCGCGATCATTGGACCGCGGACGATGGAGCAGCTCGAGAGCCAGCTCGGCGCAGTCGAGGTGCAGCTCGATGCAGCGATACTCGACCGGATCGACGAGATCGTCCAACCGGGGACGAACTTCAGCCGCGCCGACAGCGGGTGGACGCCGCCAGCGGTCGAGAACCCGGCGCTGCGCAGACGATGACGACCCGGCTCCAGACAACTCATAGGCGTGGAGGCCGATCCCCCGCGTGACCCGGCGGCGGCGACAACTCAGCGTCTGCCCTCGGGGTCGATTTCGACGGTCATGAGACTGTCACCGTGGCGGTGGATGACCTTCCAGGCGCCGTCCTCTCGACGGTAGATCGACGTTGCTCTCAGCGACATCTCCTCCAACTTGCCGTCGACGTGGCGTGTGAGCCGCTCGAGCTCGACGGTGAAACCGAGCGTCTCGCCGAACCCGCTGACGAGGTTCTCCGCATCCCAGGTCTCGTAGTTGAGCGTTTTGGCGGCAGCAGTCAGGAGTTGGCTCACCTGCTCGATACCGACTTGGTGACCGCCGACTCCGCCCATGAGCGAGACGTCGTCGGCATCCGACCACAGCTCGAGGTACGGCCGCGGGTTACCACTCGTGTGCTGCCTGAGGGCACGATGGCAGCGCTCGAGAAACTCGGCAGCCTCCGCATCCTTTCTACCCGTTGCAAGGTCCATCGCATTTCCTCCTCTGCTGAACAGGCTGTGGTTTAGCGGATTCGCAACCGGTGGCAACCCACGGCAACGGTTCCGGAGTGCATGGTAAGGAGGGCGCCGATTCAGTGAGCTCGTTGCTGTCGGAAGTGGTTGTGGTTTTGTCGCGCGCCACGGCTCGGTCGACGCAGATCGGCCTCATGTCGTAGCCAGAACCTCGTCGCCCAGTGTCGCGTCGAGGGGCTTCAAGAGGAACGCCGCGAGCAGTACAGGGAGACCGATCACCAACCACATGACGCCGTAACCCTTGGTCGACTCGAACAGCGGCTCCGCAATGCCGATCGCAGCTCCGACTGCCACCGGACCGAGGACAAGGCCGATCCCGCGCGAGAAATCGAGCAGGCCCGCGGCGGCGCCTTCGCTACCAGGAGGCGCAAGAGTGAACGCGAGCGCCTGTGGCAGCGTCAGGACGATCGCGCCTGCAAGTGCGACTAATGGAAGCCCGATCAAGAGCGGAGTGAGGGTGTGCACGAACGCGCCGACCAACAGGCCTCCGCCGTAGACGAGGCTCATGATCCGGAGGACGCGAAGAATGCCGTACCGATCCGCGAGCCAGCCTGCGATCGGCGCACCGGCGATGTACGCGACCGCGACAACCGCGATGACCGCAGAAGCAACGGCGGGAGAACGCCCGACTCCCCGGACGATGTACAGAACGATGAAGCTCTTCAGACCCGCGAAGCTGAACTCCCAGAGTGCGTTCACCACGCCGAAGACGCGCAGGCCCGAGTTCCGTCGTAGCAGCGCACGAAGCGACGCCGGCTCATACGGGAGGACCGCAGTCCTGCAGCGGGCTTCGAGCCGGAAGACCGGCAGCAGGG
Source organism: Gaiellaceae bacterium (assembly GCA_035573355.1). GTDB lineage: Bacteria > Actinomycetota > Thermoleophilia > Gaiellales > Gaiellaceae > 3-1-20CM-4-69-9. The sequence goes on along the minus strand of DATMZV010000034.1, from coordinate 2,757 downwards.
CCAGCGTCGTCGCGGCGAGCGCGGCCGCGGCGATCAGGAACGGGAGCGGCTGCCAGAGGCCGAGCAACAGACCACCCGTCAGCAAGGCCGCGCCGAGACCGACACCGCGCGCGATTGCCTGTACGGCTTGCGCGCGTGCGTAGAGCCGTCGCGGCAGAAGGTCAGCGTAGAGGGCCCGGTACGGTGGGTAGTAGACGTAGTAGCCGACGAAGAACGCGAGCACGGTGACTGCGGCGATCGCTATCGAAGTGCTGAACGGGAGGACGGCGAGCCCCGTGCACGCGAGCGGTGCACCGGCAATGACAAAGGGCAGCCGGCGACCGAGCGGCGAGGCCGGCAATCGATCCGAAAGCGCACCCGAGGCAAGCGGGACGACGAGCGCAAGTGCTCCTTCAGCGCCGATCAACGCGCCTACCGCGGTCGGCGAATGGACGAGATGGATCAGGATCACCGGCCCGTACGTCGTGAGCACAGAGATTGCGAGGGCGAGGCCGAAGGTCGGCAGGCTCAACAGCATCAACAGCGGTCTGATCTGCGCGGCCGTCTCTCCTCGCCGAGGAAGGTGGAGCTGCCACCGCTGCGCGTGACGCTCCTGACCGTGCGTCAAGCGCTCGACGAGCGCCCCTGTGAAGTTGAGCCCACTCATGCTCGAGCCGCGGCAGCCGCAGTGGCAACGTCTCGTGGGTACGTCGCCAACGCCCGGAAGAGGAAGTATGCGCTGCCCGCGAGCGGTATGAGCATCAAGAGGAATGTCCATTGCAGCCCGGCGCGACCTCCGCCGAAGACGTAGTCGGACACGCCGCCGAACGTCACGGGCGCAAGAGCCTGCGCGAGCGTGCGGAGAAACGTGCGCACGCCCTCGGCGCGTCCCCAGAGGAGCGGCACCATGATGTCGAGCCTGGCAGCATCAAGCGGAGGATTTTGCGCGGAGAGGGCGAGCGCGGCGAAGACGATGTACGGCAATGCCATCGTGGCGTGATGAGTGAAGATCGCGGGCACGAAGAGCACGACCGCAATCGCGGCCGCGATCGCGCTGACCAGAATCCGCCCCGTGAACACCCCGCGACGCAGCAGCAAGTCGCCGAGTGCCCCGCCGGCAAGAACGCCGATCACGCCGCCGATGCCGACGACGAGCAGCACGAGCGTCCCGAGCGCCTGGTCGATCGCGTACTGACGCGTGACGAACTCGACGCCGAAGGTCTGCACGCCCGAGAGAAAGAAGTACCCTCCGGCGCTAGCGACGATAAGGATGACATTCGTCCGGATGCGCAGGATGTAGCGCGTCGCCGCAATGAAGCCGAGTCGGCCCGGATCCTCGGCGAGTACGAGCTCCGGGTGGGGTTCGACGCCGCGCTCACGGGCAAGACGCTGTGCGTCGGTCTCCTGTTCGGATTCGTCCTCGACGCCGGCGGCCCGCTTCGGCGCGTTCGTGTCGGCGAGTGGCGCCATCCCACCGCGCGAAGGCTCCGGCAGGCGAAAGATCAGCCACGCCAACGCGAAAGCGGGCAGCGCGAGCAGGACGAACGCCGCACGCCACGACAGCGCCGCGATGTCGCCGGTTACGGCGAAGCCGAAACCCGCGCCTGCGAGCTCTCCCGCAAGGATGTATCCATAAATGCGGCCGCGCTCGGCCCCAGCAAAGTAATCGCCCACGAGGGAAGCAACCACGGGGCCGGCTGCGGCCGTGACCACGCCGAGCGCGACACGCGTCAAGAGCAGATCGCCGAAGCTCGAAACCGTGGCGCTCCAGATCATCGCGATGCCCCAGAGGACGATCGCGGCGCCGAGCATCCGGGTGCGCCGCACCCGATCGGCAAGAACGCCGAACGGGAGGCTTGCGAGTGCGGCGACCAGCGAGGTGACCGTAACGAGGAGGCCGATGTCGGTGTTGCTGATTCCTAGTGCGTGTCGCAGCGGCGTCGCAGCCGCACCGACCGTCGTCGCGTCAGCGCTGCTGAGTGCGAGCACGGCTGCGAGCAAGACGATCACGCGTGTCCGCTCGGCGCCCCCGAGCTTCCGCGTCAGCGCACGCACACCGGCCTGGCGCGCTCGCCCGATCGCGCCCTGGGGCCCTGCCGCTGACGTGCGGTCGACGTTCACGTACCGAGGATTCTCATGTTGGCCGCATCTTCACCCCTGGTGGCAAAATAGGAACTACAGTGATCGATTGGCTTCGTCGACTCTTCACTTCCCGCGACCGCGAGGGAGACGCGGCCGAGCGTGAGGAATACGGGCTGCCGCCCCGCGACGACCTCGACCGGCCCGGCGAATACGAGTCATTCGCCGGCGCTGATGCCGTTCAGGTCGCGAAGGACGAGCTCGACGAGTTCAAAGCTCCGAGCGATCCCGCACCCTGAGCTCGCCTGAGTCGTTTCCCCTCCCCCAGGTCTCGACGACGACGGATTCAAAGACGACGTTCAGGCTCGTCGAGGTCTGAATTGTCGTCGCCGCTGAACGCTCTGCCCGAGACTATCCTGGTCTGGTGCCGACGTTGGCGGTCATAGGCGCGGGTCCGAAGGGCATAGCGATCGCCGCGAAAGCGCGTGCTCTTGCCGCGGTCGGCCTCGATGCCCCAGAGGTTGTGCTCGTCGACCAAAGCGCAATCGCCGGAAACTGGAGCGGGCGGCAGGGCTACACGAACGGTCTCTTGGCACTGGGGACGCCGCCGGAGAAGGACGTAGGTTTTCCGTATCCAGACAGCTGGGGCGCCGCGTCGGCCTTGGTCACTGCGGCGATGGCGGAGTTCAGCTGGCAGCG
>DATMZV010000033.1:0-2607 GCA_035573355.1 Gaiellaceae bacterium | reverse complement strand
GCCACGACCAGCGAGAGTCGGTGAAACACGAATCCTCCTTCCGCGAGGGGTTCGAATTTGCCGGCGGCGGAGGTCTTCTGACTCGGGGCGCCCTCCCTACGTCGCCTTCCCAGCCCTGCGGGCCAGTGGCACGTGACGCGGGAGCGTCTCCCCTTACAGCGGCGGGACCGTTCCGGATTCGCACCGGATTCCCTTGCCGCTCGCCGGTTGTGAGCCGGAGACTAGCATCGCCGCGATGACTCGATCGCGCGTCCTCACCGTTTGGCTGCCCGTGTTCGCGTGGGCGGCGGTGATCTTCGCCTTCTCTTCGATTCCCCACCTCTCGACCGGGCTCGGGACGTGGGACACCGTCCTGCGCAAGGGCGCACACATCGCCGAGTACGCGATCCTCGGTGCGCTCATCTACCGGGCGCTCGGGCGTGAGGCGCTTGCGCTCGCCGCCGGAATCGCCTACGCCGCGACCGACGAGTTCCACCAGCACTTCGTGGTCGGCCGCCACGCCTCGCCGGTCGACGTCGCAGTCGACGCAGTGGGGCTGTCGCTCGGAATGCTCATCTGGCTCCGGCTGCGCGAACGATGAAGGCCGTCGCGATCGACCTTTCTGCACTCGGAGACCCGGATCCCCTCTGGAACGACTGGCTCGAGGATGCGCATCGGCGCTTTCGTGTCGATGTCGCAGCACTCGACGAAGAGCTGCCGAACTGGCGGCAGCTGCTCGAGCGCTTTGCGGAGGAACGCGCGCCCGTCTACTTCAGAAGAGACGGAGACGTCAGCGCGACGCTCCGCCACCTGCGCGCGGGCGGCACGCGCATCGGTGTCTTCACGCCCGCGCCGCTCGAGCTCGCGCGAGTCGCGCTCTCCCATCTCGGTGCGGAACGACACGTCGAGGTGCTGGAGACCGGCGCAGGAGCACAGGAACGCGTCTCCGCCGCCCTGGGTGACGACGCGCGAGTTGTCAGCACACGCGCCGAACTGCTCGCCGTAACATGAAGCTCGTGGAGAACAAGGATCTCGGCGACCGTCAACTCGACGCGCTGCTCGAGCGGCTCGATCGTCTCTGCGACGAGGTGCACACGCTCAACCGGCGACTCGACTCGAGCGACCACCTGCTTCGCATCTCGCACGAGCTCGCGACGCTGAACGAGTCCCTGCAGGCGCTCGCGTACGCGGCGCTCGGTACGCAGGCGCCGACGGTGCGCCGCCGCCGAACGGGTTAACGCGCGAGCTTGTAGATCCGGCCGTTCCCGGTCGCGAGGTAGAGCTCGCCGGCAGCGTCCACGCCGAAAGACGTCAGCGACTGGACCTGGAAAGGCTCGCGGCGGACGTCGGTTGCACGACCCCCGTCTACCTTGAGGCTCCAGATGTCTCCGGAGCAGTAGTCGCCGTAGAAGTACCGGCCCGCCGCGGCCGGCACGGCTTTACCGCGGTAGACGTAACCGCCGGTCACGGAGCAGCCCTCGGAGTGGCTGTACACCTCGATCGGCATCACGAGCTGTCCCGGCCCGAGCGGTGTGTTCGCAAAGCGCGTCCGTCCTTCGTAGACGTGCCAGCCGTAGTTCGCGAGCGTCGAGATCTGAGCCTGCGGCCGGTAGTCGATCTCTTCCCAGGCGTTCTGGCCCACGTCACCGATGTAGAGGTCGCCGTTTGCGCGGTCGAACGAGAAGCGCCACGGGTTCCTGAGACCGAGCCCGACGATCTGCCAGCTCGCGCCGCGTCGAAGCGGATCGATCCGCAACAGCTTGCCGAGCTTCTCGCTCATGCGCTGCGCGCGGTTGCCCGGATCACCCCCCGAGCCGCCGTCGCCCATGCCCACGTAGAGAAGCCCGTTCGAGTCGAACTGCAGCTCGCCGCCGTTGTGGTTCGCGAACGGCTGATGCACGAAGAGGAGCTGCCGCGCCGACGACGTGATCGCGCGGCCGTTGCGGGACCGGAACTCGACTACGCGCGTATTTCCGTTGCGATCCGTGTAGTTCACGTAGAAGCGATGGTTCTTCGCGTAGTTGGGATGGAATGCAACCGAGAGCAGCCCTTGCTCACCGCCGCTCGAGATCTTGTTCCTGATGTCCAGAAACGTGCCGCGAAGCTTGCCGTTCACGAAGTACCGGATTCGTCCAACCTGCTCGACCGCGTAGAGGCGCCTAGGCTCCGCCGGAGTCGAGGCGACGGCCGTGAGCGCGGAGAGCCCCTGCGCGAACGGTCGAATTGAAAGTTGCTGTTGCGCCTGCGAGGCAGGGAGCGCGAGGGCGGCGGCTGCGAGGACGTGGGCGAGCACTCACCGAAACGTAGTCACGCCACGGCCAGGCGGTTCGAGTCTTTACCTACTTCTTAAGAAGGATCCGGCGAAGCTCGTCTTCCTTCCCCGGCTGCAGGATCGCCAGTATCTGGTCCCCGGGCTTGAGCTCGGTCGACCCGACGGCGATCTCCGCGGTGCCGTCGCGCATGACCGAGATGAGCCGAGAGCCTTCCGGCAGCCTCAGCTTCTCGACGGTCTTGCCGGCGGAGGGCGACTCTTTGTCGATCTGGACCTCGACGATCTCGAGGTTCTCCTTCCGCAGCTCGAGCAGATGCACGAGATCGTGCTCCGGGACCTCGTGCTCGACGAGCCCG
>DATMZV010000032.1:0-4699 GCA_035573355.1 Gaiellaceae bacterium | reverse complement strand
CGGCATTCAAGAACAGTTCGTGCACCCGCGTATCTTCCGTCAGCTCCGGGTGGAACGATGCCACGAGGATCCGCCCGTCGCGAACGAGCACCGGCTCGCCCTCGTGCTCGGCGAGCACCTCGACGTCCTCACCGGTCACCCTCACCCGTGGGGCCCGGATGAAGACGCCGCGGAGCGGCCGCTCGTCCCCTGCGAGCTGGAGATCAGCCTCGAAGGAGGCCACCTGGCGGCCGTAGGCGTTCCTGTCCACCTCCACGTCGGCAAGGCCGAGGTGGTTGCGATCGAGGACGATCATCCCGGCGCAGGTACCGAGGATCGGAGGCTCGAACGCCCGGATCGCCTCGTCGAGCCCGTACAGCTTCATCAGCCGCATGAACGTCGTGGACTCCCCGCCCGGGACGACCAGCCCGTCGAGCCCCGCGAGCTCCTCCGGCTTCCGGATCTCCACCGGTTCGGCGCCGAGCCGGCGCAGCATCGCCTCGTGCTCGCGGAAGTTTCCCTGGACTGCCAGTACGCCGATCCGCATTTGAGACCAAGTGTAGATTCGTCTACCCTGGCGGCGTTCCGCTATGGCAGCAGCGTCGCCGCGAAGGTCCGCGCCGCGTTCCACGCCCGCGGAATCGTCTAGGACAGATCGACAAGGCAGCTCGCGGCTTCGGCCGCGGGCTGCTCTTGCTACCAGCCGCGCGTCTCGAGGAGTTCTTCAGGCGCGAGCGCTGCGGCCGACAGGCCGCTCATCGCATCGCCGAGGCCGCGGGATACTCGCGCGAGGATCTCTGCGTCGTTGTAGTGCGTCGTCGCTTCGACGATCGCCTTCGCACGCTCGCTTGGATTGTCCGACTTGAAGATCCCCGAGCCGACGAAGACGCCGTCCGCGCCGAGCTGCATGCAGAGCGCCGCATCCGCCGGTGTCGCGATTCCGCCGGCGGTGAAGGTGACGACGGGCAGCCGGCCGTTCTCCGCCACCCAGCGCACGAGCTCGACGGGAGCCTGGAGGTTCTTCGCCTCGCTGTACAGCTCGTCGGGATCCATTGCGCCGAGTCTCTTGATCGATCCGAACACGGAGCGCATGTGCGTCACCGCGTTGACGATGTCGCCGGTCCCCGCTTCGCCCTTCGTCCGGATCATCGCGGCGCCCTCACCGATGCGACGGAGCGCCTCGCCGATGTTCGTGCAACCACAGACGAACGGGACGGTGAACTTCCACTTGTCGATGTGATTGGCCGTATCCGCAGGCGTCAGAACCTCGGACTCGTCGATGTAGTCGACCTCGAGCGCCTCCAGGATCTGCGCCTCGACGAAGTGGCCGATGCGCGCCTTCGCCATGACGGGGATGCTCACGGTTTCCTGGATCTCGATCACCTTGTCCGGGTCCGCCATCCGAGCGACGCCGCCCTCCCGGCGAATGTCCGCCGGAACCCGTTCGAGCGCCATCACTGCACAGGCGCCCGCCTCCTCGGCGATCCGCGCCTGATCGGCGTCGGTGACGTCCATGATCACCCCGCCCTTGAGCATCTCGGCGAGGCCGCTCTTGACCCGCATCGTCCCGATCTCAGCCATCGCCGGTGATTCTATCCGGAGGGCTCAGCCCTTCAGACAGGCGACCACCTTGTCCAGCTCTTCCTGCGGTGGCGTGACCGTCCAGAGGAGGACGGCGTTCTTCTCCGTCCGCATCACGTCGGTGATGTGCGGCTTCAGCTTCTTCGGCGCGAAACGCTTGAACGCCCCAGCGATCTGGATCGCGTCGTCGGAGTTCTGGCCGAAGGCGATCGTGAGAGCGTTCCCGACCTCGTTCGCCCGCAGGCCACCGTTCGGCGCGTTGGCGGCAACGACGCCGACCTCGGCGTCGTCGGTCGTGACGGTGTAGCCCTTCCCGCTGAGGCACTTCGCCGTCGGGCCGGCCTTGTAGGTGGAGGGCTCACCGGACGTGCAACCCGTAAGCACAAATGCCGGCAACAGGAGGGCAAGGAGCACGAGACGCATGGCGGGCCGGACTGTACCGAGCGCCCAGGACCGCCCGTGGATTGGAGCCGGACCATTTGCCGGCCAGACGAAGAGCGGGCCCAATGGACCCGCTCTCCCTGGTGTCAGTCGCAGCTACGAGGTGGCGAGACCGGATCGATTGATCCGCGGCCCGTACCGCCGGCCGAGTGCGACGACGGTCAGCAGCAGAAGCAACGCGGCGAACACGACCGACGCGCCGATGCCTGCGTCGCCCCAATCGAACCCGGACTGCGAGGTCACGCGCTCACCCTGCTTCGGTGTGATGCCGGCGAACGATTGATAGGCCGCTACGCCGACTGGCCCGGAAACGGCGCTATAGCTCGCCGGTGTCGTCTGCGAGCTCCGATGGATGACGCTGTAGGCCCATGGATCGAGAGGGCCGTATCCACTTGTCGGCTTCGCCAGCACTGCAGGAGCGCTGATCGCTGCGATCGCAAGACCGACCGCAGTGCCGAGAACCAATCTCTTCAACCTGAGGTGCTTGCGGATCATCTGGTGCTCCTTCCCCCTTAGATTGCGTCCAGGATCACGCTCACCGGCAACCACCTGGTCATCAGCGACCCATCCGCACCCACCGCTCGGTAACGCGTTCGCCTCACTGGGGAAGTCGCTACTGCGGCTACCCGCCAGCAGCGGTTCTGGGTTGCCGGGATGTGGTTCGTGCGCGCCCTGAGCGACCATGAGCAAGACATGTTCGGCCGCAGATCACCGTTCCTCCTCGGCGCGTTGCCGGTCGCGGTACTCGCTCTCGCCGGTTGCGGCGGGAACTCGTCGCACGCGCTGCCGACAACGAACGATGGACGGCCGGCGAGCGTCGGAGTGGCGAGCACCGGGCTCGGCAACGTCCTTGTCGACCGACAAGGGCGCACGGTCTACCTCTTCGAGCGAGACTCGGGCACGATGAGCGCCTGCACCGGCGCGTGCGCGGTCAACTGGCCGCCGCTCCGTGTCCGCGGCACTCCGCTGGTCGGCAGCGGCGCCAAGCGGTCGGACGTCGGAACGACAGTTCGCCCCGACGGAATCAGCCAACTCACCTACAACGGACACCCGCTGTACACGTTTGTGAACGACAAGAAGCCGGGCGACACGAACGGCGAGGGGATCAACGCGTTCGGCGGCTCCTGGTTCGCGGTCTCCGGGGCAGGCGCCAAGGTCCCCCCTGGCTCGCAGCCCCAGAGCGGGGGCGGGTACGGCTACTAACGATTCGGCTCGCAGCGATGCTCGCCGCCGCGCCTCGAGAAACGCTGACAAGGTGCAGATTCGCTCCCTCATCGTCGACGACAACCGACCTTTCCTCGACGCCGCCCGCCTGCTGCTCGAGCGTGAAGGCGTGGCGGTCGTCGGGGTTGCGACGACGAGCGCCGAAGCGCTGCAACTCGAGGAGGAGCTTCGGCCGGATGTCGTGCTGGTCGACATCCGCCTCGGTGACGAAAGTGGTTTCGACCTGGCACGCCGGTTGAGCAGCACGGTGATCCTGATCTCCTCCTCCGCGCAGAGCGAGTACGCCGAGGGGATCGCGGCGAGCCCGGCGGCCGGATTTGTTCCCAAAGCTCAGCTATCGGGATCCGTGGTCCTACGCCTTGCCGGCGCCACGACCGATTGAGGACGCTAGCGCGCGTTGAGGTACGTGACTACCGCGAGCACGCGGCGCTGATCGTCCTCCCCTGCAGGCAAGCGCAGCTTCCTGAGGATGGCACGGACGTGCTTCTCGACGGTCGACTCGGTGATCCACAGCGCGTGCGCAATACCCGCGTTCGAGCGGCCCTCCGCCATCAGGGCAAGCACCTCCCGCTCGCGAGGCGAGAGGACGTCAAGCGGGTCCCGCGCGCCGCGTGCGGCAACGAGCTCCTGAACGAGCGCTGGATCGACGACCGAGGCACCCTTGACGATCCGCTCGAGCGTGTCGACAAAGTCCTCGACGTCCGTGACGCGGCTCTTGAGCAGGTAACCGCTCCGCTCGCCGCTCGCGAGCAACGCGGCCGCGCGGTCCACCTGCACGTGCGCGGAGAGTGCGACGACGGCGGTATCTGGAAACTCCTCGCGGATCGCCTCTGCGGCCTCGAGCCCCTCGGTCGTGTGCGTGGGCGGCATGCGAATGTCGACGATCACGAGGTCGGGCCGAAGCTCGCGCACCATCTCGATCAACTCGGACGCGTTCCCGCACTGACCCTCCACCTCGAAACCGGAGCGCTCGAGCAGGCCGGCGAGACCCTCGCGCATGAGAACCTCGTCGTCCGCCAGCACGACCCGGGTCGCGCTCGTGCTCATGGCAACAATTATGGGCTAACGTAACGTGATGAGCACATCCGCCCCGCCGGCGGATCCGCACGAGGAGCTGCACCGGCTTGTGGAGGAGCAGGCCGCGTTGCGCCGCGTCGCGACGCTCGTGGCGTCGGGCGCGCCGTCGGCGGAGGTATTCGCCGCAGTCGCGCAGGAGGCCGTTCAGGTCCTGCAGTTGACGAATGCCGCCGTTGGTCGGTACGACCAGGACGCCTCGACGATGACGGTTCTTGCTGTCCACGGCGAGAGCCCGGATGCTTTTGCGCCCGGCTCTTGCTGGCCACTCGACGGGCCATCGATGTCGGCGGAGGTGCTGCGCACGGGTCGCCCAGTGCGAATTGACGAGTACGCCGACCTTCCTGGTTCGCTCGCAGCCGCGGCACGCGAGCACGGATTCAGCAAGGTTGCCGGTGCG
>DATMZV010000031.1:0-4524 GCA_035573355.1 Gaiellaceae bacterium | reverse complement strand
TATCCATCGCAAGATGGGAACGAGGAACTACCGGATCGTGTACCTCGTCGACGAGGTCGACAAGCTCTCCAACGAGGAAGCGCTCGGACTCTTCGCCGCATTCAAGAACCTTTTCACGCTCTCGTCGGCAATCTTCATCTTTCTCAGCGACGCCGCCCTGTATGACCACCTCGTGGATGTGGAGGCCGCGACATTCCGCCCGCCGAGTTACACGTTCTTCCATTCCAGGTACTTCATCGGCCGTCCGCGTGCGGCCGATCTCTCCCACTACGTCGACGCCGTCGTCGAGGAGCCGGATGCAGCGCAAGATCCGCTGTACGCCGATACGAAGGCGGCGCTCGTTTTCGCGAGCGGAGGCGACTTCTTCGACCTTGTCCAGCGCCTTCGCGACCGTATCGACGACTTCGACGAGTTGAAGCCGAAGATCGCCCTCCGCGCGCTCACGGCCGAGCAGGAGCGCGCAAAGCAATTAGGCGCAGCGATTGAGCTCGTGTTCGAGGAGAAGTACTACTCGCCGATACCGTCCGAGTGGCGGAACAACGAGCGGCTGCAGGCCGCTCTCTACGAGTTCACACGCGGGATGACGACTCTCGCGCCGGGAGCTGCGATCGCGGATCCGGTCGCCGAAGACCTGCCTGCGAGCGCCACGCGTGACCTCAACCGTCTCCTCGAACGCGCCGGGATACTCGCAGCGACCGCGACGACGCCGACGCAGATTGGCGGGCGTGAGGTGGAGGTGAAGACGTACAACTTCGTCGGGACCGCTGCAAACGGCATCCCGGCGACGCTCGACTTCTTGACCGAGCCCGAAGAGGCGGTCGTCGCCGCTTGGGACGCGTTCGACGCGATCGCACAGGAGGTGTGGGACACATATCGAGCCGCTGGCGCGTCGACCCAACCTGAGTGGGACCCAGCCGCAACCTCTCCCGCAAAGGCGCGTTTGCGGGAATGGTCTCTCGACGTGGACGGGATGAGAGCCCCCTACACCGAGAACGTACGTGCGCTGCGCGACGTCGAGCCGCCTCCGACGCATGATCGCTCCACACTCGAAACGTGGCGCAGCGGTCTCGACTCGGTGATGCCGACGACCCTCACTGCCCTCCCCGCGGTCACCGCGCAGATCGTCGCTGCGCTGGCCGGAAACGGTGCAACGGTGGGCCAGCTGATTGCTACTACCGACGTTGCCGACACGCCGCTCGTAGCCGCGCTCAGAGCCCAGCTGAGCTTTCCTAACGCATTCGCCGTGTCGCGGCCCGCCGAGGCACGGCAGGTCGTCGTTGTCCCGATCGAAGCCGCTGAGCGCGTGCAGACCATCGTCGCCGACACGCCGGAAGTGGAAGAGCCGTTCGTCATCGCCGTCGCGACGACCGACGAAGCCTTTCCGCCCGACTCCCGCCTATCGCATTTCGACGTCGTCCGTTACGTGCCGCGGCAGCCGCAGCCGGACGGCGAGCAGACGAATGCAGACGTCATTCGACGCGCAGTCGCGTGGCTCACACGCGCACCAGAAGGGTCAGCTTCCAAGGCGGCAGGTGGCGATCGCGCGCGTGCTAGCGCGAGGCCTGCGTAACTCGACCGTCGGGTCCTCCTTACCGACGGCGTAGTTCGCGACCATGGCCGCCACGGCAAGTGCTCGTACTAGTAGTGCACTGCATCGCGCTCGTCCTCAGCTTTGCTCGGTCGCGTGCACCGACGCAGCATTGCCGACTGTTGCCGCCCAGCTTCCGAGGAGCTTGAGCGCCTCCTCAGAGCGCGAACTCGGCTCGGCGGTGTAGGTGAAGATCGTCAGCCCGTGATCCGCGGGGAGGTCCAGCCGGTTGTAGGTCAGGCTGAGCTCGCCGACGAAGGGATGGTTGAAGGTCTTGACCCCGGTGTTGTGGAAGCGGACGTCGTGCGCGGCCCAGCGGATGCGGAACAACTCGCTCTGCGTTGCGAGCTCACCGACGAGGTCTGAGAGGTCGCGGTCGTGCGGGTCACGACCCGCGGCCCAGCGCAGGATCGCAACGCACTCGCCGGCAACGCGCTCCCAGTCGGCATAGAACGTCTCGGCTCTCGGGTCGAGGAACACGAACCGAGCGTTGTTGACCGGTCGTGCGGGTGTTGCGTAAAGCTCGGAAAACAAGGCGTGGCCGAGCTGATTGGCGGCGAGGATGTCGAGACGCTGGTTGCCAACGAACGCGGCGGCGCCGGTGATCGCATCAAGGGTCCACTGGACCTCGGGCCGTATGCGCTGCTTGGCCTGGCGCCGGCGAGGCGGCGCTCCCGTCGGCTGCGCGGCGCGGGCAAGGTCGAAGAGGTGGGCGCGCTCGGCGTCGTCGAGTTCGAGCGCGCGGGCCAGTGCCTCCAGCACGCTCTGCGAGACCCCGCTCATGTCTCCGCGCTCCAGGCGCGTGTAGTACGGGACGCTCACGCCGGCCAGGACGGCCACCTCCTCGCGACGGAGCCCTGGCACGCGGCGACTGCCGTAAGAGCGAAGCCCCGCCTGCTCGGGCGTGATCCGGGCGCGGCGAGACGTCAGGAACTCCCGGATCTCCTTCTTTGTGTCCACGAGAGCAGCGTAAACCCGACTGTCTGCCTCTGGGGAACCCTGGCAGTACCCCTCCCAACAGGGACTCTCACCACTCGCGATCCCGTGCTTTCTTGGACGAAGCAACAGGCCGCGACTAACGCCGCCTCGCCATCGACAGGAAGGTCGTCATGAAGCACATTTCACTAGGCGGACTTGATGTCTCGCGCATCGGACTCGGCACGATGGCGATGTCCGGTTACTACCTCGACCCGACCAGCAGCGACGCCGAGTCGATCCGCACGATCCAGCGAGCGCTCGACCTGGGCGTCACCCACATCGACACTGCCGAGATCTACGGCCCCTACGCGAACGAGGAACTCGTCGGGCGCGCCATCAAGGGACGCCGCGACAGTGTCGTGTTGGCGACGAAGTTCGGCTTCGTCTCCCACTCCGGCGGCGGCCCCGGAGCGCTCGACAGCAGCCCGGCGAACATCCGCACCGCACTCGAGGGCTCCCTAAAGCGGCTGGGTACCGACCGCATCGACCTCTACTACCAACACCGCGTCGATCCGAACACCCCGATCGAGGACACCGTCGGCGTCCTCGCCGAACTGGTGGCCGAGGGAAAGGTCCGGTACATCGGCCTCTCCGAGGCCGGACCCGCGACGATCCGCCGCGCCCACGCGGTGCACCCGATCGCCGCGTTGCAGACCGAGTACTCCCTTTGGACCCGCGATCCGGAGGCCGCGCTGCTACCGCTGCTGCGCGAGCTGGGCATCGGCTTCGTGCCCTACTCGCCGCTCGGGCACGGCTTCCTCACCGGCACGATCCGCTCCCCCCAGGAGCTCGCCGACGACGACTGGCGCAAGAACAACCCGCGCTTCACCGAGGGGAACTTCGAGCAGAACCTGCGCATCGTCGACGAGGTCGAGGCCGTCGCCTCCGAGCTCGGGGCCACACCGGCGCAGGTCGCTTTGGCCTGGCTGCTCGCGCAGGGCGACGACATCGCCCCGATTCCCGGCACCAAGCGGGTCTCCCGCGTCGAGGAGAACACGGCAGCAGACGCTGTCGACCTGAGCGTGGACCAGATCGCCGGGCTGAACGATCTCGCCCCGGCCGCCGGCGAGCGCCACAACGAGGCGAACATGGCCACCATCGACCGTTGACCCAAATGCGCTATTCGGTGGCGTCTGTCAGAGATGTGAGGTGAGTCCGGCGCCGCTGGCGTCCCCATCCACAGACGCGTCCTCGCCGCCGCCATCCTGCGCGTTCTCGTACCACGAGTACGCGTACTTGCCGTCGTCGAGATCCTTCGCGAATTTCGTCAGCTTCAGTGGATGGAACGTGTCGCACATCACCGCGAGCTCATGCGTCTCGTGAGTACCGATCGACTTCTCGGCGAGGCCCGGCTGCGGTCCGTGCGGCAGGCCGGACGGGTGCAGCGTGATCGAGCCGACGTCCACACCGCGGCGCGAGCCGAACTTGCCCGACACGTAATAGATCATCTCCTCCGACTGCAGATTCGAGTGGTGGTACGGAATCGGCACCGCGAGCGGATCGAAGTCCAGCTTGCGCGGACAGAACGAGCAGATGACGAAGTTCCGGCCCTGGAACGTCTGGTGTGACGGCGGCGGTTGATGGATGCGACCCGTGATCGGCTCGAAGTCGTGCACGGAGAACGTCCAGGGATAGAGGTAGCCGTCCCAGCCGACGACGTCGAAGGGGTGGTAGTCGAGGACGTACGTCTGGTAGCCGCCGCGCACGCGCACCTTCACCGGGAACTCGCCCTTCTCACGATGAGTGTTCAGCTGCGCCGGCGGGTGGATGTCGCGGTGGTAGTACGGCGCGCCTTCGAGCATCTGGCCGTACTGGTTGCGGTAGCGCTTCGGGATCTCGATCAGCCCGGGAGTCTCGAACACGAGGTAGCGCTGCTCGCCTTCCGGACGGAACCGGTACGTCGTGCCGCGCGGGATCACGATGTAGTCGCCGTCCTTGTAGGGGACGTTGCCGAAGAT
>DATMZV010000030.1:0-5266 GCA_035573355.1 Gaiellaceae bacterium | reverse complement strand
ACCAAGTCGACCCACACCAAGTCGAGCCACACCAAGTCGAGTCACGGCAACAGCGCCAAGTCGCACGGTGGCGGAAGCCACGGCAAGGGCGGCGGGCAGAGCCACGGCAACGGCGGTGGCGGCGGCAAGGATCACGGGAAGTAGCGCATGTCAGACGTTTCGTGAGGAACGAGGGCCCCGCACTGCGGGGCCCTCGTTCCTTACGAAACGTCAGACATGCGCTACTTCCCGTGATCCTTGCCGCCACCGCCGCCGTTGCCATGGCTTACGCCACCGTGCGACTTGGCGCTCTTGCCGTGGCTCGACTTGCCGTGGCTCGACTTGGTGTGGGTCGACGTGCTGTGGCTCGAAGCGCCGTGGCTCGTCGTGTGCTGCGGCTTCAGCTTCTTCGGCTTCTTCGAGCCGTGACTACTGGTCGTCGTCGTACCGGCCGTCGTGGTCGAAGCCGTCGTCGCGGCAACAGTCGTGGTCGTCGCACATGCGCCGATGCTGTCGCCGTGCGCTATGTGCGCCGGAACTGCGGGAGCCGCGATGTTGATCGTGTGCTCACCGCCGTTACCGGTCTTGTGGCAGACGTCCATCTTTTCCTGGCCGCTGCCGAAGTCCCCGCCGTCGGCCTCGTCGCCGGTCGACGTGGTCTGGTTGGTGCTGGTGGTCGTCGACAGGGTCGTCGACGTCGTGCTCGAGGTGGTGTGTCCGTTGTCCTCGAAATCGTTCTCCTCGGACTCGGACTCCGACCCCTGGTCGTCCGCGGACTGTCCTTCGCGGTCGCCGGTCGTCGTGGTCTGGGTCGAGGTCGTCTGGGACTCGGTCGTGCTCGTGGCGGGCTGGCTCTCGGTCGAGCCGGTCGTGACCTGCGCGAGGCCGACGCCTGCAGCGGCGGCGAACGCAAGCCCCACGAGCGCGCCGACGAGGGAACGGCGGGTCATGCGAGTCAGTCTTTTGCGCACTTGGAATCCCTTCGGGGCGTGGAGGGCTGGGGCCTACGTCTGGTCAGTCGCCATCGACGGCCGAAACTTGCGGCGCGCTCCCTCAGACGGGGGACTCCGGCGCGTCCGAAGCACCGACCGGCCTGGGGTCAGGCGAGCGGAACGAGTCGGGTTCCGGTCGCCTTGAAGGATGCAAACGCGGTGCCACCGCGTGCGAGCTCGAGCTTGTCGGCCGAAGATGCGGTGACTTCGGCCGTGATCGGGCCGACTCGGACGCGGACGCGATTGCCCACGGCGGTGACGGAGCGGATCTCGCCCTGAATCAGGTTCATGGCGGAGTCGTCTTGGTGGAGGCGGCCGATCGAGACTTCCCAGGGGTAGATGACGACGCCCACGTCACCTTCGCCCCACTCCGTTGAGTAAACGAGCTCGCCGGTTTCGAGTTGGACGACGGTCATGTCGTCGTCGAGTCGGCGAGCTTTCCCTCGCAGCAGGTTGGCACCGGTGAAGGAGGCGACGAATGCGTCCGTCGGTCGGTCGACGAGCTCGCTGGGTGTTGCGAACTGGCGTAGGTTTCCGTCGACGATCACGCCGACCAGGTCAGCGAGCGCCGCGGCGTCCTCGAAGTCGTGGGTCACGAGGATGGTCGGAAGCGCAAGCTCCTGCAGCAGTTCTTGCAGCTCCGCACGGACGGCGCCCTTGGTGTGGGCGTCGAGCGCTGAAAGTGGTTCGTCGAGGAGGATCACTCCCGGACCGCGTGCGAGCGCGCGAGCAACGGCGACCCGCTGACGCTCGCCCCCGGAGAGCGCCGCCGGCCTGGCATCGGCGAGCTGAGAGATGCGGAACCGTTCGAGATATTCGTCGGCCCGCTCCTTGCCCGCGTAGGCCACGTTTTGCCGGACCGTGAGGTGCGGGAAGAGCGCGTACTCCTGGAAGACGAGACCGACGCGCCGTTCGTCGGGCTTGCGAAAGAGCCGCCGGTCGGTATCGAGCCAAACATCGTCACCGAGCGCGATCCGCCCGCGCGGCGGCCGCACGAGCCCCGCGATGGCTCTGAGCACCGAGGTCTTACCCGCACCCGATGGCCCGACCAGGGCGACGGTGCGGTCGACCTCGAGCGCTAGCTCCAGCTCAAACGAGCGAAGCGGGAGGGTGAAATCTGCTCGGAGGGTTGCCATAGAGAGGTCAGCTTGAGGGAGATCAGGACCGCAGCGCTGATCAGGACGAGCAGGGCGCTGATCGCGAGCGTGACGTCGAAGTTGACCTCGAACTCGGCGTAGATCGCCAACGGCAGCGTCTGGGTCACCTTCTGAAGGCTGCCGGCGAACATGATCGTGGCGCCGAACTCACCCAGTCCACGCGCGAACGCGAGCGCCTCCCCCGCGGCGAGACCACCCCGGGACAGGGGGAGAATGACGCGGAAGAACGTGCGCGCGGGGCCTGCACCAAGCGTGCGTGAAGCGGCGACGAGGTTGGGGTCGATCGCCTCGAAGGCCGCGATCGCCTGGCGGATGTAGAGAGGGCTGGCGACGAACGCGACCGCGATCGTGACCGCCGTCTGCGTGAACGGAATCGTGATCCCCGCCGCACTGAGACTCGATCCGAGGAGCCCGGCCCGGCCGAACGCCGCAAGCAAGCCGATGCCGGCAACCGCGGGAGGAAGCACGAGCGGCAACTCGACGAGCGTGACGCAGAGCGAGCGGCCGGGGAAGCGCCGGCTGGCGAGCAGGTATGCCGTCGGCGTGCCGAAGAGCAGGATGAGCGCCTGTGCGATCAAGGTCGTCTTGAAGCTGACGATGAGAGCGTCGGTCACAACCGGGTTGGAGAGTTGATCGATCAGCCGACCCGGCGGGACGTGGACGAAGATCGCCAGGATCGGCAGCGCCAGGAATGCCAGGGCCGCTGCCGCGGCGAGGAAATACAAGAAGGCCAGCAGAGCTTTGCGCATGGTCTGCTCGTCCTGAGCGCTCTAGCGGCCCGACTTGGCCTTCGGGAACGGGAGGAAGCCGGCGGCGATCATCTTCTTCTGGCCGGCTTTGCTCAGCACCTCCTTGATGAACCGCTGCGCGGCCGCCTTGTTTCCGCTCGCGGAGACGACGGCAAGCGCGTAGGTCACCTTCGGTTGCGCCCAGGCCGGGATCTTGAAGACCCTCACCTTGCCCGGCACCGTACGAGCGTCTGTGGAGTAGACGAAACCGGCGTCCGCCTCGCCCAACGCCACCTTCGAAAGCACGCTGCGAACGTCGGACTCGCGGCTGACGACGTTCGACAGCACGCTAGTCAGCCCCATCTGCTTCAGCACCTGCAGCGTGTAGCTCCCAACCGGAACCGCCGGAGCAGCGATCACGAGCTTGACGCCTGACTTCTTGAGGTCGTAGACGCTACGGATGCCGGCCGGATTCGAGGTTGGCACGACGAGCACGAGCCGGTTGCGGGTGAACACGACCGGCTTCTGCACGAGTTGCTTCGCAAACAACTGTGCGGGAATGGTCGTGTTCGCGGAGGCGAACACATCGGCCGGAGCGCCCTGCGTGATCTGCGCAGCAAGAGTGCTCGACGCGCCGAAGGAGTACTTCGGGCCGGAATCGATCTTCGGGAAGACGTCGGTCAACGATGAGGCCGCGTAGACGGTGATCCCGGTGACGCGCGTCGACGTATGCGTGTCATCACGCGCCGCGGCTCCGCCCGCCGCAAGCAGCGAGCAGAGACAGGCGCAAAGCGCCGCAAGAACCACGGCGCCCCTATGAGCTATCCGGCGCTGAGAAACGAACTCCATCCAAGGAACCCTTTCGTCAGTGCTCGACCATGACCGACGTGGACTTGATCACCGCGACAATGTGGTTGCCCGGTTTGATCCCGAGCTCTTCAACCGAGTCCGCGGTGACGATCGCGGTCAGCACTGCCGGTTCGGTAACCACCATTTCGACCTGGGCAATCAGGCCGTCGACCTTCACCTCCCGGACGATGCCGCTGAAGCGATTGCGAGCGCTCATGTGGCGTTTGGTGTCGTCGCCACGCAGCCGGTCGATCTCCCTCGCGGTCACAATCCGGCGGTTGCTCGAATCGCGCTTCGTCTTGATCCGACCTTGGCGATCCCAACGACGGAGCGTGTCCAGGCTGATCCCCAGCGTCTGCGCCGCCTCACTTGCGCTGTAGAACTCCCTTGGCATTACCTCATCCCTCGCTTAGCTCGTGAACACATCGAGTGCGTTCGAGGCTTCGTCGATCGTGAGCGGCCTCGGCAGGGCGATCCCGATCGGACTGCGCCCGGACAGCCGCATGAAGACACTCAGGTGCTCAGCCTCATTTGCCGCGATCTGCGCCACCGGCTGCTTGAGCGCATTCGTCTGTAGGCCTTCGACCGCACCCAGGTACGCGCCCATGAAGGCGGCCTCCAGCCGCACGCCAAGCCTCGCGATCGACGACTTCGATGCGAACGACCCCTTCGGATAGGAGAAGTCGAAGTCCGACGCGACCGCGGGTGTCTGGCCGGCGCCGCTGAGGATCTCGGACATCTTGTCGTAGTGCGCCCGCTCGTTGAGACGCGCCCGCTGCAAAGACCCCAGGGCATCCCCGCGAAGCCGCTTTGACGCGATCGCCCGCGTGTAGAAGTCCAAGCCGAGCAACTCAGCACCGACCAGCAACCGAGCGTAGGCAAGGTCGTCGTCCGGAACCGTGTCTGCAGCAACAGCGGAATCGACCAGCGACCCGGAAAACGAGCCCGTCAGCAAAAGGGCCACGCCGCCCTTGGCGCCCCGCGAGATCAGTTGACCCCTACTGACCCGTGCCGTCATGCGGGGCGCCGCGGCTCGGAGGTCGTCCTGATGCCTGGGCAATGCCTATGAGAGTCGCCATGAGCGCAACCTACCAATCCCGGGACGCTCGTCCAAACACAAACGGTCCGACCGGCACGAAACACCGGCTCGACGAGGCCCGTCAGGCAACATGACTCTGACGGCCACGATCGTTGTCTGGTGCTCGAAGTAGTACTAGTGTGGGTCACCTGGCACCTGCGGCTTTTGATCGTCGTGCGGTCACTCGCGCACGTTTCGTGTGCGCTCTTCTCCTGCTTGGCGTTGCCTTGGTGCTTGCAGGCGCCTCGGCGACACAGGCTCCAGCCGCCGATGCCGGCTCGCGCGCTGCCCGAAGCGTCGACCGTCTCTTCGGTGCGCTTGCGAGCCCGGTGACGTTTGAGGGGCGTGTGGTGGCGGGGTCTGATGATGCGGAGGAGTCGGCGTCGGGTGGGATGTCGTTGACGAGCTCGGATTTGGAGTTGGTGTATGACGGCAGCAACCAGAGGGTCGGGATGCGTTTCACGAGTGTGGCGGTGCCGAGGG
>DATMZV010000029.1:0-2912 GCA_035573355.1 Gaiellaceae bacterium | reverse complement strand
TCGGGTGTGAACGAGGTGAGCCCGATCCCGAGCGTCCGCGAGCGACTGGTGGCGCGGCTCGCGCTGATCGGCGCGGATCCGCGCGACGACGAGGAGACGCGCGCGAGCAAGGCGCTCCTCGTGCTGATCTCGGTGCTGATCCTGCCGGTCTCCCTGCTGTGGGCCGCTCTCTATCTCGCCTTCGGATCGCCGGTGGGCTGGGTACCGCTCGGCTACTTCGTGGTTCTGCTGACGTCCATCGTCGTCTTCTCACGCACGCGGAACTTCGGCCAGTTCCTCTACGTCGGCCAGGTGGCGATCCTGTTCGCTCCGACGCTGTCGATGGTGCCGCTCGGGGGTTTCCTCGACTCCGGCGGAGTCGGTCTGTGGGGAATCCTCGCCCCGCTCGGCGCCCTTGTGTTCAGCGACGTCCGAGCCGCGAGTCGCTGGTACGTCGCGTGGGTCGTCGTGTTCCTCGCCTCCGGCATCGCCGGAGAGCTCCTGGGCGGCGTGTCGCCGGCTGTTCCCATGTGGTTCACGAGCACGATGCTCGCCCTCAACGTAACGGTCGGCGGCACGATCGTCTTCACGCTGCTGGCCGTGTTCGCCAGCCAGCGCCGGGACGCGCTGGCGGCGTTGCGAGAGGAGCAGTCGAGGTCGGAGAGTCTGCTGCTCAACATCCTGCCGCGGTCGATCGCCGACAGGCTCAAGGCCCAGACGCAGACGATCGCCGACCAGTTCAGCTCGGCGTCGATCCTGTTCGCCGACGTCGTGGACTTCACCCCGCTCGCGGAGCGGCTCCCGCCGGCCGATGTCGTCGGCGTCCTCGACCACCTCTTCACCCACTTCGACGTGCTCGCCGAGCGCTATGAGCTCGAGAAGATCAAGACGATCGGCGACTGCTACATGGTCGCCGCGGGAGTCCCGTCACCCCGGCCGGACCACGCACAAGCGCTCGCCCTGATGGCGCTCGACATGCAGGCGGCGATGGGCTCGGTCGGCGCGGTCGGACATCTCGGGCTCGAGCTACGCGTCGGAATCAACTCGGGACCGGTCATCGCCGGCGTGATCGGTCGGAAGCGATTCCTCTACGACCTCTGGGGCGACGCCGTGAACACCGCGAGCCGCATGGAGTCCCACGGGACTTCGGGGCGGATCCAGATCACACGTGCAACAAAGGAACTGCTCGAGGACGAGTTCGTCTGCGAACCGCGGGGGACGATCCCGATCAAGGGCAAAGGCGAGCTCGAGGCCTGGTATCTCGTCAGTCGCCGCTGCAGCAACGTCAGCGGCTCACACGCCTGACACGCGACGTTCACGCGACGCTTCCGCACCCCGCACCAGTCGCAGTCCGCCGAAGACGAGCAGGTAGATCCCGACCAAGGTGACGACGGCCTGGAGACTCTTTCCCGGACTGGCGAGCAGCGCAACCCCGAAGACGAATGCGGCGAGACCGGCCAGCCCGCCGAGCCACCGCGCGCGCGCGTCGAGTCTGGTCGAGAGTGAGGCGACCTCGGCGAACGCGAACACGACACTCGCGATGCCGGCCGCGTACAGCAGCGCGTACTGGGAGATCCTTGGCCACGCTAGAGCGAGCGTTCCGGCGACGGCCGACGCGGCGATGGTGGCAACTCGAGCCACGCGTTCCGCGCCACCGGCACCTCGCATGAGCTCGACCGCCTCGAAGAGAGCGAACACCAACAGCACGATCCCGAAGACGATCCCGAGAGTGCGAAGCGATGGAGAAGGCAGCGCCAGCAGCAGCAACCCTCCGACGATGGCGACGATGCCCTGGACGGTGGGCGGCGCACCGGCCAGCCGGCTCTTCCGCGCCGAACGACCCGAGTCGTGACCGGCCCGGAAACGCTCCGCAGCGGCCTCGAACGCAGTCGAGCCCGGCTGCGGGACCGGTACGACCGTCACTCGACGGCTCGACCATCCGTGCATGGCCCAGACCGTGAGGAACGTGGCGCCGACCAGTGAGCCGGACGTGTCGGCGAGAAGGTCCGTCTCCGTGTCCCAAAGGCCCTTGACGAAGTTTCCGCCGAGGATTCCCAACTTGTCCTCGAACCACTCGACGCTCTCATAGCCGGCGCCGACCGCCATCCCGAGCGCGAGCGTGACGATGAAGATGCCGCTGATGCGTGCGGTCCGCCGCTCCCGGATCGCCTCTCCGGGATCCGGGACGACGCCGAGACGCACGAGCACGATGTACAGAACCGGGGCGTACGCAACCGGCGAGAGGCCGTGGACGACCTTGTCGTAGTAGAACCATTGCCCGTACAAGTGCAGCGCCGTGCCCCAGGCGATCAACGACATCGCCACGGTCAGCCCGAAGTCGAACCAGCGCGGGAGGTCGATGATGCGTGCGATCAGCAGGACCGCCGAGGCCGCGGTCAAGGCAACCACGTCGGAGCGTCCCTGGACTGCGAACGCAATCGTGCCTCCGATGAACGCGAGACGGATCACGTCGATCCAGTCGCGGACGAGCCAGGTCCAGTCTCCGTAGAGGATCCGCTGCCAATCCCACCCGCGGATCGTCGTGGCCAGGGTCTCGGGCGCCGCCGTCATGCCGGTGTCCCGAGTATTGCAACGTCGACGACGAGCGGGAAGTGGTCCGAGCCGATACTCGGTCCGAAGTGACGCCCGCGAACGGCGAGCCCTCTGCTGATCAAACAGTGATCGAGTGGGACGCCGAGCAGGCGACCCCACGAAGGCCAGCTGTACGCGTGCCAGGCGCCGCGGTAAACGTCGGTGAGGCCAGCAGACCGGCTGAAGTCCTGAAATTGAGCTGCCCATGAGACGGTGTTGAAGTCCCCGCAGACGATCAGGCGCGAGCCGAGGCTCGAACGTACTGCAGCAAGCGCGCGTAGCTCGCGCTCGTGCACCGAGCCGGCGAACGGCGTGTGCACGTGCACGAGCACGAACGTCAG
>DATMZV010000028.1:0-5519 GCA_035573355.1 Gaiellaceae bacterium | reverse complement strand
GACTGCTTCGACGGCGTCGAGGAGCCGTACGACATCCTGCTCGACGACTTCGAGCCGTATACGACGACTGCAGAGGTGCGCGAGATCTTCGCCGAGCTCAAGGCGGAGCTCGTTCCGCTGATCGCAGAGCTCCGCGACATCGAGGTCGACGACTCGTTCATGACCGGGAACTTCCCCGTCGACCGTCAGGAACGAGTCGCAAAGGAGGTCGTCGCCCAGTTCGGCTTCCGCCCTGACACGTGGAGACTCGATCCCACGGAGCACCCGTTCGCATCTGGCGCGGGTGTCGACGACATCCGGATCACGACCAACTACGACCCGCGGACGATGAAGTCGTTCTTCTCGACGATGCACGAGTACGGCCACGGCCTCTACTCACATCAACTGCCACGACATCTCGAGCGGCTGCCAACGGGGAGCTCCTGCTCGCTCGGAATCCACGAATCGCAGAGCCGGCTCTGGGAGAACCTCGTCGGCCGAAGCCCGCAGTTCTGGCGGTTCTTCTATCCGCGGGTCCAGGACGCATTCCCCGATCAGCTCGGCGGGGTGGAGCTCGATCGCTTCGTCGCCGGGATCAACCGCGTCAAGCCGTCGCTGATCAGAATCAAGGCGGACGAGGTCACGTACGGGATGCACATCATCCTCCGCTTCGAGCTCGAGCAGGACATCATCAACGGGCGCGTCGACCTGCGTGAGCTGCCGCAGGTCTGGAACGAGCGGATGAAGGAGTACCTCGGCGTCGACGTCCCCGACGATGCCCACGGCGTCCTGCAGGACACCCACTGGGCGTCCGGGCTGATCGGCTACTTCTCGACCTATCTGCTGGGCACTGTCATGTCGGTACAGATCTGGGAGAAGGTTCTCGAGGACGTGCCCGACCTGGAGGAGCAGGTCGAACGCGGCGAGTTCGGCGCGCTGCGGAACTGGCTGGGCGAGAACGTGCACGCACACGGCATGAAGTTCTCGCCGCAGGAGACGCTCGAGCTCGCAACCGGTAACCGGATCGACGCCAAGCCGTACCTGGCGTATCTCCGCGCGAAGTACGGCGCGGGCGTCGCCGCCTAGTCCGGCCAGGCCTCCGCGAGCCGGCGGCGGGTCTCTTCGAGATGCTCGGGCAGGACCTTCACGTCGGCCAGCACCGGCATGAAGTTGGTGTCGCCGCCCCACCGCGGCACGACGTGCAGGTGGACGTGGTCGACGATTCCCGCCCCGGCAACCCGGCCGAGATTCCAGCCGACGTTGTAGCCCTGTGGCGCGTAGAGCTGTGAGAGTGCGGCCATGCCCGCGGACGCCAGCCGATGCAGCTCCAGCACCTCGTCGTCGTCGAGCGCGCCGTACTCACCGACGTGCCGCTTCGGCGCGACCATGAAGTGGCCGGACGAGTAGGGGTACTTGTTCAGCAGCGCGATCGTCTCTCCGCCACGGCGGACGACCAGGCGTTCTTCGTCGTCGCCTGCGACCGCATCACAGAAGACGCAGCCCGGCTCCCCGTCGGCCGACTTGATGTACTCGAGGCGCCAGGGCGCCCACAGTTGCTTCACCCTGCCGAGTCTAGAGCGGGTGATCCAGGGGCTCGACCGGGACCGGCTCCGCCGCGACTCGCTCGCGGAGGGTCGCCAGGAAGAGCAGCGATCCGACCATGGCCATGACCATGAGGAGGGAAGAGGTGAGGAGGATCGCCTGGAGAGTGAGCATGTGTGTTCGGTGGAACGCTCCACGCCGGATTTCGGGTACGCGGTCCGGACTCCTTCAGGGCCATTTTCGGAAGTAAGCTCGCGCTACCACGACCCGGGAGGAGCCATGCCCGTTGGGATGCTTCAGATGTTGCAGGGAACGACGAAGGAGCAGTACGACCAGGTGAACGAGAAGATGTTCGGGCAGTCACCACCCCGGACGGATCAGCTTCCGGACGGGATCATCGTCCACAGCGCCGGCCCGGTCGAAAACGGCTGGTACATCTACGACATCTGGGAGTCGCGCGACCACTTCCAGCGGTTCATGGACGGGCAGTTGGGTGAGGCGGTCCGCGCGGTGTTCGGCGATCAGCCGCCGCCTCCCGGCTCGGAACCCCAGTTCTACGAGATCGAGAGCCTCGCGGTCGCCCAGTAGGAGCTGGCTACACCTCCCGGAAGGGAATCACGCGTGCCGGGGAATGTCATACTGGCGCGCAGATGGCAGGAGCGGAGAACAGCACCCTCACGCCTCGGGACGAGGACGAAGGACTCGGTGCGGGCTTCTTTCTCAAGATCGCGGGGCTGGTCCTGGTTGGCGGGATCATCGCGATGGTCGTTTGTCTGATTTGGTGGCGTGCGGTTTACGCCTGGGGCTTTCTCGGCGGTTTCCTCGCTTTCGCGGCGGTGCTGTGCCTGTTCGGCTGGCTCTACGACCGCCGGAACCCGCGCGCGTAACAGAAATACCCGAGGCTCGCAACACGAGTCACAAGGTGGGTGTAGGATGGCCTCCACTGGCCCTGCAGCCAGAATTCCGGCCGAAGCCCCAAGACACGCCGACGCGCCTTCTGGCGCGCGAGGCATCAGAGCCAAGGCAAACAGAGTTCATTCCGTAGGGCCAGTTTTTCTGTTCGCGCGGAGGTGATTCTTAGCCGGCGTCCGTGCGGCTCGTGCAACTCGCGACGCGGCGCTCCGACCTAGACCTCCCGGCGGCGCTTGGCGAAGTAGTTGATGACGACCGCGACGACAATGAGGATGATCGCGAGCGTAAGAAGCCAGGGCCACCAGCCGTGAGTTGCGACGAGCACATCGACCTCCGTTGTGGGGTTAGGCCCTCACGGAGCGGCCATGTGGTTCCAGTATCTCTTACTACAGCCAGCGCTTGTACTTGAAGAACCCGATCATCCCGACGATCACCCCGACCATCAGACCGACGATCGCCCAGAACGCCGCGTGGGTGTGCTCGCCGGGGAAGAGCACGTTCATGCCGAAGATCCCCGAGATCAGGGTCAGAGGCAGCAGGATCACGGAGAACACGGTCAGGATCCTCAGGACGTCGTTCTGGCGGTGCGAGATCACGGACTCGTTCGTGCTCTCGAGCGCTTCGACCACTTCCTTGTAGTTGTCCAACAAATCCCAGATGCGCTCGGACGCGTCTACGAGGTCGTCGAAGTAGAGCTCGAGGTTCTCCGGGAGGAAGCGCTCGATCCGCCGCTCGAGTAGGCGCAACGCAGGACGCTGAGGCTTGATGATCTTGCGGTAGGAGATGATCTCCTGCTTCGCCTTGGAGATGTCGGTGACGATCTCCTCCGACCGGCGGTCCTCGATGTCGTCCTCGATCGAGTCGAGCTTGTAGGCGATCTTGTCGAGGATCGGGAAGCAGTAGTCGAACAGGTCGTCGAGCACCTCGTAGAGCAGCCGGCCGGACCCCTTGCTGAAGAGCTGCTCTCGAAAGCGCTCGTCTTCCTGCACCCGGTTGAAGAGGCGCGTGACCGGCAGAAGCTCGACGTTCGAGATAGTGACGAGATAGTCCGGGCCGAGGAAGAAGTCCAGCTCGCCGGAGTTCAGCCGCTGGACGTTCTTGTCGTACGCGGGGAAGTGGAGAACGCCGAAGAGATAACCCTCGTCGGCGTAGTCGTCGATCTTGGGGCGCTGACGCTTCGAGAGGACGTCCTCGACGTCGAGCGGATGCCAGCCGAAGCGCTCACGGAGCGTGTTGACCGTCTCCGGGTCGATCGGCGGGTCGAGGTGGATCCAGGTGAGGCCGTTGGCGCTGAGCTCAGCGACGCGTGGTTCCGGGCGCGGGGCTACCGCCTCCGCGAATCCGTGAGGCCTCGTCCGCCGGATGCGGGGAAGGCTGGGCATCGGTACTGAGGGGATCGTCGGTCGCTAGCGCCATGTTCGGCATGGTACCCGGGACGCCTGCGAGAGACTCCAGGCGGGGGGTGCGGAGTAGCTGCGCCGGGATGCGTCGTTCGATCGCCAGGGCATAGACGGAGGCGAGCACGCAGACGGCCGCGGCCGCCGGCCAGAGCGCGAGCGGCTTGTGCTGAAGGACGAAGCCGCCGATCGCCGGCCCGGCGAAGAAGCCGATCTGCCAGGTGGAGCTCGAGAAGGCCATGTACCGGCCGAGTAACTGAGGCTCGGCGAGATCGACGACCAGCGGAGCATAAATCGCGCCGTGGAGGCACTCGGCGAGCGCGAAGACGCCGACGGCAACCCCGAAGACGATCGCAGCCTGAGTGCCGGTGAACCAGGCGCCCCCGACGAGCACCCCGAGAAACGCTCCGGCCCAGACGACACCCATCAGTGCGAGGCCGCGCAGCCGCCGCCTGCCTTCGACGAGCTTCACCACCGGAAGCTGCCCGAGTGCCACCACCGCCGAGAAGACGAACCAGATCACGCCGATCGCTGGCTCGCTCACGTGCGCGGTGTTCTTTGCGAACGGCGGCAGGAGCTCGCTCATCACCGCGATGCCGGCGCCGATCAGGATCACGTTCAGAAAGACATAGGAGATGAACACACGGTTCCGCGCCACGTCCGCATAGCGGCCGGGCTCACGCCGCTCCTCGCGATGACGCGTCGACGGTACGAACTGCAGCACGACGACGAAGACCAGGAACGTCACGGCGTTCAGCAGGAACAGGAAGGTGAAGGTGCTCGGGTGGGCAGTGCGCGCGATTGCGCCCGCGACGAGCGCGCCGAGTGCGAAGCCGACGTTCATCGTCATGCGCTGCTGGGCGAATGCAGCGTGACGGCGTCCGGGTGGTGTCAGCGAGCTCAACAGGGTGGACTGGCTCGGCCAGAACGCGCCCGTCGCAACGCCGACGAGGAGGTTCAGCGCAAACGCCTGCCAGGTCTCGCGGATCAACGGAAAGAGTGCGAACGCGATCGCGGCCAGCACGAGCGCACCGCTCAGCACGACCCGGGGACCGAGCCGATCCGACAGCGCGCCCCCGACGAACCCGGACGCGAACGCCGCCAGGGAACCGGTGGCGACAACGAGGCCGGCGATGCCGAGCGAGATCCCCCGGACGTTGTGCAGGTAGATGATCAGGAACGGGCCGATGACGCCGTTCCCGAACATGTTCACGAGCCCACCCGCCTGCAGGATCCAGACGTCCCGCGGAAGCTGCGGATTCAGGCTCCGAAGATAGGCCCGCACGGATCGAGATTATCCGGGCAAGGCGGCTACACTGGCCTAGCGCGTCTGTAGCTCAGGGGATAGAGCGTGCGCCTCCGGAGCGCAAGGTCGCAGGTTCGATTCCTGCCAGGCGCACTCCGCCGGGAGATCCGGCCGCTTCGCGGCCAGGATGATCTCCCGGCGCTTGCGTTTCGATTCGGCGCCGTTGCGGCCGGAGTTAGTTCTGAAGGGTTGGTTTTCCATCGGCTCGACCCTGAGACGTTTTCCGGACGATCAGTTTTCCGGGTTCCGCTGCCACAGATGGAACATGTTCCCTTCACTGTCCTTACAACCAGCGAAGCGACCATGCAGCGCCGCCGATGGCAGTTCTGCCGTAAGTAGACCTGGGATGTCCCTTATCTCACCGGCTGCGCCGCCCAGTTCCT
>DATMZV010000027.1:0-6692 GCA_035573355.1 Gaiellaceae bacterium | reverse complement strand
GAACACGAAGTCGGACCAGGTCGTCGCCGACCGCGAGCGCTACGTCGCGCGTGGCGTCGCAACGACGCCGCTCGTCGTCGCCCGCGCGGAAGGCGCACGGATCTGGGACGTCGACGGGCGCGAATACATCGACTTCGCAGGTGGGCTCGGGTGCCAGAACACCGGCCACGGCTTCGCCGCGGCTGCGATCCACGAGCAGGTCGACCGCTATCTCCACCAGTGCTTCATGGTCGGGATGTACGAGCCATATGTCGAGGTCTGCAGGCTCCTCGACGAGACCTGGCCGCGGCCCGGTGTCGAGACGAAGTCGCTGCTCGTGAACTCGGGCGCCGAAGCCGTCGAGAACGCCGTCAAGATCGCAAGGACCGCGACCGGGCGTCCCGCGGTGATCGTGTTCGACCACGCCTTCCACGGCCGAACAAGTTTGACGATGGCGATGACGGCAAAGGTTGTTCCGTACAAACAAGGTTTCGGCCCGTTCCCGGGTGAGGTGTACCGGTCGGCCGCGCCGTATCCATATCGAGGCGTCTCGTCGGACGAGGCGCTCGAAGCGTTGGCACACCTCTTCAAGCAGGACGTCGACCCCGCCACCGTCGCGTGCGTCGTGCTCGAGCCCGTGCAGGGCGAAGGCGGCTTCGTTGCGATGCCGTCGGACTTTCCCGCCCGGCTCAAGAAGGTGTGCGAACAACACGGGATCCTCTATGTCGACGACGAGGTGCAGGCCGGCATCGGGAGGACGGGGCCGGTCTGGGCGATCGAGCACTACGACACCGTCCCGGACCTGATCGTCTCGGGGAAGTCACTCGGCGGCGGTCTACCGCTCGCGGGCGTCACCGGCCCGACGGAGCTGATGGACGCGGTTCCGCCCGGAGGTCTCGGCGGGACCTTCGGAGGGAACCCCCTCGCCTGTGCGGCGGCGATCGAAGTCCTCCGCGAGGTGGCAAGCGAAGGGTTCCGCAAACGCGCCGACGACCTCGGCGTCCGCATCCGTACCCGCCTCGAGCAGCTCGCGGCACGCAACGCCGCGGTCGGCGAGGTTCGTGGGCTCGGGCCGATGCTCGCTCTCGAACTGGCCGACCCCACCCCGGAGCTCGCGAAGTCGGTGACTTCGGCCGCACGTGACCGCGGCCTCGTCTTGCTGTCTTGCGGTATTTACGGGAACGTGATTCGCATCCTCGTGCCCCTCACGATCGACGATGCGCTCCTCGAGCGCGGCCTCGATCTGCTGGAGGAATCGCTTGGCGACGCCCGCGCTGGCTGATACCGAGTCGGCATCACATCAAGTGCCTGCGGCAGAGATCGATGTCCGGCTCGAAGGGATTCGCAAGACGTACGGCGACGTCGTGGCGGTCGACCGGGTCGATCTCGAGATCCCGGCCGGAGAGTTCTTCACCCTCCTCGGCCCCTCGGGCTCAGGGAAGACGACGACGCTGCGGTTGATCGCCGGCTTCGAGCGTCCGGATGAAGGGCGAATCGAGCTCGGCGGGGCCGACGTGACGAACCGCGCCCCGTACGAACGCGACGTCAACACCGTGTTCCAGGACTACGCGCTCTTTCCGCACATGACCGTGGCCGAGAACGTCGGCTACGGCTTGCGCGTGAAGCGCGTCCCACGCGCCGAAAGAAAGCGGCGCGTCGACGAGATCCTGAAAGTGGTCCGCCTGCCCGAGCTCGGCGATCGCAAGCCGGTGCAGCTGTCGGGCGGCCAGCGGCAGCGCATCGCGCTCGCGCGTTCACTCGTCAACACGCCGCGAGTGCTGCTCCTCGACGAGCCGCTCGGCGCGCTCGACCTGAAGCTTCGCCAGGAGATGCAGATCGAGCTGAAGCGCATCCAGCGCGAGGTCAGCGACGTCGGCATCACCTTCGTCTACGTCACGCACGATCAGGAGGAGGCGCTCACGATGAGTGACCGCCTCGCAGTGTTCAACGAAGGCCGGATCGAGCAGATCGGCGCTCCGGCCGAGGTGTACGAACGTCCCGCAACCGAGTTCGTGGCCGGCTTCGTCGGCGTTTCGAACGTGATCGAGCGGGACGGCAGGAAGTTCACCGTCCGTCCGGAGAAGATCCGGATGCACTTCGACGAAGCCGGCGAAGGCGAGCTGGGTCGCATCCGCGACGTGGTCTACGTCGGCATGTTCACCAGGTACATCGTCGAGCTCGACTCAGGCGGCGAGCTCACAGTGGTCAGGCAGAACCTCGAGACGTCCTCGCAGGAGGCGCTCGAGTCAAGGGGCAAGCGGGTCCGCCTCGACTGGCGGCCCGAGCACACCTTCGAGATCGAACGAGGAGGACAAGAATGAGGAGGATTCACAGGAGGCACGTGGTTCTCGCCGCACTGGCCGCGGCATTGTGCGTGCCCGCGTCGGGAGTCAGCTCAGGGACCGGTGGGCCGTCAATGATCACCAAAACCGGCAAGAACGAGGGCGCTCTGAACCTGATCGCCTGGGAGGGCTACACGCAGCCACAATGGGTGAAGCCGTTCACGAAGGCGACCGGGTGCAAGGTGCGGGCGAAGTACGGCGGCTCGTCGGACGAGATGGTGACCCTGATGCGAACCGGCCAGTACGACGCCGTCTCCGCCTCCGGTGACGCCAGCCTCCGCCTGATCGTGGGCAAGGACGTGCGTCCGATCGATCCGAAGCTCGTCCCCGACTTCAAGAACTTCATCCCGGCCCTGAAGTCCCCGCCCCACAACACTGTCAGGGGCGTCCACTACGGGATCTCGCTGCAGTGGGGCCCGAATACGCTCATGTACAACACGAAGAAGGTCAAGCCCAAGCCGAACAGCTGGGGAGTGCTCTACAGCTCGAAGTACAAGGGCAAGATCACCGTCCCGGACAACCCGATCCAGATCGCGGACGCCGCTCTTTACCTCTCGAAGACGAAGCCCGCGCTCGGGATCAAGGACCCGTACGAGCTGACTGACGCACAGTTCAAGGCGGCGGTGGATCTGCTGAAAAAGCAGAAGCCGCTCGTGAAGAAGTACTGGGCGTCTGCAGGTGACGAGATCGACCTCTTCAAGAACGGCGGCGCGGTATTGGGCGCATCGTGGCCGTACCAGACCAACACGCTCAAGGCGGCGAAGGCCCCGGTGGCCGACCTGATCCCGAAGGAAGGCGCAACCGGTTGGGCTGACACCTGGATGATCTCCTCGAAGGCCAAGCACCCAAACTGCGC
This sequence comes from Gaiellaceae bacterium, assembly GCA_035573355.1. Taxonomy (GTDB): domain Bacteria; phylum Actinomycetota; class Thermoleophilia; order Gaiellales; family Gaiellaceae; genus 3-1-20CM-4-69-9. Next base: position 3,515 of record DATMZV010000027.1, on the reverse strand, counting down.
CGTGTCGTGGATCAAGTGGGTCTCCACCCCGACGGTGCAGGCCCAGCAGGCGATCTACTTCGGTGAGACGCCGGCGAATACCAAGGCGTGCGCGATCATGGACAAGCTGTCCAAGGGCTCGTGCGCCCAGTACCACGGCAACGCTCCGGCGGCGTACTTCAACTCGATCAAGTTCTGGAAGACACCGGTCAAGGCCTGCGGCAACGGCCAGAACAACTGCGTTGACTACACGAAGTGGCAGCAAGCCTGGACTGACATCAAGAGTTGACGTCTGAGGCGTACCGGGTGGCGGGCCGGTCTCGATCGGCCCGCCGCCGTCTCTCCGCCGCGCTCTGGCGGCGGCCGTGGCTGCGGGGGGTCGCGCTGCTCTTGCCGCCGCTCGCGTGGATGCTGATCTTCTACCTGGCGGCGCTCGCCGTCCTGTTCGTGTCGGCGTTCTGGAGCATCGACTCGTTCACGGGGAAGCTCACCCACGTGTGGACGTGGACGAACTTCGACACGATCATCCACGACCCGACATATCGGCAGATCGCGTTCAGGACGATCTGGATGGCGGCTGCCGTCACGCTCACCGACGCGCTGATCGCCTTTCCGTTCGCGTACTACATGGCCCGCGTCGCAACGCCGCGCCTGCGCACGATCCTCTTCGTGATCGTGCTGCTACCGCTCTGGTCGAGCTATCTCGCGCGAATCTACGCGTGGCGGCTGATCCTCAATCATGACGGCGCGCTCAACTGGACGCTCGGGAAGCTCGGCCTGCCGCAGCAGGGCTGGGCGTTTACGAACACGGCCATCTGGATCGTGTTCTCCTACATCTGGCTGCCGTTCATGATCCTGCCGGTGTACGCGGCCCTCGAGCGGATCCCGGACTCGTTCATCGAAGCCTCGCGCGACCTCGGCGGACGCAACTGGACGACGTTCCGCAGAGTCATCCTGCCGCTCGCGCTGCCCGGGCTGGCGGCCGGCTCGATCTTCACGTTCTCGTTGACGCTGGGCGACTACATCACGCCGTCGCTCGTGGGCAACGTCGACTTCATCGGGAACGTCATCTATCGGAACGTCCTCGGGCTGACGAATAACCTCCCGTTCGCCGCTGCCTACGCCACCATCCCGCTGATCGTGATGGCGGTCTACCTGATCCTCGCCAAACGGCTGGGCGCATTCGAGGCGTTGTAGTCGTGGAGGCGCGCGCCACTAGGATCTCCCTCGGCGTCTGGACTGGGCTCGTCGTGCTCTTCCTCTGGGTCCCGCTCATCCTCATCTGCGTCTACGCCTTCAACCCCTCGAACATTCAGAGCTGGCCGATCGGCGGCTTCAGCACCAAGTGGTTCCATGCCGCGTGGCACAACGAGGAGGCGAGGAGTGCGCTCATCCTCTCGCTGAAGGCCGGCGTAATCGCGACCGCCATCGCGGTCGTCCTCGGCACGGCCGCGGCGGCCGCCGTCAGCCGCTTCCGCTTCTTCGGTCGGGACGCCGTGACGTTCCTGCTCGTCCTTCCGATCGCGCTGCCCGGAGTCGTGACGGGCATCGCGCTGAACTCGTTCTTCAACAACAACCCCGTTCACGGGCTCCCTCCGTCCCTCTGGACGATCGTGATCGGGCATGCGACCTTCTGCATCGTCGTCGTCTACAACAACGTCGTCGCCCGGCTGCGCCGGACACAGACCTCGTTGACAGAGGCTTCCATGGATCTCGGCGCGGACGGCTGGCAGACCTTCCGCTTCGTCACCTTTCCCGTCATCTCGACCGCCCTCGTCGCCGGTGCGCTGCTGGCCTTCGCGCTCTCGTTCGACGAGGTGATCGTCACGACGTTCACCGCCGGCGCCCAGAACACTCTGCCGATCTGGATTCTCGGCAATCTGCGCCTGGGGCAGCAGCTCCCGCAAGTGAACGTCGTCGTCTTTTTCGTGATAGTCATGACCGTGCTTCCCGTGACGATCGCGCAGCGCCTGTCGCGCGACACGGGGATTCTGCGAAGGAGGTAGATCGTGAGCACCACCGTTTCCAAGCACCAGAACCTCGTCGGCGGCGAGTGGGTCGACGCTTCGAGCGGCGAGACTATGGAGGTTCTCAACCCATCGACCGGCGAGGTGATCGCCGAGGTCCCGCGCGCATCGGGCGAAGACGTCGACCGTGCGGTCCAGGCGGCGAAGAAAGCCCTCGTCGAATGGATCGAGACGACGCCCGGAGAGCGCGCCGAGATGCTGCTCAAGTTGGCGGATGCGCTCGACGAGCATGCCGAGGAGATCGCCGAGCTCGAGTCACTGAACGTCGGCAAGCCGCTCTCGTATGCGAGGGACGAGATTCCGGTCGCAACAGACAACATTCGCTTCTTCGCTGGCGCGGCCCGCGTGCTCGAAGGCAAGTCAGCCGGCGAGTACATGCGCGGCTACACCTCCTGGCTCCGGCGTGAGCCGATCGGGATCGTCGGCGGAATCGCGCCGTGGAACTACCCGCTGATGATGGCGATCTGGAAGCTCGCTCCTGCGCTTGCCGCCGGCAACGTGCAGGTGTTGAAGCCGTCCGAGCAGACGCCGCTGACGACTTTGCGCTTCGCGCAGCTCGCGGCGGAGATCCTGCCGCCCGGTGTCCTGAACGTCATCACCGGCGACGGCGTGCCCGCGGGCGAGGCGATCGTCAAGCACCCGGACGTACGGCTCGTGTCGCTGACCGGCGACGTCGAGACCGGCAAGATCATCGCGCGTGCGGCGGCGGACAATCTCAAACGCGTCCACCTCGAGCTCGGCGGTAAGGCGCCCGTGATCGTCTTCGACGACGCGGATCCGGCCGCGGTCGCCGAGGGCATCAAGATCGGCGGCTACTGGAACTCCGGGCAGGACTGCACGGCAGCCTCACGTGTCGTCGCAGGCCCGAAGATCTACGACCGGCTGCTCGAGGAGCTCGTCCCGGCTGTCGAGTCGCTGCACGTCGGCGATCCTGCCGAGGGCGACGAGATCGAGATGGGCCCCGTGATCTCCAAGGCGCAGCAAGAACGCGTGCTCGGGTTCATCGACCGTGCGAAAGGCGCGACCGTCCTGACGGGCGGCGGCACGAACGGCGACCGCGGCTTCTTCGTCAAGCCCACGGTGGTCGTCGACGTCGGCCAGACCGACGAGATCGTGCAGCGCGAGGTCTTCGGCCCAGTTGTAACGGTGCAGCGCTTCGCCGACGACAACGAGGCGATCGCGTGGGCGAACGACGTGAACTACGGCCTCGCCGCGTCGGTGTGGACGCGCGACGTCGGCCGGGCGCTCAACGCTTCGCGGAAGCTCCAATTCGGGACGGTGTGGATCAACGACCACATCCCGCTGGTCAGCGAGATGCCGCACGGCGGCTTCAAGCAGTCGGGCTACGGCAAGGACCTGTCCGCGTATTCGCTCGAGGACTACACGCAGATCAAGCACGTCATGGCGAAGATCGACTAACCCTCCGGCACGAAAAAACCTACGCGCGAACGATTCCGGACGGAGCGGGCCCGAGCCGCATCCCGATGACCGCCTCCGCGGCGGACAGGC
>DATMZV010000026.1:0-2962 GCA_035573355.1 Gaiellaceae bacterium | reverse complement strand
CTGCCCGCGATGGTTCTGGTCGACGCGATTGCGCGTCGTCTTCCGGGCGCGATCAACGAGGAGTCGGGGGCATTCGAAAGCTTCTCGGCCGAGCTCGAGGGCGGGCTCGAGTATCCGCATTACACGCGCCCCGCTGATTTCCGAGGATGGCGTGTGCCGGAGGTACTCCTGTCAGGCGACCACGGAAAGATCGAGGAATGGCGACGCGAACAGAGCCGCCAACGAACGGCCCTGTGACCGATCACTACGCGACGCTCGGAGTCCGCTCCGACGCGTCGCCGCAGGAGATCGAGTCCGCATATCGGCGCACCGCGCTCGAGGCCGGCTACCAGGACGACGGGTGGCGCCGGTTGCGTGACGCGTACGACACCCTGCGAGACCCGGATCAGCGGGCCCGCTACGACGCGGAGCGCGACGGCTTCGCGCAATTGGCGAGCCAGGGGAAGAAGTCGCACAACCCGATCGACCGCTTGTTCCCGAATCTGCCGCACGGCTGGCGCGTCGCGCTCGACTGGGTCGTGACGATCGCGGGCGCAATCGCGATCGTCCTCGCGATCAAGGCCTGGGTCGTCAACCCGTACCGGATTCCGTCGTCGTCGATGGAGCCGACGCTGCATTGCGCGCGGCCGGCAGCAGGGTGCGAGGCGAGCACGTCCGACCGCGTCCTCGCCAACCGGTTCATCTACCACTTCCGTTCGCCGAGACGTGGCGAGATCGTCGTGTTCAAGACACCGAAGCTCGCACTCGAGGCTTGCGGTTCCCAGGGAACGTTCGTCAAGCGGCTGATCGGCCTTCCCGGTGAGGTGTGGGAAGAGCGGAGCGGGTTCGTCTACATCAACGGCAAGAAGCTGAACGAGCCGTACGTCAAGGCTGACCGGCGCGATCACGACAGCTATGGGCTGATGGACATCCCGCCCCGGCACACCTACACCCGGATCCCGAAGAACTACTACCTGATGATGGGCGACAACCGGAGCTCCTCCTGCGACTCCCGCCGCTGGGGGCTCGTCCCTCGGAAGAACCTGATCGGCCCGGTCTTCGCGACTTACTGGCCTCCGAGCCGGATCTCCTTCCACTAAGCGGATCAGGGTTCGCTAGCATTCCGCGGCTGCCCTGGGCGGCTTTTCCTATGAGCAAAGTGATCGAGACACTCGAGCATGCCCAGTTGCGGGACGTCCCCCGGTTCAAGGCAGGGGACACGGTTCGCGTCCATTTCAAGGTGATCGAAGGCCAGCGCCAGCGGATCCAGGTCTTCGAGGGCATCGTGATCAAGCGCCAGGGCTCGGGAGCCCGCGAGACGTTCACCGTCCGCAAGCAGTCGTTCGGCGTGGGCGTCGAGCGGACGTTCCCGCTCCACACGCCGAAGATCGAGAAGATCGAGGTCGCGGCCGTCGGTGACGTGAACCGGGCCAAGCTCTACTACCTCCGCGGCAAGGTCGGCAAGAAGGCCCGGGTCCGCGAGCTCCGCCAGGACGTCGTGCGCAGGCCGAAAGGCGCTCAGGCCGAGGAACCCGCTGCGAGCGACGTTTCCGCCGAGGCGTCCGAAGAGCCCGCCGAGTAGCTCGGTATCCTCGCGGCCGTGGCGTCACGCACCGGCCAGAAGCTCCTGAAGTTCGACCGCAAGCTCGGGGCACGACTCGTCGCAGGCACGGATGAGGCCGGGCGAGGGTGTCTCGCCGGCCCGCTCGTGGTCGCGGGCGTCCTTCTCGACTACGGCTGTCTGCGGGACCACAAGGTGCGGCCGCTCGGCTTTCTGAACGACTCGAAGCAGTGCTCGGCGGAGCGGCGCGAGGAGCTCTTCCATGCCGTGCTCGGCTGCGCGGAACAGGTGGTCGTGCGGGTCATCCCGCACGGCGCGATCGACCGCAACGGCCTGCACAAGTCGAATCTGGCTGCGATGCGGGAGATCCTGCACGCCCTCTCCCCGCCGGCCGAGGCCTGTCTCGTCGACGGCTTCCGTCTTGGCCCGACGGCGCCTGCGCATCAGGCAATCGTCGACGGGGACGAGAAGAGCGCGGCGATCGCGGCCGCCTCGATCGTCGCCAAGGTGACGCGTGACCGGGTCATGCGGCGGATGGACGCGCTTTTCCCGCACTACGGCTTCTCGTCGCACGTGGGCTACATCACGCCCGGTCACTCGAAGATCGTGCGCGAGCGCGGCCCGTCGCGCATCCACCGCCGTTCCTTCCAGGCTCTCTGTTACCGGAGCGAGGAGGAGCTGGCGGCGTTGTCCGCCTAGTCGACCCGAGTTTCGTCACTGATTCGTTACGGCCATGTGCGGTCAGTCTGCGTAGCGTCGCCTCATGGACAGGCGGCGAGGCAAGCGTGCGGAGCGACGCGCGGTCTGGTGGTATCGCCTGCGCGGCTACCGGATCCTGGCGCAGAACGCGTGGGTGGCCGGTTACGAGCTCGACATCATCGTCCGGCGCGGCCGCAGGCTGATCTTCTGCGAGGTCAAGGAGAAGCTCGGTCCCCGCTTCGGCGACCCGATCGAGATGGTGGACGACGAGAAGCAGCGCCGGATCCGGTGGGCTGCGGAGGCCTGGCTCGTCCGGCATCCGGAGACGGCCGGGCTCGAGGTCTCCTTCGACGTGATCGCCGTCCGAAGCGGCCGGTTGGAGCGACTGGCCCAGGCTTTCTGAGGTCGGCGTCGAACTGGCGCGAGTGGCCCCGACCCAGGACGCTCTCTACGCCGACATCGATCTCGCACTCTCATGGTCCGAGCGGGACCTGCCCGAGCGCGAGCGCACGAAGCACGTGCACCGGCTTCATCCCTACCTCGGCAAGTTCATCCCGCAGCTCGTCGAGATCCTGCTCTCGCGTTACTTTCGTCCGGGCCAGCACGTGCTCGATCCGTTCGCCGGCTCCGGGACGACGCTGGTGCAGGCGCTCGAGAGCGGGCTCGATGCGACCGGCGTCGACGTGGCTGCGTTCAACTGCCTGCTCATGGAGGTCAAGACGC
>DATMZV010000025.1:0-44875 GCA_035573355.1 Gaiellaceae bacterium | reverse complement strand
GGGAAGCGTGCGCCACGGAGAGCCGTCGAGCTCCACGGCCACCCGGCCGCGCCGGTCCTCGCGCAGCCCGGTGACGGTCGGCACTACTTCTTCGAGGCGGCTTTCTCGACCTTGAGGTCTTGCGTGACCTTGCCGTTCTGCTCGGCGACGGCGTCTGCGTCGACGGGAAGGAGCCGCGCGGACGCAACCTGCTCGGGCCCGATGGCCACCTGAATGCCGGTGAGGATTCCCTGACAGACGTCTGGATGCTCACGCAGGAACGCGGTCGCGTTCTGGCGCCCCTGGCCCAGCCGCTCGTCGCCGAAGCTGAAGTACGAGCCCGACTTCGTCACGACCTTGCGCTCGAGCCCGGCGTCGAGAACCGTTCCCTCCCAGGAAATGCCGGACCCGTAGATGATGTCGAACTCGGCCTGCTTGAACGGCGGCGCGACCTTGTTCTTCACGACCTTCACGCGCACACGGTTGCCGATCGCCTCGACGCCTTCCTTCAGGGTCTCGATGCGACGGATGTCGAGTCGCACGGACGAGTAGAACTTGAGGGCGCGACCGCCGGGCGTCGTTTCCGGGTTCCCGAACATGACGCCGATCTTCTCTCGCAGCTGATTCGTGAAGAGGCAGATCGTGTCGGTGCGGTTCAGCGTGCCGGCAAGCTTGCGCAGCGCTTGCGACATCAGCCGCGCTTGCAGGCCGACGTGCGTGTCGCCCATCTCGCCCTCGATCTCGGCCTTCGGCGTCAGGGCCGCGACAGAGTCGACCGCGACGACGTCGAGCGCCCCGGAGCGGATGAGCAGCTCCGCGATCTCGAGCCCCTGCTCACCGGTGTCGGGCTGCGAAACAAGGAGGTCGTCGATGTTGACGCCGATGTGCTTCGCGTACGTCGGGTCCATCGAATGCTCGGCGTCGATGAATGCACAGATGCCGCCGCGGCGCTGTGCCTCCGCGATCACGTGGTAGACGAGCGTCGTCTTTCCGGAGGACTCAGGCCCGAAGATCTCGACGATGCGGCCGCGCGGGAGCCCGCCGATCCCGAGCGCGAGGTCGAGTGCGAGCGAGCCGGTCGACACCGCGCCGATCGAGACGTGCGCGTGGTCGTTCATCTTCATGACGGCGCCCTTGCCGAACTGACGCTCGATGTGCCCGAGGGCGGCGTCCAGAGCCTGCTCGCGATCCACTTCCATCAACCTCCTAGGGCAAAAGATTCGAGGACGACATACTGCGCTCCACCGGACCGCAGCACGGAATGGTAGGCAGCGGCATCGGACGGACTGACCTCCCCGAGTGGAGGTAGCGGCGGCCGCAGCCCCGGGCGCTCCCGGAAGCGGACGACCGTGATGTGCGGGAGCCACGGGCGGCGCTCCCGCTCGTAGACACCCAGGCGCTCGAGGCGGCCCTGGAGGTCGGCCGCCAGCCGGATCGCTCCTCCCTGCGGGTCGCTCAGCGCCAGCATCCCGACGCTCCTGGTCTCGCGGTAGCGCTCCGGCAGGAGCCGCATCGGGCCAGCGGCTGCGGCGGCCTCGCGCAGCTCCCGGCAGATCGGCTCGAGCTCCGCCACCGGACGGTGCCCGAGGAAGGCCAGCGTGATGTGCAGGTGGTCGCGGGGGACCGGCCGGCCCCGGTCGATGTGGTCGGCTTGCCAGTCGGACAGCGTGTCGAGCGTCTCCTCGGGGAGACGGAGAGCACAGAACAGGCGCGCACGCTCACGGCCGTCCACGCTAGCCGGGAGCTTCACGCAGCTTCGTCGCGAGTCTGTTGCAAAAGACGCCTCAGCAGATGCAGGGCGGTGACGGTTGCGCGCCGGCGAATCGACTCGCGGTCACCGGGGAAGACGAAGTCCGCGCCGTGCGACCGCGCAGGCGTCTGCGCATGGAGGTACACGAGCCCGACGGGCTTCTCCGCGCTGCCACCGCCGGGACCCGCGATCCCGGTCACGGAAACCGAGACGTCCGCTCCCAGTCGGGCCCTCGCCCCGGCAGCCATCGCCTCCGCCGCCTCGGCCGAGACCGCGCCGTGAGACCTGAGGAGATCCGGTGGCACGTCGAGCTCCCGGATCTTGACGTCATCGGAGTACGCGACCACGCCGCCGAGAAAGACGTCGCTCGAGCCGGAAACAGACGTGAGCCGCTGCGAGACCATCCCGCCGGTACACGACTCTGCGGTCGCAAGGGTGAGCGCCTGCTCGCGGCAGAGGTCGAGCACGAGCTCCTCGACCGGACGCTCGTCACGGCTGAAGAGATGCCGCTCGAGGGGCGCGACGAGCCGCTCCGTCAATTCGTCCGAGCGGGCTCCGGCGCCCGGAGCCACGACCAGGTCGACGTGGATCTCGAAGTCGCGCGCGCAGATGGTGGCTTCCACCCCGTCCCCATCGCCGCCCGCATCTTCGAGCGCCTTCGCGACTGTCGATTCGCTCGTGCCGAAGAAGCGAAGCTGACGAAGCTCGGGTGGCCGGGTGCGGCCGAGGACGCGGCGCACCGGTTCACTCTCGAGTGCGACAGCCCACAGACGCTGGAGCTCGGACGGCGGACCGGGCAGCACGACGACCACGGTCTCCCCGTGCTCGAGGACGAGACCGGGTGCGGTACCGGCCAGGCCGAGAGAGATCGCACCTTCGGGAATCGTCGCCTGCTTCTGGACGCCTGTCTCGAAGTCGAGGTAGGGACGCCCGAGCCGCTCGGCGAACGCGCGGGAGATACCGCCGATCTGTGCATGCAGCTCCTCGTCGAGCCGAAGACCGACGCCTGCGGCTCGAGCGACGAACTCGACGGTGCGGTCGTCATGCGTCGGGCCCAGGCCACCGGAGACGACGCAGAGGTCGGCGTGCATCCCTTCGGCGAGCGCGCCGGCGAGCTCGTCCTCCCGGTCGCCCACGATCGAGATTCGCGCGGGCTCGACTCCGCGGCGCAGGAGCTCGGAGGCCAGAAAGGGACCGTTCAGATCCGTGCGGTCGCCTCGGACGAGCTCACTGCCGGTGACGACGATGAAGGCGCGCGGGGGCGCGATCACACGGCCGCGCGGATGCCCCGCGGCGTCACGACCAACGTCTTCACGCCGCCGACGGGCAGCGGATGGGTTCGCCCGTTGAGGATCGTGACGAGGTTCTCGGGGCGATCGAGCGTGATCCAGAGCTTCCGTCCGGTGAAGAGTTGCTTCTGTCCCTGGTCGAGCGTTCCCTGAAAGAGAATCGGCCCCGCCGCCGAGCCGCGATGGACCTGGAGCCAGCACGGGCCGCGTTGCGCCTTCACGAGCAGTCGAGCCGTTGTCGGAACCACCGGCGGCGTCGGCGTCTTCGCCTTCGTGGTCGTCGTCGTCCCGAGCCCGAGCGGTGTCACGTTCTGCGGCTCGCCGCGGGTCCAGGCGACGATGAAGAGAGCCGTCACGGCCGCGATGCCCAGCAGCGTCAGTAAGACAACTCGAGACTGAACCTGAACGCCCCGCGACGGCGGGGCGGAACGCCTAGGGCGGGAGGGCGTTTCCTCCTCCCCGGCGACGAACCGGGAGTTGTACTCGTCCACGTAGAGCTGCCCGTCCAGACCGAGGTATTCGGCGTACGACCTGAGAAAGCCCTTGACGTAGGTCTGCGCCGGCAGGACGTCGAACTGCTCGTCCTCGAGTGCGCGCAGATACTTGGCCCGGATCTTCGTCCCCTGCTCGATCTCGGGGAAGTCCAGGCTCTGGCGAAGACGTGCCTCTCGGAGGCTGTTACCAATCTCGAACACGGCGGCGGCCCCATCTTAGGCGCTGATGGACGCGGCTGAAAGTGGGAATCAGCGCGAATGCTGATAGAGCACGACGAGCCCGTAGAAACCCACGGAAAGAGCGGCCACGAGGGCGAGGCAGAGCGCGACGGCGGCGACCACGACCGCGACCGTCGCGACGCCGTTGCCGCCCTCCCGCAGCTGGAGCCAGCGGAGGTTGTTCCGGGCCCGGCGGGCCATCACGAGCGCCACGAGCCCGAGCAGGAAAGCGAGTGGCACTGCGTACGCGGTGTCCAACAGGCCGATGCGGTTGGACCGTGCAGCGACCTCGAGTGCCGCCGGCATCGTGAGGAGGCTTGCCAACCCGAGCAGCAACGCCGCCCAGGCCCGGCGCCTACTGCTTGACGTAAGGGCGGCCAGCTGCGGCAGGTGGGACGGAGCGGCCGATGACGCCGGCCACCGCAATCAGGGTCAGGACGTAGGGCAGTGCCTGGAAGAGCACGGACGGCGCCGGCCACGGCTGCTGCAACCGGAACGAGAGCGCGGTCGACCCGCCGAAGAGGAGCGCGGCCGCGAAGGCGCCGAACGGCCGCCAGTTCCCGAAGATCACGGCGGCTAGTGCGATGTAGCCGCGGCCGGCGGTCATGTTCTCGCTGAACGAGCCGAGGTAGCCGATCGAGAGGTACGCACCGCCGAGCGCGGCGAGAATCCCCGAAAGGATCACCGCGGCGTAGCGGGTCCCGTACACGGAGATGCCGACTGTGTCCGCCGCACGCGGATGCTCGCCCACGGAGCGAATGCGCAGACCGACCGGCGTGTGGAAGAGCGTGATGTGGGCGACGATCAACAGCGCGAACGAGACCCAGATCATCAGGTTCAGATGGCCGAAGACGCTGCCGAGGAAGTTGATGTTGACGTCGGGGATGCGCGGCAGGTCACCCGGTGTGCCGTTCTCGCCGTAGATGTCGATGAAGAAGTAGCCGGTGAGGCCGAGCGCGAGGAAGTTGATCGCGAAGCCGCTCACCACCTGGTCCGCACGCAGATTGATACACATGACGGCATGCACGGCGGCCAAGCCAGCGCCGGCGGCCGCTGCGCAGACGAGTCCCATCTCCCAGTTCCCGAACTTATCCGCACCGAGCGCGGCGAAGAACGCGCCCCCGAGCATCATCCCCTCGAGCCCGATGTTCACCACGCCGCTCCGCTCGCAAAACAAGCCGCCGATCGCGGCATAGGTCAGCGGAGTCGCCCAGATGAGCGTCGCCGAGAGAAGTGCGGACCAGACGACGACCTGGTCGATGTTCGATGAGCTCGCTCTGGTAGCGAGGACGCCTAGGCCGATCCCGACGATGCCGAACCCGATCGCCGTCCAGCCCGGCCGGCGCATCCCGCGCGAGAGCACCCAGATCCCCGCCGCGAAGGCAAGGAACCCAACGAAGACCGGTACCCAGACGGGGGCATCGAACGGCGGCAGCGCGACGACGAACGCGAAGAGTCCGAGGGCGAGGCCAGCACGCGCGATGATCACGTTGCCGGACCACTTCTCCCGGACGCGTGCGGCGTACTCCATCGCGCTCATGCGGCCTCGTCGGCTGCGCGACTCAGTCCGGGCATGCGGACCTTCTTGCGTGCCTGCCAGATGTAGAGGATGAGCAAGTCCGCGCCCACGAAGAGCAGCACGAGGGCCTGGATCATCAAGGCGAGATTCCCTGCGAGCTGGGGCGGAAAGATGTTCGGGTCGAGGCTGCGCGTGGAGGTTCCGGTGAGCAGGGCGCCGAAGAGGAGCGCGGCGAAACCGACTCCGACCGCCGTATTGCGACCGAGGAGCGCGACCGCGATGCCGATGAAGCCGATGTTCGAGACCTGAACGTCGAGCACGCCGAGCCGGAACTGCCAGCCGAGGATGTCGAGGCCCCCGGCGAGCCCGGCGAAGAGGCCGGAGATGGCCATGGCGATGATGAAGTTGCGCGCGACGCTGATCCCACCGTAGCGCGCCGCCTCGGGATTGAAGCCGACTGCGCGCACCTCGTAGCCGAGTGTCGTGCGGTTCAGGACGATGTAGAAGACGACGAGCGCACCGAGCGCGACGAAGATGCCCGAATGCAAGGCCTGCAGGTGCGGGTTGCCCCAGATCGCGGCGAGCTTCGCGCCCGGCGCGACGTCGTCGGAGATCGGGACCGCCTTGTTGACGTGGTTCTGCAGCGGACCACCTCGCCCGAACAGATAGCTCCCGCCCCAGTACGCGATCCAGTTGAGCATGATCGTCGTGATCACCTCGTGCGCGCCCACGGTCGCCTTCAGGAATCCTGCGATTGATCCCCAGAGCGCGCCCGCCAGCGCGGCGGCAGTGAGGCCGAAGATCACGTGGGGCAGGTGCGCCATGTCCGTGAAGCGTGAGCCGACGTAGACCCCGACGATTGCGCCGACGAGGTACTGGCCCTGACCGCCGATGTTGAAGAGGCCGCAGCGAAACGCGAATGCGACTGCGAGCCCGGTGAGGATCAGCGGGGTCGTCGTCAGCAGCGTCTGCGTGAGGTTGTACGCGGCCGTGTGGTTCGTGTTCGTGTCCCACCAGAACCAGATGTGGTGGTTCGTGAAGGGGAGGTCGATGTGGTAGCTGCCGAAGTGGAAGAACCAGTTGAGCCCGGCGCCTTCGAAGATCGCCTTGTACGTGCGCAGCGGGTTGTGACCGGTCGCGAGCACGACGAGCCCGCCCGCAAGGAAGGCGACGACGGCGGTGAGCAGCGGCGTGATGATCCCGCCCGCGCGTTGGTAGAACGCGAGCTGGCCGGCGACCGACGGGGCGTACGCTTCCGGATCGGATCCGAGCGGCGCCTGCGGTGTCGGCGCGGACCCGGTCGGCGGCCCTTGGTCGCTCACACTGCTACCTCGCGTCGTGCGCCGGTCATTGCGATCCCGACCTCCTCCTCGCTGGCGTCCGGCGGGAGCTCGGCCACGATGCGCCCTTCGTAGAGCACGAGGATTCGGTCGGAGAGCGACAGGATCTCCTCGAGCTCGAGCGAGACGAGCAGCACCGCCTTGCCTGCGTCCCGCTGCTCGACGAGGCGGCGGTGCACGAACTCGATCGCGCCGACGTCAAGGCCGCGGGTTGGCTGTGCCGCGACCAGGACGCTCGGATCGCGCGAGACCTCCCGTGCGATGACGACCTTTTGTTGATTGCCCCCGGACAATGAGGCGCCCCGTGTCGTAGGCCCTCCACCCCGGACGTCGAACTCCTTGAGCAGTCCGCCGGCCCACTGGAGCCAGCGCCGCGGGTTCAGCCACCCGAACCGCGAGAACGGCTCCTTGTCGTAGTCGTGCAGGGCGAGGTTTTCGGCGAGGTTGAAGTCGAGCACGAGGCCGCGTCTCTGCCGGTCCTCGGGAATGTGACCCATTCCCGCGTCGAGCGCCTGGCGCGCGGATGCGTGGGTCAGGTCTTGGCCGCCGACGCTGATCCGGCCGCCTGCGACGTTCCGGAGACCGGTCAGGGCGTCGATCAGTTCGCTCTGGCCGTTGCCGTCGACGCCGGCGATGCCGACGATCTCCCCCGCTCTGACGTCGAACGTCACGCCCCGCACAGCCTCCAGTCCGCGGTCATCCTGTACGGAGAGGTCCTCGACCTTCAGCAGCAGCTCACCGGGTTGGCCCGCCTTCTTGTCGACGCGAAGCAGGACCTCGCGTCCGACCATGGCCCTTGCGAGCGCTGCCTCCGTTGCGCCTTCGCGCGGAATCGTCTCCACCTTCTTGCCTCGCCGCAGGACCGTGATGCGATCTGCGATCTCCAGCACCTCGTTCAGCTTGTGCGTGATGAAGATGATCGAGATTCCCTCCCGCGTGAGCGTCCTCAGGATCTCGAACAGCTCCGCTGCCTCTTGCGGCGTGAGCACGGCGGTCGGCTCGTCGAGGATGACGATGTCGGCATTTCGGTAGAGCGCCTTCAGGATCTCCACGCGCTGCTGTTGCCCCACGGTGATGTCCTGAATGCGGGCATGAGGATCGACCGCGAAGCTGAACGTCTTCGCGACGTCGGCAACGCGCTTCTCGGCCGCTGACTCGTCGAGCAGGACACCCAGGTGGACGGGCTCATTCGCCAGCACGATGTTCTCGGTCACGGTCATGACCGGGATGAGCATGAAATGTTGGTGCACCATCCCGATCCCGAGCTCGATTGCGTGCTTCGGCGAGGTGATCGACACGGGCTTGCCGTTCAAAAGGATCTGGCCCGAGTCGGCGGTGTACAGGCCGTAGAGGATGCTCATCAGCGTGGACTTGCCGGCCCCGTTTTCGCCCAGGAGGGCATGCACTTCGCCTCGACGCAGGTCGAAGTCGATGTGATCGTTCGCGAGCACCCCGGGAAACTGCTTGGTGATCCCACGGAGCTCGAGGACGGGAGGCTCGTCCATGCCCGCGGGATTCTATGAAGGGCCGGGACGCCGCGCCGGTTCTACAGATTTACCGAGCGAAGCGAAGGTCTAACGGATAAAAAAGGGCGGGCTCCGAAGAGGCCCGCCCTTTGTCCGAGAATCCGGACGACCTACTGGCCGCCGACCGTGAGCGGCGGCTTGATCTTGCCGCTGATGATCTGCTTCTTGAGGGTGTTGATCTGCGTGAGCCAGGCCTTCTTCAGCTTGGCCTTCTTGCTGAACTTGCCAAGGGCGACTCCACCGTTCTTCAGATTGAAGACGAGGTTGCCTCCACCCTTGTAGCCCTTGCCGCTCTTCGCGCCCTTGACGGCCAGGAAGATCCCCTGGTCGACTCTCTTCACCGCACTGGTGAGGATGTGGGGGCCGAGGAACGACTGGTCGACGTCGACGCCGACCGCCCACTTGCCGGCTTCCTTGGCCGCGTCGAGCGCACCGAGACCGCACGGACCGGCAACGCCGAACACGACCTGCGACCCGGCGTCGAGCTGGTTCTGAGCCACGCTCTTGCACTTGGCCTGATCGATGAAGTCCTGCGAGTACCCGATCTGGACCGTCGTCCCCGGGACGCACTTCTGTGCGCCGGCCTTGTACCCGGCGAGGAACGTGTCAACCGGCGGGATCTTGATGCCGCCGACGACGCTGATGTTCTTCTTGCCTTGCGCGGCTGCGACGTGTGCCGCGAGGCAGCCGATCAGGTAGCTGTTCTGCTGCGTCGCGTACGTCAAGCCCTCGATGTTCGAGTGCTTGCGCTTGAAGCCGGCGACCGACATGTCGGTGATCGCGAACTTCGTGTTCGGGAACTGGTCGGCCACGTCCTCGGTCGCATCTGCGAGCAGGAAGCCCGCCGAGATCACGATGTTGTAGCCACTCCTCGCGAGCGAGGCCATATTCGGCAGGTAGTCACCCGCGGAACGCGACTCGACGGCGCGGTACTGGATCTTCAGCACCTTGGCTGCCCGCTTCATTCCCGTCAGCTGATTCTGGTTGAACCCCTTGTCGTTGAAACGGCCGACGTCGCTGACCAGCCCAGCCTTGAACGCCGCCTGGGGTGCCGCAGCGCCGCTGGCTGTAAAGCCCACCGCCATGAGTACGACGGCGACAAAGGCTGCCAGCCCGAACGGCACCAGTCGATGCTTGCTCAAAACTCTCCTCCTCCTAGAGACCCACCTATTCATCAGGGGCGATGCTAACGCCTGCCGCCCCCTGCCAGGGAAGTAAGACGGCCGGGCGAGCCGTATGGTTAGGCCCCTGGCGGGAACCCAAACAATTTCCTTCGACCCCTCTGATCCAGGCTTTCTCGCGGATCCCTACCCGGTGCTGAACCGGGTGCGGGAGGAGAGCCGGGTCTTCTACGAGCCCCAGCGGGAGCGGTGGTTCGTGACCCGGCACGAAGACGTCCGCAGCTGTCTTCGCGACAAGCGGCTCGGTCGCAACTTCCGGCACGTTCTGGAGCCCGAGGAGATCGGTGTTCCGCCGCTCGATCCGCGCTGGCAGGCCTTCTGGGACTCCGAGCGTTGGAGTCTCCTCTGGCTCGAGCCTCCCGACCACACCCGACTGCGCAAGCTGGTCGCGGCGGCCTTTACGCCCCGCAGCGTCGAGGCGTTGCGCGAGCCTGCCCACGAGCTCGCCCGTGAGCTTCTCGAGCCGCTCGCCGAGGCGGGTGAGATGGAGCTCCTCTACGACTACGCGCAGCCGTACTCGATCGCCGTCATCTGCAGGATGCTCGGCGTTCCGCTCGATCGTCACCGCGACCTGCTCGACTGGTCGCACCGCATGGTGAAGATGTACGAGTTCGACGTTCCGGACGAAGCGGCAACGTCGGCGAACGATGCCGCGGCCGAGTTCCAGGAGTACGTCCGCGAGTTGATCGGCGAGCGGCGCGCGGAACCGCGCGAGGACATGGTCTCGGCACTCGTCGAGGCGCGAGTCGACGGTGCGCGCCTGTCCGACGACGAGATCGTCAGCACGGTCATCGTCCTACTCAACGCGGGACATGAAGCGACGGTCAACACACTCGGGAACGGCACGCTGGCCTTTGCGCGCAATCCGCGCGAGTGGCGGCGCGTCGTTGACGGTGAGGTCTCGCCGCAGGCGGCAAGCGAAGAGCTGATCAGGTTCGATCCTCCCCTCCAGCTCTTCGAACGCTGGGTCCTGACGGACGACTTTGCGATCGGCGACGTGCCGATCCCACGCGGCGCGAAGGTTGCGCTGCTGTTCGGATCGGCGAACCGCGATCCGCGCGTCTTCGAGCGGCCGGACGAGTTCGACATCGGCCGGGAGAACGCCGCGCAGCACATCGGGTTCGGCGGTGGCATCCACGTGTGCATCGGAGCCCCGCTCGCGCGCGTCGAGCTGGCGGCGAGCCTCGATGCGCTACGGCGCTGGTGGCCCGACTTTCAGCTCGCCGAGGAGCCGCGGCGAACCGGCGCGTTCGTGATCTGGGGGCTCGAGGGACTCAGGCTCGCCAGGAACTGACGGCGTGCCCGTGTCTTAGAGCGCGATGTGCTCGGTGTCCTCGACGAGCACGCGTCGGGGCTTCGAGCCTTCGTAGCCCGAGATGATTCCGCGCCGCTCCAGCATGTCGATCAGGCGGCCCGCACGGGTGTAGCCCACTCGTAGCCGCCGTTGGATCAGGGACACCGACGCGGTCTGCGTCTGAACGACGATCTCGATGGCCTTCTCGAGCAATGGATCCTCGTCCGGGTCGAACTCGCCCTCCGCGGCATCCACGTCTTCCGCGAAGACCTCGGGCAGCTCGAGCAGCGACTCGTCGAGCTCCTGTTCGCGCTGCTGGCCGCACTGGCTCACGACGAGCGCGATCTCCTCCTCGGAGACGTAGGCGCCCTGCACACGCTGGAGGCGCGAGGTCCCGAGCGGCTTGAAGAGCATGTCGCCCTGGCCGAGCAGGCTCTCCGCGCCCGCCTGGTCGAGGATGACGCGTGAATCGGTCTGTGAGGAGACCGCGAAGGCGATGCGCGACGGGACGTTCGCCTTGATCATCCCGGTGATGACGTCGACGGAAGGGCGCTGCGTCGCGAGCACGAGATGGATGCCGACCGCGCGCGACTTCTGCGCGAGCCGGATCACCGCGTCTTCTACGGCCTGCGGCGAGATCATCATCAGGTCTGCGAGCTCGTCGATCACGATCAGGAGATACGGGAGCGCCTGCTCCCCACGCTGGCGAAGCGTGCGGTTCGCCTCGGGCAGGTTGCGCGCGCGCAGGATGGACAGCTTCTCGTAGCGGCGTTCCATCTCGGCGACGACGTTCGCGAGTGCGGCCGCGGCCTGCTTCGGGCTTGTCACGACGGGAGCGAGCAGGTGCGGGATCGACTCGTAGAACCCCAGCTCGATCCGCTTCGGGTCGATGAGGATCATGCGCACCTCGTCCGGTGTGGAGCGGAGCAGCACCGACGTGAGCAGCGCGTTGATGCAGCCGGACTTGCCCGATCCTGTCGTGCCGGCGATGAGCAGGTGCGGCATGCGCGCGAGGTCGGTCCAGACGGCCGACCCCGAGATGTCTTTGCCGAGCCAGACCGCGAGGGGGCTCGCCGTCGCAGGCAGGTCGTCGAAGATGTCGCCGAAGGTCACGAGGTTCGGCGAGAGATTGGGCACCTCGACGCCGACGGCCTGCTTGCCGGGAATCGGAGCGAGGATGCGGATCTCGGTCGTCGCGAGGGCGTACGAGAGGTCGTCCTTCAGGGCTGCGACCTTCGAGACCTTCGTGCCGGGTGCGAGCTGCAGCTCGTAGCGCGTCACGCGCGGCCCCGAGATCTGGCCGACGATGTTTGCGTCGATGCCGAAGTGCTTGAGGGTTTGGACGAGCGCCGCGGCGGTGCGCTCGGCTACGTCGCTCGAGACCTCGTTCGCGGTCGAGGACCGGCGGAGGATCGCCCGGTCGGGCAGCGTGTATTCCTCGTGAGCCTCGATCTCGCCGACGTCGAAGAGACTCGGCTGGTCGGGCTCCTCGGTCGAGACCGGCTCGATCAGGAGCGGTGAGGGCTGGTTCTCCCCCACGACGTCCGGGAAGTCGTGCACGACGTCCACCGGCGGTTCGAGTGAGCGCAATGGGATGACGGTCGCCGGCTCGACGTGGTCGTCCTCGGGCCGCGCGCGCCGGGCACGGTCGTGTGCACGTCGCACGGCATGCCCCGAGCGGCGTACGAGCGCGCCCGCGGACGCGCCCGAGAGGAGCAACGCTCCGATCACGAGCGCGAGCACGCCGACGATCGTCGTGCCGGTCGAGCCGACGAGCAGGCTGAAGATTCCCTCGAGGCCGCGACCTGTCGCGCCGCCGTGGCTGGCGCCGAGCGCGGCGAGCAGACCGAAGGTCGTGACGGCGAGGCCGGTACGGAAGGGCTTCACGTCCACGATCGAGCTGCGCGCCACCATCAGCGCGCCGACGACGAGGAAAGCGATCGGCGCGACGTAGGCAGCGGCCCCGATCGTCGCCTTGAACCCGTCCACGATCCAGCCCCCGGCCATCCCGCCGCTCCAGCCCAGGTAGAGAACCGACGAGAGAAAGATTCCGAGTGCGAGCAGCCCGAGGCCGATCAGCTCGGGATGCTGCGCGTTCTTCGTCTTGCTCTTGCGCTTCTTCGTGCGAACGCGCGCCGGCAGGCGCGGTTTCAGGGTGCGTTTCTGCTTCCGGCGAGGCGCCATGGCGGCGACTTCGCCGCCGGCGCTCCGCTTCCTACGCGAAAGCTTCGCTTTCGCTTCGGGTAAAGGGACGCCGCTTCGCGGGGAACGTGCGCGGGCCAAGCCCGCGCACTCCAGTGGTCTCGGCGCTTGGCAGCTGTTTCGTACCGTCCGGGCACGGGCGCTAAAGCGTCCGCGCCCGCATCAGTTCGCCTCCGGCTAAGCCCGGCTGCGCCTGGTCTTAGCCTCCGGCCTTAGCGCTGTCGGCCGACGCGCGTTCACTCGGGTCACCAACCTGAGGGCGGGATTATGTAGATGTGCGCAGCTAGCGGACCGAAGTTGTCGGTGAAGCCCTGGTCGTCGGCTCCGACGACCTGGCCGCCTCCGAACACGACGACCGAGCGGCCGGCGATGCCGTCGACCGTGAACTTCGCCTGGAGAGTCGACCCCGTCGTGTTGACGGCGATGACGTAGGTCGCGCCGTTCAGGATCCTCGCCGACACACGTACCGCGGGGACATCCGATGTTGCGTTCGCAGCCGGGGCGAGAAGCGCCTGGCTCAGTGCTTTGATCTCGTGGTTCGTACGGGTGATCTCGTCGCCGATCGGCGCCGACCAGCGGTTCGGGAAGTAGCCGATCGCCGCCGCGCCTCCCGCAATGGCGAGCCACGTCTCGGCCCGCACCGTCGCGGGCGTCGGATCGAGCTGCTTCTCCTCCTTGCACCGTTGCTCCATCGGCGCCGCTTCGATCCACTGGAACGTCGGCTTGCCGCCGGACGTGCTGTGCAGTTCGCGCTGGGCGTCCATCACGTCGCCGAACGCCGGCCGGCACCACACCTGCAAGGGATAGAGATCGAAGCCGACCACGTCGGGGATCGACATCAGCAGCGGATACATTCCTTTCCCTTGCGGCAACGGGGTCGCGAGGCTGTAGAAGTGGTTCGTCAGCGTGAGGAAGCTGATGCGACCCGGGCGCGGCGGTAGAATGCTCTTGTCGAGCTCCTGTCGCGTGACGGTGCTCTGCAGGAACGCATCCCACTCGTCCGGGTAGTACCAGCCGATCACACCCTGGCCGTCGGCACCGGCGTTGTCCGCGTTAACGATCGAGTAAGCGCGGCCGTCGAGCCGTGACGGAAGGTCCCTGTCGTCCTTACTGCAGCCCTCGCCCATGAAGAGGTTGATGCCGTCGTCGATGCTGCTCCCGAACCCGTCGGAGCACTGGGCCCACACCGCCGTCGGGAAGAAAGGCCGGTCGTCGACGACGATCTGGCCGCCATTCGTCGTGGCGTTGCTTCGGCTTCCCATCGGCTGAGTCGTGATCGACACCGTCGCCGTTTGCGCCCTGTTCCACTCGTCGACCGCGTGCAGGTAGACCTGGTAGGTCGTCGAGAACTCGAGGCCGGTCAGAACGGTCTGGTGCTCGACGAGGCTGTCGGCGCTCGGCTGCGACCAGATCGTCGGTGCGTCGAGGCCGAACGCGGCCTGCGTCTGAGCGGGCAGGTTTGTCTTCCACGTGATGCTTGCACTCGACGAAGTGACGGCAACGACCTGCGCGTCGGAGATCGCCAGAGTTTCGAGCGGCGGAGTGGGCGTCTCGGCATAGGAGCGGCCGGTCTGCGGGACGACCTCGAGAGCAGGCGCCTTCGCCGGCTTCACCTTCGGAGCCGGCTTCGCCGACGCGGCGAGGATCTGGACGTCGGGCGTCTGTTTCGTCGGCACCCGCGTAAACGGCTTGACGCGCGGTGAGACGTTCGCGACGGGGCTCGCGGCAACTGGACGATTCAGACCCTTTACCCGGACGAGCTTCGGCGGAGCGAAGTCAGCGGGCTGCGGTCCAGCGGCGAACGACGCCGCCGGGGCGTGGTGGCCTCGCTGGATCACGAGAGCGATCCAGATTCCGCCGAGCGCAATCAGCGCCAGGGTGAACGTACGCAGCCGCAATTCTCCACTTGATGGCATTACCAGGCTGGTTTCGGCCTGGATAGCCCCTGTCTTTAATTAGGTGCATAGGCGGCGCAAAGCATCCCGAAATAGGTTGATGCTTCGTAAGAGAGAAAGGTTCCCGTCCACGCCGTTCCCAGTGCTCCGTGGAGCATTGCCAACTGCCACCAACTGTCGGCCTTCGCGGCGTCCACGAAGGCCGGGTCGAGCCCCAGGACGCCGTCGAGCCGGTCCTCCTGGACGAAGCGGACGATGAGGTCGTCGTACTCGGCGGCGGCGGGATCGAAGCCGTAGGGCCCTTCGGCGTCATGAGCGTGCCCGTGGTCGGCGCTCGCGATCAGCGCGACTCGCTTTCCCGAGGCGTCGGCCGCCCGAGCGAGCGCCTGGCCCGCGCGGACGTGGTCCGGGAGAGAGAGATCACGCGCGGGGCTGACCACGACCGCCGGCACCTGCGGCTTGGTGCGTCCGCCCATGAACCACAGCGGGATCAGGGCGCCCCAGTCGAGCGGCGCTGTGGCGGCCGAAGGATCGTTCGGGCCGAAGCTCGCCCCGACGACCGGCAGGCCCTCGTCGTGCAGCGCGACGACCGCTTCGGCCGCGAGCTCGACGTCCACCGGGCACGAGAGCGTCACCTCCGGCGCGTCGAACTCGGCCAGCGAGCCCGCGACCGTCCCCGCCAGCACGACCGCGAAGTGGCCCTCGACATGGACGTTGTGCGGCGTCATGACGATCGTCGCCTCGGGCGCCGCCGCCTCGAAACGGCGCCCGAGCTCGGCAAGTGCTTCGTGTGTCTTCTCCGCTCCGGGCACCGGCGCCTCGGGGAGTGTTCCGTGCGGCGCGATCGCGGCGAAGACGAGGCTCACTGCAGTGAGTTGATCCGCTCGACGAGCAGCTCGAGGAACCCGTCCGAGTCGACCTCGACACCGACCAGCGCGTTCGGTTCCCGATCGGTGCGCTGCCACAGGTCGACGACGGTGCGGCCGCGACAGAGCTCCGACTCGGTATCGATCTCGACGTTGCGCTTCAACGTTCCGACGAGCTCGGGATTCAAGACGTGCGCAACGGCGAGCGCGTCGTGGATCGGCGAGCCGTCGAAGTTGTAGACGCTGCGGTGGAACGTGTCGTAGAAGCGCAGCAATTCGGTGACCATCTCCCCCACCCGGCCGGCGAGCCGGCCGATGTGCGCCTGTGTGAAGAGCGCCTTGTGCGTGACGTCGAGCCCGATCATCGTCACATCGATGTCGCTCGCGAAGACCCGGGCGGCGGCTTCGGGATCGCACCAGATGTTGAACTCGGCGGCCGGCGTGACGTTCCCCTCTGCGATCGCGCCGCCCATCAGGACGATGCGCTCGGGCCGCGCATCTGGATGGAGGGCGAGCAGTAGCGCGACGTTCGTCAGCGGCCCTACCGGGATCAGCGTGACCGGCCGGTCGGAGTTGCGGATCGTCTCTGCGAGGAACTCGACAGCGTGCTGGTCCACTGGCTTGCCCTGCGGAGGCGGCAGATCGGGACCGTCGAGACCCGTCTCGCCGTGGACGTACGCGGCAACGAACTGCTCACGTATGAGCGGCCGGTCCGCGCCTGCGGCAACGGGGACATCTCCTCGTCCGACGAACTCGAGCACCCGGAGCGCATTCGCCGTTGTCTTGTCGAGCGTCTGATTGCCGGCGACGCTTGTGACGCCGAGCAGCTCGACCTCCGGCGAGGCGAGTGCCAGCAGCAGCGCAATCGCGTCGTCGTGCCCCGGGTCGCAGTCGATGAGGATCGGCGTCGTCACGCGCGCAGTATTGCGTCTACCTCGTCAGCGGTAGGCAGTGAGGGCTGCGCACCGAAGCGGGAAGCGGCGAGGGCACCGGCCGCGCACGCACGGCGGAGCGCCTCCTCGGGATCGCGTTTCTCGAGCAGGGAGACGACGAGACACGCGGTGAAAGCGTCGCCTGCGGCAGTTCCGTCGACGGCCTCGACGTGCGGCGGCTTCGCCCTTGTGACTTCGTTCCCGTGCTCGAGCAGGACCGCTCCCTCCTCCCCCAGGGTCACCGCGATCAGCGGTTGGTCGCCGACGACCTCGGCCTCATAGCGATTGACGACCACGAGGTCCGCGTCGACGACGAGCGGTCGTGCCGGGGCGGCGTTGACGCACAACCATTCCGCCTGCGCGCGTGCTTCCCGGACCGCCTCGTCGGGGATCTCGAGCTGGCAAAGCACGCTGCCCGCGGCGGAGAACCCACCCACGAGTGCGTTCGAACCGGGGACGACGACGATCACGTTCTCGCCGTCGTCGCCCACGAGGATGATCGCCACGCCCGTAGGCGCATCTACTTCTTCGACGTGCAGAGCGACCCCGGCTTCGCGGAGACCGGCCAGCGCCTCGTCGGCATTCGCGTCCCTGCCGACGCACCCGACCATGCGGACGTCGGCGTCGAGCCTGGCCGCGGCGACCGCCTGGTTCGCTCCCTTGCCGCCCGCTATCCGTTCGAGCGTTGCGCCACTCACTGTCTCGCCCGGTCGCGGGAGCGCTTCGACCCGTGCGACCAGGTCGAGGTTGATCGACCCGACGACGGTTAGCTCAGGCAGCAAGTGCGCGCAGGTCGACCGAGGCGCGCTCGAGGTTCTCGCGCAGGTCGAAGAGACCGGCCCAGAGCGACGAGCGGTCCGGCACGGCGTCGATCCGGGCCATGTCTGCAAGGCCCTGCAGCGCCCGGACGAGCACCGCGAGCTCGAGGTATGCCTGCGCGACGCGCGTCGGGTTCGCAGTGACGCCGGCCCGCTTCAGCACCGGCTCCCACTCGAGCAGCTCGCCCGCACCAGGCCCGCCGTACCAGGACCGGCCTTCGGCATGGTCGGACTCGAGCTCGAGCAGATACCGGTCGAGTGGATGGTCGAGCCCGGTCAGCGCGGTCTCGATGCGATCGGCCGCATGACGCAGCGCAGCGTCACGCGCCCCTGCCGTCGACGGGTAGGCGTCCCCGCGCGCCCAGCGCTCGAGCAGGCGACAGAACGCGAGCGCCGCAGCCTCGCACGCGCCGAGCTGGCTGACGAGCCGTCGCGCCGTCGCCCACTGCGCGGCGTGGTCTTCCAGCACGTCGGCCCAACCGGGCTCTCTGGCGCGAATGGTGGCCATGACTAGACCTCTACCACGACCGGGAGGATCATCGGCCTGCGGTGGGTGCGGTCGTAGACGAGTTGTCCGAGCTCATCATGCAAATGCTCCTGTATGAGCTTGATCTCGATGATCTCGTTGCGCAAGAGGCCATCGAGAACTTTGTCCGCTTCCTCTTTCAGCTCGTCCAGCAGCTCACCGGAATCGTCGCCGAACCCACGGGCGATCAGTTCGGTCGGTCCGGCCGAGCTGCCGTTCGTCGCCGCCGCGATCGTCGCGACGACGATCAGGACGCCGTCTTCCGACAACCGCCGGCGGTCTCGAAGCGCGACGTCGTGCACGTCGCCCACACCGAGCCCGTCCACGAAGGACATGCCGGTCTGGACCTCGTCGATCACCTTGACGCCTTCGCGTGACAGCTCGACCACCGTCCCGTTCTCGGCGAGGATGATGTTCGCCGCGGGCACTCCTGCTTCGCGTGCGAGTTGCGCATGCGCTGCCAGCATGCGGAACTCGCCGTGCACGGGCATCACCGCTCTGGGTCGCAACAGGGCCAAAAGGGTGCGGAGCTCTTCCGAGCAGGCATGACCCGAAACGTGAACGGGGGCGATCTCCTGGTGCAGGACCTCCGCGCCGGTCTTCGCGAGCTGGTTGATGGTGTCGTGCACTCGCAGCTCGTTACCGGGGACGGGCTTCGCCGAGATGATGACCGTGTCGCCGCGCTCGACATGAATCGCGGGATGGTCGTTGTAAGCGATCCGCGTCAGCGCGGAGAGCGGTTCTCCCTGGCTGCCCGTGCAGAGGATGAGCTGTTCGTGCGGCTGGAGCTCGTCGAGGTCGACGGGCCGCACGAGCACCCCTTCGGGCACGTCCATGTACCCCAGGTTGCGCGCGATGTTCGCGTTCTTCCGCATCGAGCGCCCGACGATGCACACCTTGCGGTCCAGCTCGACCGCGACGTCGACGGCCTGTTGCATGCGGTGGACGTTCGAGGCAAAGGACGAGACGAGGATCCGGCCTTGCCGGAGCGGGAAAATCTGCCGGAACGCCTCGCCGACGATTCGCTCGGAAGGGGTGAAGCCTGGCCGCTCCGCGTTCGTCGAGTCGCCGAGCATGAGGTCGACGCCAAGGTTCCCGACCTCAGCGAGGCGGCCGACGTCCGTCTTGAGACCGTCGACCGGGGTGTGGTCGAGCTTGTAGTCGCCTGTGTGCACGATCCGGCCCGCGGGCGTCTCGAGCACGATCGCGACGGAGTCCGGAATGGAGTGGGCCATGCGGATGAACGAGATGCGGAAGGGCCCGATCTCTCTGGGCGGGTCGTCCGGGTGCACCTCGCGAAGCTCCGCGGCACGAAGCAGGCCGTGCTCGTCGAGCTTCGACTTCACCAGGCCGAGCGTGAGGCGCGTGGCCCACACCTCGGGAATCGGCACGTCGCGCATGAGGTACGGGAGGGAGCCGACATGATCCTCGTGACCGTGGGTGAGGACGACCGCCCTGATCTGGTCGGCGTGCTCCCTCAGGTAGCCGAAGTCCGGGAGGACGAGGTCGACGCCGAGGTGCTCGTCCCGCGGGAAGGCGAGCCCCGCATCGACGACGACGATCGAGCCGTCGCATTCGTAGACGGTCATGTTCTTCCCGACCTCGCCGAGGCCCCCGAGGGCGATGATCCTGCAGCTGTCAGCCATGGGCCCAGTCTAAGCGGGTCGGTCGTTTCGACCGATAAGGGTGGGATGCGGCCGTCTCGCTCATTCCTGGCCACGATCGGGCTCGGCGTGGCCGTGCTCGCGATCTCGCTCGCGAAGCTGTCCGACGTCGCCCACACGGCGTTCGCCCTCTTCCTGGCGGCGGTCATCCTCGTGGAGCTGTTCGAGGAGTCGGACCGCGAGCGGTCGCGCGAGCCGATGCAGTGGGAGCGCTTCCGGCTTGCCGCCGCGATCCAGGTCGGTGCTCTGATCGTCCTCGGGCCCTGGGCTGGCGCACTCGTCGCGGCCGCCGGCGTCGTCGCGGTTGCTCTCTTTCGCGGCCTTCCCGTGCGGAGCATGGTCTTCGATGCGAGCGCCACGGCGATCGCCGCCTGCGCAGGCGGGCTCGCGTTCGGCCTCGCCGGCGGCGAGACCGGCAGTCTGCGCCTACTGGACGATCTCATCGCCCTCGTTGCACTCGGCCTCGCCTACCTCACCGTCCGCACGCTCCTCCTCGACGTCGTCCGCCGTCACGAGACCTTCGACCCGCGACTCGTCGCAAGCGCCGGCGAAGTGGGCCTCGGAGCGACGCTCGCTCTGCTGGCGATCGGCCATCCCTGGAACGTCGTCCTGCTCGTCCCGGTCGCGATTGCAGTGCAGCAGGTGCAGCTGCGATTGAAGAGCCTCCAGCGGGAGACGCTTCGCGCCCTCGAGACGTTTGCCAACATCGTCGACGAGCGCGACCCGTCGACCTACCGCCACTCGCTACGCGTCGCCGGTTACGTCGACGGCTTGGCGCGCGCTTTGGAGCTGCCCTACTCGGAGATCGACCGGTTGCGCTGGGCGGGTCGTCTGCACGATCTCGGCAAGGTGGCGGTCGACGCTTCGCTCCTGCGCAAACAGGGAACCCTGGACGGCGCCGAGTGGGCTGCGATGCGCCGCCATCCCCGCCTCTCCGCTCGATTGTTGCAGCGCTTCGAGTTCGTGTCCGCGCAGGCGCGCGCGGTCGAGCTTCATCACGAGCGCATGGACGGCGCGGGCTACTACGGCGTCGGCGGCGAAGATCTCCCGCTCGCGTCGCACTTCCTGATCGTCGCCGACAGTTTCGACGCGATGACGACGGACCGCCCCTACCGCGCCGGGCTCTCGCACGAGGCAGCCCTGACGGAGATCGAGCGCAATGCCGGGACGCAGTTCCACCCCACAGTCGCACGAGCCTTTGTCGCGGTCCAACGTGGCATCGACCCCTCGACCGTGTTGGCGGCCGCCGAGCTGGACGAGCTCCGCGGTGCCTCGACGCAGTACAAGATCGACCTCGCCGGTCCAGGAGAGCTCAAGGAACGACCCGAGCTGCTCGCGTTCGGCGGCGTGGTGGTCGCGCTCGCAGGTCTCGGATTTGCGCAGAACTGGCTCGCGGTTGCGGGCGGCGTCATCGCTCTCATGGGCCTGGCCCTGCGCGCACTCATGCAGGTGCGTGCAGAGCGGGTCGCCGCCGCATTGCATCGTGCGCTCGGCACGGGCGACGACCGTGAACGCGCGTTCGCACGTCTGGCCGACACCGTCGGGCGGGCGTGGAAGCACGATTGGATCGGTCTCGTGTCCTGGGACGAAGACGGGCTCGGCGGGACGGTCGAGCACGCTCGCGGTGACGACCCTCCTTCCGTCGGAACGCTGACCGGTTGGCTCGTGCGCGAGGCCGAATCCGGGCGCGATGCGATCGTCGCGGCGGGTATCGAGCTCGGTCGGGACGGGATCGTCGCGGCCCTGCCGCTCCGCCGCGACAACAGTGCCCTCGTCGGCTTCCTCGTCGTTGCGGCGCTGAAGCTGCCGCCGCGTCACGTGGAGCTCGCGCTCCTCGACTCGCTCGACGAGCTCGGGCTCGCCCTGGCGGACCAGCCGGAGCTAGGCGGTGACGGGAGTCATGATTCCGAGCCGCTCGAGGCAGGCCCGGACGGCCGCGATCTCGCTCTCGTTCGCCGGGACGAGCGGTAGGCGCAGACCACCCACCTCATGGCCGAGCAGGTTCAGCGCGGCCTTGATCGCGATGGGATTTCCCTGCACCTTGAGCAGTTCGTACGATGGAGCGAGCTCGCCGTCGATGCGTTTGGCTTCTTCCGCATCACCCCCGCGATAGGCACTGACCATCGCCTTCACGCGGGGCCCGACCACGTGTGTGTGCACGCAGACGCCGCCGATCGCGCCGAGCTCGAGGAACGGGTAGATGAGGTTGTCGTCGCCGGCGTAGAGGTCGAGACCCGACTCGTCGACGATCCGTTTTGCCTGCGCAAGATCGTCGTTCGCCTGCTTGACGGCCTTCACTGTCGGGATCTCCGCCAGTTCGATGATCGTTTCCGGCTCGATGTTGATGGCGACACGACCGGGAATGTTGTAGACGACGATCGGGCGGTCGCTCTCGGCCGCGATCGCCTTGAAGTGCTCGACGATTCCACGCTGCGGCGGCTTGTTGTAGTACGGCGTCACGATGAGGAAGCCGTCGACGCCGATCTCGTGCGCTCCGCGGGTCAGGTGGATCGAATGTGCAGTGGAGTACGTGCCCGTTCCGGCGACCACCGTCGCGCTCTCGCCGACCGCGTCGACTGCGATCCGGAAGAGCTCGAGTCGCTCGTCGTCGGAGAGGGTCGGGCTCTCCCCTGTGGTACCCGCGACGACGATCCCATCGGAGCCGTTCTCGACCAGGTGCTGCGCAAGTTCGCGGAAGCGTTCGTAGTCGATCGCGCCGTCGTCCTTGAACGGTGTGACCATCGCAGTCAGAACCTCGCCCAGCACGGCCACTAGTCTACTCGCGTGCCACCGACGATCAGAGACGCGCGGGCCGCCGACGCCGCTGCGATCGCAGAGCTGCTCGGGGAGCTCGGCTATCCCGCAACGGGAGCCGCTGTTACCTCACGTCTGGAGCGGCTCGTGATCGTCGGCGACCGGGTCGTCGTCGCGGACGTGGACGGCGAGGTGGCCGGTCTCGCCCACCTGCACGTGTCCCCGACGATCGAGCACGAACGCCCGGCCGGCAAGCTCGGCGCGCTCGTCGTCGCGGAGTCGCACCGCGGCCGGGGCATCGGCCGGCTGCTGGTCGAAGCGGTCGAGGAGGAGGCGACGGCGCGGGGTTGCGGCATCTTCTTCGTGACGACTGCGGAACGTCGGGACGACGCCCACGCGTTCTACGAAAGCCTAGGTCTCGAACGGACCGGTCGGCGTTACGGCCGCACACTGAGCCAGTAGTCGACCCATTCCTCGCGCGTGGCGCCGACCCGCTCGTAGACGCGCTGTGCGCGCGCGTTGTCGTGAGCCGTCTGCCAGCCGAGCCTCGCTGCGCCGTGTTGCCGGCACTCGTCCAGGCACGCAGCGATGAGCTGATCGGCGACGCCCGTTCCACGCGTGTCTGGTTGAACGAAGAGGTCGTGCATGATCCCCACGCGCGCGGCGCTCAACGTGTCCCAGCTCCAGTAGACCGTCGCGAAGCCGACCGCCGTGCCCGCGTCGTCGCGTGCGATCAGCTGGATGCCTTCCCGGTCCGGGTCCGCTATCAGAGCCTGTGAGACGGCAACGAGGTCCTCGTCGGCCGGTGAGACCTCGTAGAAGTCGCAATACGCACGGACGAGCGGCAGAAGCTCCGTCAGGTCTGCGGCCGTCGCACGGGAGATCGTCAGAGCAGCTTGTCCAGACCGACGGTCAGCCCGGGCGGCAGCGTGTCGAGCCGCTCGAGGGCAAGGAGAACGCCCGGAACGAACGCCTCCCGCGAGAAGGTGTCGTGGCGGATCGTCAGGAGCTGGCCGTCGCCGCCGAAGAGCACTTCCTGATGCGCGACGAGCCCCGGCAGGCGTACCGAGTGAATTGTAGGGTCTCTGCCGATCAGGCGCGCCGTGGCCTTCGCCGTCCCGGACGGGGCGTCTTTCTTCGCCTCGTTGTGCAGCTCGATGATCTCGGCACGCGGCATGTGTCGCGCCGCCTCTTCCGCGAAGCGCATCATCAGCACCGCGCCGAGTGCAAAGTTCGGCGCGTGGAAGCAGGCGAGTTCGCGCTCCCGCGCGAGTGCGTCGATCTTGCTCTCGTCGAAGCTCGTCGTACCGATGACGCACGGGACTCCACGCTCGAGCGCTGCACCCACGTTCGCCTCGACTGCATCGGGCGTCGTGAAGTCGATCATCGCCTCTGCGGCGTCGAGGTCGACGAGCTCGTGCCCTGCAGCCTCGAGCGCAAGCGCGAGGACGCGGCCGACTTTGCCGTCGCGCCCGTTCAGCGTGACCTTCACGCAGCGCGGGCCAGGACGCCCGGGTTGATTCGCCGTACCGCACTACGAAAGACGCGTTCGCTGGGGCCGATGCCGGAGATCGACAGCTTCTCGGGCGTGAACAGAAGCCCGGCGAGCTCTGCGACCTCGTCCGCCTCGACCGCCTCGAGCTCCGCGATGATCCGGTCGAAGGAGAGCAGCTCGCTGTCGGTGATGAGCGACTTCCCGAGCCTGCTCATCCGATTCCCCGTCGACTCCATCGAGAGCATGATCCGTCCTTTGAGGTTCTCCTTCGCGCGGGCGATCTCTTCGGCTCGCACGTTGCCGGCGGCGATGTCGGCCAATTGCTCGGCCGCGATGTCCAGACAGGGTCCGAGGTTCTCGGCCCGAGTGCCGACGTAGATCCCGACCAGCCCGGTGTCGGTGTACTGCGAGGCGAACGAGTAGACGGAGTAGGCCATGCCACGCTTCTCGCGGATCTCCTGGAAGAGCCGCGACGATGCAGAGCCCCCGAGGATCGCATCGAGGATCGAGGCGGCAAAGCGACGGCGGTCGGAGCGCGCAATTCCGGGTGCACCCAGGCAGACGTGGTACTGCTCGGTGTCCTTCTTGGCGAAGCGAAAGCCGGGCGGCGGTGCCTTGACGAGTGGCCGGCGCACGCGTGGACCTCCCGCCGGCGGCCGCTGCTGGCTCTGGGCTCGCTGCAGCATGCGGAGGAACTTGTTGTGTTCGATGTTGCCGGCGGCGGCGATGACGACGTTCCCCCCGGCATACATCTGCCGGTGATAGGTCGAGAGGACGCGTTTCGTCACCGACGAGATGACGTCGGCAGTCCCGATCACCGGCCGCCCGAGCGCGTGGCGTCCGAAGACCGCTTCCGAGAAGAGGTCGTGCACGAGCTCCTGCGGCGTGTCCTCGTACATCGCGATCTCCTCGAGCACCACCGCGCGCTCGGAGTCGAGGTCGCCGAAGCTCGGGGCGAACACCATGTCCGTCATGACGTCGAGCGCGGTCTGCACGTGCCCGTCCGGGACGCGCGCGTACACCATCGTGTGCTCCCTCGAGGTCGCGGCGTTCAGCTCGCCGCCGAGGCCGTCGAAGATCTCGGCGATCTGCTGTCCTGTGTACGCGTGTGAGCCCTTGAAGAGGAGGTGCTCAATGAAGTGCGAGGCGCCGGCCTTGGCCTCGGTCTCGTCCCGCGAGCCGGCGCCGATCCAGAAGCCGAGGGCGACCGAGCGGACATTCGGGATCCGTTCCGAGATGACTCGCTCGCCCGAGTCGAGCTCGGAGAGGACGTATTTCTGCACCCGCGCATTATCCCGGCCGGGCGAGACGGCCGCGTCCCCGAGCTGACTTACCGGGCTACCCGACGCAGAACGGATTCCCTTCGGGGTCTCGCAGAATCGTGAAGGTGAGGTTCGCGCCCTCCTTCGTCTCGACCACCGAAGCACCCGCCCGCTCGAGTCGCTCGACCTCCGCCTCCCGATCGTCGGCGCCGAAATCCAGGTGGATCGGGTAGCTCGCGGGCCGTGACTTCTCCCGCCGCTGAAAGAGAAACCGCGGTCTGCCGGCGTTCGCCGGCCTAGTGACATAGAAGCCGCTGAGGTCCGGCTCGGCGACACCTGCGTCACGCAGCTGCTGCATGAAGCCCTCGTCGGTCTCCTCCTCGGGCCAGCCGAGCGCCTCGGCCCAGAACGCGCCGAGCTGTCGCGGTTCCGCACAGGAGAACGTGACATTGCCGATGTAGCGGTGCGGCGGCGTCTTCGGCGGTGATTGGACGCAGAAGCCGTTTCCTTCCGGGTCCCGCATCACGGTCCACGTCTCGGAGAAGTCGCCGATGCTGTCGGACCTCGTCTCGACCAACTGCCCGCCGAGCTGGAGGATCCGGTTGAGCTCCGCTTCGCGGTCCGGAACGTTGATATCGATGTGGATCGGCACCTCGATGGTCTCGGACTTCTCCATCTGGTTGAAGAGGAGGCGCGTCCCTTCGCCGCGCGGATCGGTCGCGATCCAGCTGTTCCCTGCGGGAGCGGCCTGGTAGTCGAGCAGTGTCGCCCAGAACTCGGTGAGGCGTTCGGGATCGCTGCAGGAGAACGTGATGTTGCGAAGCCGAAGCATGTCTCGCGCGGCGCCGGCTAGCCGACGCAGAAGGGATTTCCTTCCGGATCGCGCATGATCGTGAAGGTCACGTTTGTCCCTTGCTTCGTCTCGACGAAGGAAGCGCCGGCCTGCACGAGCCGTTCCACCTCCGCCTCGCGATCGTCCGTGGCGAAGTCGAGATGCATCGGGTACGACTCGGGCCTGGACTTCTCTCGCCGGTGAAAGTAGAAGCGAGGCCGGCTGCCGTTCGGCGCTTTCACCAGGTGGAAACCGCTGATGTCAGGCTCGCCCACGCCCGCGGCTCGGAACGTCTGGAAAATAGATTCGTCGACGTCCTCGTCCGGCCAGCCGAGCGCGAGCGCCCAGAATCGCCCCAGCTCTCGAGGCTCGGCACAGGCAAAGGTGACGTTCCAGATGTGCGCGCGTTCGGTGTTCGGCGGGTCCTCGAGGCAGAAGCCGTTTCCCTCAGGGTCGCGCATGATCGTGGTGCTGTCTCCGAGCTCACCGATTTCGAACGACTTGGTCACGACCAGGCTGCCGCCGAGCTGAAGCACGCGGTCGAGCGCGGCCTCGCGGTCAGGCACGTTGATGTCGAGATGGATCGGCACCTCGATCGTCTCGGACTTGGCCATCTGGTTGAAGAGCAGGCTCACGTCTTCGCCGAGCGGATCGGTGGCGAGCCAGCTGCTCCCCGCGGCAGCCCGTTCGTACCCGAGAAGCGCCGCCCAGAACTCCGAAACCCGTCCCGGGTCGTCGCAGGAGAAGGTGACGTGCTCTAACCGAAGCACGAGGCCATCCTAAGCCGGAGCCGCGCGCGACCGCCCCCACCCTCAGGGTGGGGTGAACACCCGCCACCCTCGCGGTCCACGATACCGCCTGCTTGCACACGCGTCTGCGCCGACTTCGCGCCGGCTCCGTCACCCCGCGCTCGCGCAGATGGGACACCCGAGAACGACGAGGGCGGCCTCTCGGCCGCCCTCGCTACGTCTGCTTGTCGGTCCGAGCCTAGCTGCGCTCGCGGTCTCGCCCGCGGCCGCCGCCGCCACCGCTGCGGCCGCCACGACCACCGCGGCGATCGCCGTCGCGCGGGCGGTCCTCGCTCGGCTCACGCGGCGGGGCGTCCTTCGCCCGCTCGATCAGCTCCTCGGGACTGACCGTGTTGCCGTTCTCGTGCTTCTGGATCAGCTTGAGGCCGATCCGGCCGCGAGCCTTGTCGACCTCCTGCACGAGGACGTCGAGGATGTCGCCGCGATTGATGACGTCCTCGATGTGACCGACACGGCCCGGACCCACGTTCGAGACGTGGAGCAAGCCGTCCGTTCCCTTCTTGAGCTCGACGAACGCGCCGAACTGAGTCGTCTTGACGACCTTCGCATTGAGAAACTCGTCTCCGACCTCCGGCTCCTTCGTCAGGGCTTCGACTGCTGCGATCGCCGACGCGGCCTTCTGTCCGTCGGTCGCATAGATGAGGATCGTCCCATCCTCCTCGATGTCGATCTGCACTTCGTGGTCGGCTTCGAGGCCGCGGATCGTCTCGCCGCCCTTGCCGATCACCATGCCGATCTTCTCGGGGTCGATCTTCACGGTCGAGATGCGCGGTGCGTTCTCGTTCAGCTCGGTGCGCACCTCCGGGATCGCCTCGAGCATCTTGTCGAGGATGATCTCGCGAGCCCGCTTGGCCTGCTCGAGCGCCGCCTGCATGATCTCCCGCGTGACGCCGGTGATCTTGATGTCCATCTGCAGTCCGGTGATGCCCTCGCGTGTACCGGCGACCTTGAAGTCCATGTCACCGAGATGGTCCTCGGCGCCCTGGATGTCGGTGAGGATGACGTAGTCGTCGCCCTCCTTGACGAGGCCCATCGCGATGCCGGACACCGGTGCCTTGATCGGCACGCCTGCGTCCATGAGCGCGAGCGTCGAGCCACAGACCGAGCCCATCGACGACGAGCCGTTCGACTCGAGCGTCTCGGACACGATGCGGATCGTGTACGGGAACTCGTCCGTCGGCGGGATCACCGGCTCGAGCGAGCGCTGCGCGAGCGCACCGTGACCGATGTCACGACGCTTCGGGCCTCGCATGAAGCCGGTCTCCCCGACCGAGTAGGGCGGGAAGTTGTAGTGGTGCATGAAGCGGCGATCGCTCTCCAGCGAGAGGTCGTCGATCCGCTGGCCTTCCTTCGCGGTACCGAGCGTCAGGAGCGACATGATCTGCGTCTGGCCGCGCGTGAAGAGGCCCGAGCCGTGCACGCGCGGTGAGACGCCCACCTCGCACTCGATCGGCCTGATCTCCTCAGGGCTCCGGCCGTCGGGGCGGTGCTTGTCGACCGCGATCTTGCGGCGCACGAGCTCCTTGTACACCGCCTCTGCTGACTTCTTGATGTAGGTCTTCGTGATCGAGTCCTTCACGACGGGCGCCTCCCCGTCGCCGGTCGAAGGGCCGACCGGGAACGGCAGCTTGACCGTGTCGATGATGCGATCGAAGAGCAGCTGACGCTTCGCCGACTTGAGCTCCTTCGAGTCCTGCTCCGCGTCGGTGAGCGCCCGCAGATCGCTCTCGAACTGGTCGCGTACCGGCTGCAGGACGAGCTCGAGCCGGATCCGCTCGAGCAGTGCGGCGAGGCTCATCTTCCGCTGCACCTGCCGGAGGACGTCCTCCTCGGTCGAGTCCATGCTCAGCTCGCCGAGCGCCTCTTCGATCACGAGGTCGGCAGCACGCAGGCCGTCGGAGCTGATCCGCTCGCGGATCTTGTCGCCGAACTCCCGCTCGACTTCCTGCGTCACGCTGTCGTCGAGCCACTTCGCCTTGCCGGCCTGACGCTGGAGATCGATCTGCGCGTCGCACAGCTTTCTGATCTCGTCGTGTGCCAGATCGAGGGCCTCGAGGAGCTTCTCCTCGGAGACCTGGTTCGCACCGGCCTCGACCATCGTGAGCGCGTCGGGCGTGCCGACCACGATCAGGTCGAGCTCCTTGTGCTCCTCGACTTCGGGAAGCGTCGGATTCACGACGAGCTCGCCGTCGATGATCGCGATGCGCACGGCCCCGACCGGGCCGAGGAACGGCATCGGTGAGAGCATCAGCGCGGCGGACGCACCGTTGATGCAGAGAATGTCGTGCGCGGTGATGAGATCGGCGCTCAGCACCGTGCAGATCACCTGCGTCTCGTTCTTGTAGCCCTTCGGCCACAGAGGCCGAATCGGCCGGTCGATCATGCGTGCCGTCAGGATGGCCCGTTCGGTCGGCCGCCCTTCACGCTTGAAGAAGCCGCCGGGAATCTTTCCGGCCGCGTACATCCGCTCTTCGACGTCAACGGTGAGCGGGAAGAAGTCCGCGCCCTCGCGCGGCTCCATCCGTCCCTGTGCCGTCGCGAGCACCATCGTGTCACCGGAGCGAACGATAACGGCGCCGTCCGCCTGCTTCGCCAGCTTTCCGGTCTCGAATGTAATTTCGCGCCCGCCGATCGTCACGCTGACGTCGGCTCGGCGTTCGGTGGCAATTGCCATCAGTTGTCCTCCACTCTGCTTTGTCGAGAGTGGGGATTTGAGTCAACCCCGTCTGCGAATCGCTTCGGAGCTCGCTCAAATCTCCACTCTCGTTCTTTGTTCCCGTGCCAGACTTCAGTCTGGCTTGGGCGAACATTTTCTGGGGTTACCTGCGCAGCCCCAGTTCCTTGATCAGTGCCCGATATCCCTCCAGGTCGTGCTTCTGGAGATAGGTGAGAAAACGGCGGCGACGACCCACGAGCTTGAGCAGCCCACGCCGGGAGTAGTGGTCCTTCGGATGTGCACGGAGGTGTTCGGTCAGGTCGTTGATCCGCTTCGTGAGCAGTGCGACCTGCACCTTCGTCGACCCCGTGTCTTCCTTGCTCGCCCCGTGATGCTGGACGATCTCTTGCTTGACTTCCTTCGTTAGGCCCATTTCACCTCCGTTGTCGTCAGTCCCAGCAATCCGCCGGAAGTAGGCGGAAAGCCGCGGCTGCGGTCGGCGGACAGGGTAGCAATGATCTACTTCAGGAGGAGCTTGCCGAGGCGTCGCTGGGCGACGTAGAGACCGCCGCTCCCGAGCGCCGCCAGATAGGCGACGCTCACGAGCTGAGCCGACCCTACGGTCCCGAGAGTGAGTGCGCGCAGGAGCTCGATCGCGTGGTAGAGAGGCGAGCAGCGGACGATCCACTGAGCCGCCGGCGGATAGGTCGAGATCGGGAAGAAGGTCGCCGAGAACAGAAACATCGGCAGCTGAACGAGCGCGATCAGCTCGAAGTCCTGCCACGTGCGCATGAACGTCGTCGCAGCGACGCCGATACCGGCGAACGCGAAACCGATCAGCACGGCACCGGGGAGCGCGAGGACACCCCAGCCTGATTCGATCAGCCCGAGCACGCCTGCCACCGCCATGAAAGAGACGGCGTAGAGGAACCCACGGAAGAGCGCCCACGCAGTCTCACCGACCGCGATGTCTGTCGGTCCGATCGGCGTCGAGAGGACCGCGTCGTACGTCTTGATGTACTTGAGCTTCCAGAACACGTTCGTCGCGTCGTAGATAGCGCCGTTCATGGCCGCGGAGGCAAGGAGTGCCGGTGCGATGTAGCTGGCGTAGGAGATGAGCTGACCATCGGGGCCTGGCACCTTTCCGACGAAGTGCCCAAGACCGATCCCGAGTGAGAAGAGATAGAAGAGCGGCTCGAAGACGCCTGAGAAGATGACCAACCACGCCCGGCGGTAGACCATGAGATTCCGCTCGAAGAGCAGGCGCCCCCGGCTGCCCGCAAACGCGATCGATGTCACTTGAGCAGCCTCTGCGCGTAGGTGCGCTCGGCGCACAGAAAACCGATCACCACGAAGAGCATCAGGTACGCGCTGTGGCCGAGGACTCTCAGCCAGTCGACGTCGCCGAGCGTGAACATGCGACAGAGCTCGACGCCGTGCCAGAGTGGCGTCGCGTAGGCCAGCCACTCGAGTGCCCGAGGCAGCTGAGACACCGGGAAGAACGTTCCCGAGAAGAGAAACATCGGGATGATGATGAAACGGTTGACCGGGACGAAGGCAGCGTCGTTGTCACGCGTTGCCGCGTAGGCCGCGAACGGAGTCGTGAAGGCGGCACCGAGCAGCACCGCCGCGGGCAAGGCCAGGATGCCGTACGGCGAGTCGACTCCCCCGAACGCCGCGATCACCGCGAGGTAGACGGCACTGGTCATCGCGACGCGCGTCGTCATCCAGAGCTGATGCCCCAGCACGATGTCCCGCGTCCCGAGGGGAGTCGCGAGCATCGCGAAGTACTGTCGCGTCCACTTGATCGATCCCATCACCGGCCACGACGCCTCACCCGAAGCAACGGTCATCGCGGTTGCGGCGAGCAGCCCCGGCGCGACGAAGTCGATGTACGGAACACCGAGGGATGCGCCGGAGGACTTGTTCACCAGCGTCCCGAGCCCGATCCCGAGTGCGCCGAGGTAGAAGACGGGGTTGACGACGCTCGTGATCGCCGTGGCGCGCCATACGCGCCGGTACTGCATCAGCCAGTACTCGAAGACGCGGAGTGGCAGCGCGAGACTGCTCAATCGTCCACCAGGGTTCGGCCGGTGAGATGGAGGAAGACGTCCTCGAGCGTGGAGCGGCGGACCAGGACGCTCTCGGGCCGGAGGTTGAGCTCGTGCACGTGCGAGGCGGTGGCGTCGCCGTCGTCGGTGTAGAGCAGCAGCCTGTCCGGCAATGCCTCGAGCCTGCGCACGAATCCGTCCAGACGTGACTCGAGCTCGGTCGCCACCTCTTCCGGCCGGTTCTCCGCGCGGAAGCGAAGCTCGACCACCTCGCGCGTGGAGTAGCGGCGGATGAGTTCCTGCGGCGAGCCCTCGGCGGCGATCTTGCCCTTGTCCATGACGACGAGGCGATCGCAGAGCTGTTCGGCTTCGTCCATGTAGTGCGTCGTGAGGATCTGCGTGACGCCGCGCTGCTTCAACCGGAAGAGCCGGTCCCACACGGTGTGGCGCGCCTGCGGATCGAGCCCGGTCGTGGGCTCGTCGAGCAGCAGCACCTCCGGGTCGTTCACGAGCGACCGGGCGATCGTCAGCCGTCGCTTCATTCCGCCCGACAGCGGCTCGACCTTGTCGTTCGCGCGTTCGCCCAGCTGGACGAAATCGATGAGCTCGTCCGCCCGCCGGCCGAGGTCGCTCCGTGGCAGGCCGAAGTAGCGGCCGTAGATGATGATGTTCTCGCGGACCGTCAGCTCCATGTCCAGCGTGTCCTGCTGCGGCACGACGCCGAGCCTCGCGCGAATGTCCGCACCCTTCGTCACCGGATCCAGGCCGAGGATGCGGAGCGTTCCCTCTGACGGTGGCGAGACGCACCCGATCATTCGCATCGTCGACGTCTTTCCCGCTCCGTTCGGTCCGAGAAAGCCGAAGGCTTCGCCGCGCTGCACGTCGAAGTCGACCCCGTCCACGGCCACGAGCTCGCCAAAAAGCTTGATCAGCCCGCGGGCGTGCACCAGCGGCAGCGCTGCGCCTGCATCCACCACACCTTCAACCTACCGACGGCAGCGGGCACGGGCGCGATAGCTTCTGGTCGCGATGCAGGCGGCCGTAGCGGGCGGCCATCCGGCGACGGTGGCTGCAGGGATTGAGATGTTGGAGGCCGGCGGCACCGCGGCCGATGCTGCGGTGGCGGCGTCACTCGCAGCGTGCGTCGCCGAGACGGTCATGACGGGACTACTCGGCGGCGGCCACGCCGTCTACTTCGAGCGCTCCACCGGACGCGTTCGCAATCTCGACTGTTTCGTCGCCGTCCCTGGGTTGGGCGAAGAGCCGCGGCACGCAGAGCTGATCCACCTCGACGTCCCCTTCGGCGCCGAGCTCGTCCACTACGCCGTCGGCGCGGCGTCCTGTGCGGTCCCCGGACTGCCCGCCGGTCTCGAGGCTCTGTCGCGCGAGCACGGACGTCTGCCCTGGCAGCAGCTTCTGGAGCCGGCGGCTCGCCTCGCTCGAGACGGTGTGGACTTTCCGCCGGCGCATGCTGCCTGTCTCGCCATGCTCGCTCCTGTGATGACGATGAACGAGGGCGCCGAGATCTACGCGCCGCACGGTGAGTTGTTACAGGCCGGTGGGCGGCTCGAGCAGCCCGGGCTGGCCGGCGTGCTCGACGAGCTGGGCTCCGATCCTGCGACGCTCTACCGAGGCTCGCTCGCGAAAGAGCTGCTTGCACTTTCATCGGAGCGCGGCGGACTGCTCACTGCAGCAGACCTCGCGGCGTATGAGCCGCGCTGGGACGACTCGGTCGAGGTCGCCTACCGCTCGTGGCGGATCACGACGCGCGGAGGTCTGTCAGGTATGCCCGAGACGATTCCGCGCCTCCCCCATCTTCAAGGCCTCGACGAGACCGAGCGGGTCCTGGCCCTCGTCGACGTCTTCGCGAGCGCCGTCGAGGTGGACGGTGACACGACGAACGTCACCGTCGTCGACCGCAACGGGAACGCGTGTGTCGTCACGTCGAGCCTCGGGCTCGGCTCGGGTGACTTCCTGCCCGGCCGCGATCTGCACCTGAACAGCATGCTCGGCGAGGCGGACCTGCTCCGAGGGGAGCTTGTCCCGGGCTCGAGGATGCAGAGCATGATGGCGCCGCTTTTGGCATTCGACGAACAGGGTCTTGCGCTCGCCGGTGGCGCGGCGGGTGGCACTCGCCTGCGCACCGCTCTGCTCGGCGTTGTCGCGAGCATCCTCGACGAGGACCTGTCGGCTGCGGCCGCCGTCGAACGGCCGAGGTTCCATCCCGCCCCGAGCGTCGTTCATGCCGAGCCCGGCGTCGACGCCGCGGCGCTCGACGAGCTCGAGGCCTGCGGCCGCACCGTTCGGCGCTGGCCGGCACCTCACCACTATTTCGGCGGCGTCAGCGTCGTCAGCCGTGCTGGTGCGGCAGCCGATCCGCGTCGAAGTGGCGCGGCGACAGTGTTTCGCTGAAGGAGCTGACAGGCCCGGCCGCGACCCAACCGACGTACCCGCAGTCCGGACAGCCGGGGTTCGCGCGAACGGTTCCCCCACCCGTCGGTTTTGCGTAGACCGCGCCACACTCGAGACAGCACACGCTTTCGAGCACTGTGAGGTTCAAGGATTCGTCTCCCGACTCCGACTCCACGTGCAAAGAAGACTCCCCTCTTTGCGGAAACTTGCGAACCGCTCTGCCGAGACTCTTATTGTTCGAAAGACGTACTGGTTTCGTCGACCGGGACGCGCACGGCGAGCCAGGCGGTTCCACCGCATTCGGGGCAGCCGTCCCCGAGCGGAGTCGCCCCTGCAGCCTGCGCGGGTTCGTAGAGGCAGTGGCAGGCGGTGCAACGGACGAGCTCGGCCAATTCCGGTTCGATCTTCACGTTCAGAGAAATGCCGGCGGCGCCCGAAACCTGTCCCGCGCTCACGCCGGTCGCTCGGC
The DNA here is from genome assembly GCA_035573355.1 of Gaiellaceae bacterium. Classification (GTDB taxonomy): domain Bacteria; phylum Actinomycetota; class Thermoleophilia; order Gaiellales; family Gaiellaceae; genus 3-1-20CM-4-69-9. The sequence goes on along the minus strand of DATMZV010000025.1, from coordinate 10,641 downwards.
GGCCCGTGTCTGGGCAACGTCGCGCGTGATCTGACCCACGAGCTCCTCCTCGGTGCCGAACGCCCGCTCGTCCCGTAGGCGCTGCCACAGCTCGACGACGAGGCGCTGCCCGTAGAGATCACCCTCGAAGTCGAGGAGATGCGGCTCGATCCGCCGCTCGTCACCGCCGTAGTGCGGGTTGACGCCGATCGAGATCGCAGCCCGGTGGCCAAGCGCAGACCCCGCATAGATGCCATAGGCAGGCACGAGGACCTCTGGAGCAACGGCGAGGTTGGCCGTCGGATACCCGAGCGTTCCGCCGCGCTGGTTCCCGAGCACGACGGTGCCCTCGACCTCGGCCGGGCGACCGAGGAGCCGGGCGGCCCCAACGACGTCGCCCTCCCGCAGCAGGCTCCGGATCGCAGTCGAGGAGACCCCGGGCACCACGGGCACCGTGCGAACGTCGAAGCCGAGCTCCGCCAGCAGACCCGGGTCACCTGCCGCGCCGCGGCCGAAGCGGAAGTTCTCGCCGACCACGATCACCTCGGCGCCGATCCTTCCGAGGATGGTGTCGCAGAACTCCGACGGCTCGCGTCCCGCGAGCTCCGGAGTGAACTCGACGACGAGCACCTCATCGACGCCCGCCTCCTCCAGCAACTCGAGGCGCCGCTCGAGCGTGGAAAGCAGCTCCACGTGGTAGCCGAGCACGAGCCGAGGGTGCGGCCAGAACGTGACCACCGTCACCGGCCTTCCCGCCTCGAAGGCAGTCTCGAGCACGCGCCGATGGCCGAGATGCACTCCGTCGAAGCTGCCGACGGCGGCGACGCAGCGGTCGGACTCGAGCTCTTCCGGGTGCTGCGCGACCTTCACAGCCGGGCCAGCGCCTCATCAGCGGAAATGAACCGGTCGGGGTCGGCCTCGTCGACCGAGAAGGGACCGATCTCGGTGCGGCGCAGCGTCCGGCAATGTCCACCCAGTGCATCGGCGATCGCCCGCACGTAGGTGCCCGAGCTGACGCGGAGATCGAGCTGGACCTCCGCTCCCGTATACGTGATGACGTCGAGCGCATCCACCCGCGATCGACGGAGCGGCATCTCGACCTCGACGCCGCGCCGCGCGAGCTTGTAGGCGCGCTCACCGCCGATCTTCACTGCAGAGACAGCGGGAATCGGCAGCTCCACCTCACCGCGGAGGCGCGCGAGCCGCGCCCACAGCTCCTCCTCGTCCGGTGCCGCCTGCTGCTCGACGACCTCGCCCTCGAGGTCTCCGGTCGACGTGCGCTCCGTGAGGTCGATGTCCACGAGGTAGCGCTTGTCCAGGCCGACGAAGCATTGAGCAATCTTAGTTGCCGATCCCGACAACAAGAGCAACAGACCTGTGGCGAACGGGTCAAGAGTTCCCGCGTGTCCGGTACGCGCACCTGTCTTTCGGCGCAGCTCGGCGACGATCGCAAAGGACGTGGGCCCCGCGGGCTTGTCGACGAGGACGATGCCGGCCGGGTTAAGCGCGCGAGGAGGCAAGGAACTCCCGACGCACGAAGTCCGTGATCTCCTCGATGGAGGCCTCGCTCGAGAAGCCCGCCGCCTGGCGGTGGCCGCCCCCTCCCGACTTGCGGGCGATCGCGGACACATCGAGCTCGTCGATGCTCGCGCGCAGGCTCACCCGCCGCGACGGACCATCCTCGCGTGGCGGTTCTCGGATCAGCACCGCCATGTCGGCGCCCTCGACCGCCCGGAGGAAGTCGATGATCCCTTCCGAGTAAGGCTCGGCGGCGCCAACCTCCGCGAAATCCGTTCGGAGCAGGTACGAGACCACGATCCGGCCGCCTTCGTAGACGTTCGCCCGTTCGAGCGCCCGCGCGAGCAGCTTCAGCTTGGCGAACTGAACGGACTCGTAGACGCCCTGGAACACGCGGTGGACGTCGGCTCCGGCCTCCACGAGCTCCGCCGCGAGCCTGAGCGCCTTTGGCGTCGTGTTCGTGTACTGGAAGCGGCCGGTGTCGGTGACTAGGGCGATGTAGAGCGCCTCGGCGATGTCCGGAGTCAGCTCGACGTTCAGTTCGCGGAAGAGATCGCGGAGCACCTCGCCCGTCGACGAGGCGTCGGCGACGATCAGGTTGATACGCCCGAACCGAGTGTTGTCGTGATGATGGTCGACGTCGATCGAGAGCGGCACGCGACCGAGGACCTCGGGATCGGCGATCCGGCTCTCGTTTGCGCAGTCGACAGCGAGGAGGACCCGCTCCGAGACGTCGTCGGGCCAGCGCCGCTGTAGGTCGCCGAGCTGCATGAACGCGTACTCATTCGGGAGCGGTGCGTCGCCGTGCAGGACCATGACCGTGTCCTTGCCGAGTTGCTCGAGTGCCAGCTTCGAGGCGAGCAAGGACCCGAGCGCATCGCCGTCGGGGTTCTCGTGAGTCGTCACGACGAAGCGGTCGTGGTCGCGAATCGCGTCCGCGACCGCCGCCAGGTCACTCGCTGTCGTCTGGGGCGAGCTCATCGATCAGCTTCGTCATGCGGACCCCGCGTTCGACCGACGGATCGTACTCGAATGCGAGTTGCGGGGTCCGCTTCATGCGGAGCTCGCGTGCAAGTTGCGCCTGGAGAACAGCATGGGCTCTCTCCAGGCCCGCGAGCGTCTGCACGCGTTTTCGTTCGGCGCCGAGCACGGAGATGAAGACGCGCGCGTGCCGGAGGTCCGCCGAGGTATCCACACCCGTGATCGTCACGAAGCCGATTCGGGGGTCCTTGAGCTGCCCGACCGCCTCCGACAGAACCTGACGGACGGACTCGTTCACGCGACGCATGCGATCTGTCATCGGGGATATTCAAGCGACTGGACGCCCTCATCCTCGTCGCCGTCGGACTCTGGTGCTTCGCCACTGCGCTTGCGGGCGGCCTCGTTGGCCTCATTCTGGGGAACATCCGCCTCCCAGTCGTCGTCCTTGCCGCCTCGAGCCCGGCGGCGGGCGCCGGGGCGAACATCGGTATCTCGGCCGTGTCGGCCCTCGCCGCTGCCGTGACCCACATCCGCGCGGGCCGCATCGATTGGCGCCTTTTCGCCTGGATGGCGCCGCCTTCAATGGCTGGAGCACTGGTCGGCGGCTTGGTCTCCGCCAAGGTGCCGGCCGATGCGCTGCTGGTCGCGATCGGCGTGACGTTGCTCGTCTTCGGGATCGACCTGCTTCGTCCGAAAAGATCCTCGGGACGGGCGCCGGGCGAGAAGGCGGCAAGCCCGAGTGCGGTCGTCGTGACCGGAGCGGTGATCGGGTTGTTGGGCGGATTCGTCGGGCTCATCCTCGGCGCGCTGAGACTGCCGGCGCTCCTTCGTTTCATCGGGACAGATGCGTTCCGGGCCGTCGGGACGAACGCCGCCGTCGGGTTCTGCCTCGGCGTCGCCGGCTTGCTCGGCCACCTGACCGGTGGTGTCGACTGGACCCTTCTCGGCGTCGGCGCGGCGTCCTCCGTCCCCGGCTCGATCCTCGGTGCGCGGCTCACGGGACGCCTCGATGAGCGGCAGCTCCTTCACGCGGTCGGGTTCGTGCTCCTCGTCGCCGGCGCCGCGCTGGTCACACAGGGCATTCTCTAGTCGAGCGTCACGATGTCTCGTTCGGTGCGGACGAGCTCAAAATCTTGGCCCGAAAGGAAGCGCTCCGCGTCGTCCAGAAGGTGCTCCGCCTCGCGATATTCCCGCGTGACGCACGAGATCGTGAGGCGAGTGCGCTGCCAGAGCTCGTGGTAATCGACCTCTGCGACGGAGGCTCCGAAGCGGTTCTGGAGTTGGGCCTTCGCGGACTTGACGTACTTGCGCTTGCCTTTGAGCGAGCCGCTTTCCGGGAAGTGCAGCTCGACGCTGAGAATGCCGACGTATCCAGTGCCCACGACCGGGCTTCTGGCGCGCTAGGCGGCGGTGGGAGGCTCGCTGAGCGTCGTCCGCTCGACCGCGCGAGTCTCGAAGGCCTCGATGACGTCGCCTTCCTTCACGTCGTTGAAGCCGTCGAGCAGGATCCCGCACTCGAATCCTTCGGCGACTTCGCGCGCGTCGTCCTTGAATCGCTTGAGCTGCGTGATCGTCGATTCCTGGATGACCGTCCCGTCGCGGATCACGCGTGCCTGGGCGCCGCGGCGGATGACGCCGCTCGTGACCATGCAGCCGGCGATCGTGCCGAGTCTCGAGACCTTGAAGAGCTGCCGGACCTCCGCCTCGCCGAGCGTCTCCTCGGTCTCGACCGGCTTGAGCATTCCGACCAGGGCCTGCTCGATGTCTTCGGTCAGCTGGTAGATGACGCGGTACGTCCGGATCTCGACACCCTCGCGCGCTGCGAGCGCGCGCGCTTCGGCGTTCGGCCGGACGTTGAAGCCGACGACGGTGGCACCGGACGCCGAGGCGAGCATGATGTCTCCCTCGGTGATGCCTCCGACTCCCTGATGGATCACGTTGACGCGCACTTCGGGGTGCTTGATCTTCCCGAGCTCCGAGACCGCCGCCTCGACCGACCCGACGACGTCACCCTTCAGGACGAGGTTCAGATCCTGGATCGCCCCGGCCTGCATCTGCTCGTAGAGCCCTTCGATCGTGACGCCGCGCGAGCCCTGCGCGAGCTGTTCGCGCCGGAGGCGTTCGCCGCGCGCGTTCGCAAACTCGCGGGCGCGCCGTTCGTTCTCGACCACGCGTCCCAGCTCGCCGGCAGGCGGCGGCTTGTCGAAGCCGAGGATCTCCACGGGGTCTCCCGGCCCGGCGTCCTTCACCTTGTCGCCGCGGAAGTTGTAAAGGGCGCGCACCTTCCCCCAAGCGTCTCCGGCGACGATCGCGTCGCCCACGCGGAGCGTGCCGCGATGGACGAGCATCGTTGCAACGGGACCGCGGCCCACGTCGAGTCGCGATTCGATGATCGGACCTGAGGCCTCGGCCTTCGGGTTTGCGGTCAGCACGAGCTCTGCATCCGCTACGAGCAGGACCTTCTCGAGCAGGTCGTCGAGATTCTCTGACTGCTTTGCCGAGACGTCCGAGAACTGCGTCGTTCCACCCCACTCCTCGGGCTGTAGGCCTTCGGTCGAAAGCTCGCTGCGGACACGGTTGGGATCGGCGTCCGGGACATCCACCTTGTTGACGGCCACGACGATCGGAACCTGGGCTGCCCGCGCGTGTGAGATCGACTCCTTGGTTTGCGGCATCACACCGTCGTCCGCGGCGACGACGAGAACCGCGATGTCGGTGACCTTTGCGCCGCGCGCGCGCATTGCGGTGAAGGCCTCGTGTCCAGGGGTGTCGAGGAAGGTGATCCCGCGACCATTGTGGTCGACCTGGTACGCGCCGATGTGCTGGGTGATCCCGCCCGCTTCCGTGTCGACGACAGAGGTCTTCCGAATGGCGTCGAGCAGCGTCGTCTTCCCGTGGTCGACGTGCCCCATGATCGTCACCACCGGTGGACGGGGAGCGAGATCGGCCTCGCTGTCCTCGAAGGTCTCCGGCTCTTCGTCGTCGTCCGCGGCGTGCTTGATCGTGATCTCGCGCTCGGGTGCGAGCTCTGCGGCGACGAGCTCGACTTCCTCGTCGGCGAGCGTCTGCGTGATCGTCACGGCCTTCCCGAGGCCCATCATGAACATGATGATTTTCGGTGCGGGAACCCCGAGGGCCTGAGACAGATCGCGAACGCTGACACCGGACTCGACCGTCACCGGCCCGGTGATCGGGGCGACCTCGCGGGGCGTCTTCGGGCGTGCGGCTTCGCGCTCGCGCTGCTGCTGTCGAGCGTCGCGGGGACGTGCGGCCGCGTTGTCGATGACCACGCGTCGCTTCCGGCGCTGCCCCGCGCCGCCCTGGCGCGGCCGCATGGGCCGGTTTGGTCTGTTTGAGCCGGGTTCGTTCGCCATCAGGTGTTCAAGTGTAGAGGGATGTCAGTTCCTGACCGACCCGGACGGTCTGGCGTAGCGCGCGGTTGAACGCCCGCCGCGCAAGAGCCCGCTCGAAGCACGCGAGCCGACGGCAGGTATAGGCCCCGCGACCAGGGTCCGTGGTCGTCGAGACCAGCACGCCGTCCTTCGCCACGAACCGCAGAAGCTCGCTCTGCCCGGCCTTCCGCCCGCAGCCGATGCAGCTTCTGATCGGCTCGCTCACGCAGCTGGTGAATGCTCCTCGTCGGCCGCGTCAGGCGTCAGTGGTTCCACCGGGATTCCCGCCGGAACCTGCTCGGGTTCTGCTCGGTCAACGTCGGCCACGTCCGTGGCCGCGCCCGCCGAATCGATCGCGTCGACTTCCTCCGGCACGTCGGCCAGGCTTTCCGGGCCGATGCTCTCCGCGTCGGGCGGCGCCGCGTCGGCGATCGCCTCGAGCTCGGGGTCTGCTTCGGCCACGATCGGTTCGACGTCGTCGCCAGTGTCCTTGAGCGCGAGCTCCTGATGAGCCGGGAGACCGCAATACCGGGACCCGGGCAGCGCCTCGTTCGGGCAGCGCTTGCCGTTCGAGAGCACCGCGGAGCAGCGACCCGTGAATTCCTCGCCTTCGGCGCCGGCGCCGTAAGCGGCAGCCGCCTCGGCCTGGGCGAACTCGGTGTCGGACTGAATGTCGACCTTCCAGCCGGTCAGCCGTGCCGCAAGCCGGGCATTCAGGCCCTCCTTGCCGATCGCCAGCGCGAGCTGGTCGTCGGGAACGATGACCGTCGCTTCCTTCGTCTCGTCGTCGACGAAGACCTCGCGGACTCGCGCGGGCGAGAGCGCCTTCGCGACGAAGCGCGCAGGCTCCGGGTTCCACGGGATGATGTCGATCTTCTCGCCGCGGAGCTCCGAAACGACCATCCGGACGCGGGAACCGCGAGGCCCGACACAGGCGCCGACCGGATCGACGCCCTGGGCATGCGACTCGACAGCGATCTTCGAGCGATAGCCGGGCTCGCGGGCGACGCCGCGGATCTCGACGAGGCCGTCGGCGATCTCCGGCACTTCGAGCTCGAAGAGCGTCTTGATCAACTCGGGATCGCGACGCGACAGGATGACCTGCGGCCCCTTGGTGCCCGAGCGAACCTCGGTGATGACGGCCTTGATGCGCGAGCCCTGCTCGTAGCGCTCGCCGTCCACCTGCTCGGAGCGCGGCAGGAGCGCTTCCACCTTGCCGAGGTCGACGAGCACGTTGTTGCGGTCGCCGGCCTGCTGGACGATTCCGGTCACGACCTCGGTGACGCGATCGACGTATTCGTCGTACATCATCGCGCGCTCGGCCTCGCGGATGCGCTGCAGAATCACCTGCTTTGCGGTCTGCGCGGCGATCCGGCCGAAGTTCTCCGGCGTGACGTCCTCACGCTTGATCAGGTTCTCCGGGACGTCCGACCAGTCGACGTCGAGGTCGTTGTCCGAGATGAGCGTGTGGGAGCGCTCACCCGTCTCGACCTCGAGTGCCTCGAGCTCCTCGAGCTTTCGCTCGCGGGCCTCTTCGATCAGGCGCTCCTCGATGTCGGGCGGCAGTTCGACCGCGAACACCCGGAAGTCACCCTCGTCGTCGATCTCGACTACTGCGTGCCGTGCGGCTCCGGGCATCTTCTTGTAGGCGGCAAGCAGGGCGTCCTCGAGCGCCGCGACGAGCGTGCCGCTCTCGATTCCCTTTTCGCGCTCAATGTCTCGTACGGCCTCGACGATTTCCTGGCTCATCTCTTCCCCGCTTCCTCAATCAGGTTGCCCCGCACGATGGCCTCATACGGGATGTCTACGGATTTGCCGTTGGTCTCGACGGTGACTGCGGCCTCGCCGGCCGCGACCACCTCGCCGCGGACGCGCTTGCGTTCGGTCGTACGCAGCGCGACACGGCGCCCGACGGCGTCGCGAAAGTGCGCAGGCTTGCGGAGCGGCCGTTCGAGGCCGGGGGACGAGACATCCACCGAGTAGTCACCCAGGTAGTCACGCAGGACGGACGTCACGCGCTCGCAGAGTGCGTGGTCGACGCCCTGGACGTGGTCGACGAAGACCGTGAAGCGCTCGGGGCTCGTCAGTTCGACGGCGAGCACTTCGGTCCCGGGCAGCGCGCCTTCGACTTTCGGGGTGATCTCGCGGGTCAGCTGCCTCTCCTTGTCGTGTGTCGGTGCCAAAACTCGTTCCCTGTCACAAAAAATGGGCCCGCAGGCCCACTTCGAAAACCGCTCGAAATGTGGTCTTTGCAGGATAGCACCCTCTGACTGGGCGCCGACCTCAGCCCAGGACGATCGTGACCGGCCCGTCATTCACGAGTTCGACGGCCATCCTGGCCCCGAAAACGCCCCGGGCCACATCGACTCCCTGCCCGGCGAGCGCCTGGCAGAAGCCGTCGTAGCGCAGTTCGGCCTCGTCCGGCGGGGCGGCGTCGGAGAAGCTCGGCCGATTCCCCTTCTGTGTATCGGCGAGGAGTGTGAACTGGCTCACGACGAGAGCGCCGCCGTTGACGTCGAGGAGGCTCCGATCGAATTTGCCCTCCTCGTTCTCGAAGATCCGTAGCGCCGCGATCTTGGTGGCAAGCCGGTTGCCGTCAACCTCCGTGTCACGCCGCCCCACGCCGAGCAAGACGACAAGCCCGGCGCCGATCTCGGCCACGACTCCCCCATCGACCCTGACGCGTGCCTCGGATACGCGCTGGCAAACGGCCCGCATGTCCGGGCATCATCGCGCACATGCGCGCGCGCGGACCGCGCTCTTGCGCGCGATCCCGTCTTCGAGTCCTGCGAACCGTTTAGACGAACCGTTTAGAGGTACTCGCGCGCGCGGCCCCACCCGGGTGGGGGTGTTTCACCCACCACCCACTGCGTTCGAGCCTACTCTTGAATTGCGCACCCAGGTCTGACGCGGCTGCGCCGAATCTGCGCCGCTTACTCGGCGGTGTCCGGGCCGTCCTGGTCTTGGTCCAGGTCGAGGATGCGCGACGCGTAGTGCTCGTTCTGTGGGCGGAGTGAGCTCGCCAGCTTGTAGTGGCCGTTCGCCTCCGCTTGCTTGCCCTGCTTCTCGAGCGCGCGGCCGAGCGCGTAGTGGGCGTAGTGGTCGTCCGGTGACAGCTCGAGCATCACCCGGAACTCCGCCTCGGCCTCCTCGTAGCGCTGGATCCGCAGGTACGCGATCCCGAGTGCCTCACGAATCGACGCCTTTTGCGGTTCGCGCCGCTTGGCCTTCTCGAGCGCGACGGTCGCCTGCGCGGCGCGCCCTTTTTTCAGATGCGCGCGTCCTTGTTGATAGAGGTCGTAGGTCTCGCTCATGTCCCTTGCAGGTAGGGAAAATTCTCCTCCACCAAGTCAAGCGGATACGTCAAATCGCGGGTCTTCCCGATCTCGACTGCGATAACCGTACGGCCGTAGTCGATCGCCGACTGGAAGGCCTTTTCGAGCTCGTAAGGAGGCCGGTCGAGGCCGAGCCGTTTCGCAACCTCCGGGCCGATTCCCCAGAGTGGCGCGCCCGACCATGGGTTCGCCGGGTCCTCGTCTTTCATGGCCAAAACACGCCCGGCGCTACGGCGGATCGCATGGCGTCCCGGGCCCGGCGGAGGGTCCGTGCGGACAGCAACCGCGCCGTCTGCCTTCGCCGCGGTGAACTCGTCGGCAAACCGGGCGACATCCCCGCGACGGAAGAGCGTGTCCGCCGCAGTGACGATGAGTGGCTCGACTGCGCCAGCCGCCAGCGCGCGTTGCACCGCGTCTGCGGACCCAAGAGGCGCCGGCTGCCGGACGCTCCGCACCTCGACGCCGAACCCCGACCCGTCTCCCGCCAGCCGCTCGACCTGCTCGGCGAGATAACCGGTGACGAGCCAGACACGATGAAGCTCCGCTGCCGCCAGTTCGCGTAGAAGGGTCGCGAGCACCGGGCGTCCGTCGATCGGCAGGACCGGTTTCGGCCAACGCTCGGTCAGCGGGCGGAGACGCGTCCCGTCCCCCGCCGCCATCACGACGGCCTCCACGACCTAGCCCAGCCCGAGGGAACGAACGGAGAACAATCCGCGCGCGCGATCGAACGTCGCGAGGCTGCGTCGAAGCCGGCGCTTCAAGTCGCGCAGCTCGGTTCGCGTCGCCGCTGCAGCCGTGCTTGCCTCCGCGGGAGGTCCGTACCGTGCAGCCGTCGCCGCGCGTGCGAAGCCGCTCGCGTCGACCCCCAACCGTGCGGACACGGTGCCGCCCAGCTCGTGGAAGGTCGCAGCCTTCTCGGCGGGGACCCGCTGGTCATGAAGAAACTCGGCGAGCTCGCGTGCACACGCGACCGCAATCTGGCGGGGATCACGCGTGAGGTAACGAAGCTTCCGCCGCGCCGTCTTCAGAAGGACGATGACCGCGGCCAGGCCGCTCGCCAGCAGAAACAGAAAGAACAGAAGGCTTGGCGAGCGCTTCTTCGGCTCGGGGGTCACGGGACTTCCGATCCCGAGCGGCAGGTCGCCGGTGGAGCGCGGATTCCGGCGCTCGGAGTCGTGGGCGAGCACACTTGACGCGCCACCGCGTCCAAACACGGCTCCCCCGCGCACGACGAGTGCGAGCAACTTCTGCGCGCTCTGCGCGTTGAAGCCGAGCGATGTCGAGCTGTACGTCCCGGCGAGCCGGCCGCGTCCGGGCGTCGGATCGAACGGGAGCCAGCCGTACCCGCGGAACCAGACCTCGACCCACGTGTGTGCGTCATGGTCGGTCACCTGCCAGAAGTCGTCGTGATAGTGCCCCGGCACGAAGCCCGCGGC
>DATMZV010000024.1:0-12329 GCA_035573355.1 Gaiellaceae bacterium | reverse complement strand
AGCCCGGCGACCCCGCTGTCTACCTGGGCGCACTGTGGGCACGTTGACCCACCTTCGGCGCAGGCAAGAGCACAAGACGTCGGCGTTTCGGAGGTAGGCTCGCCGCCGAGGGTGGCGGGTCAGAACCCCACCCTTTGAGGGTGGGGCTGCGTCCTGCGGTCAGCGGCGGCCCCCACGGGACTCTGCGCGGCGGGCTGAGACCTCGTGAGCCTCCGTTTCGAGCCCGTCGGGAAGCGGCGCCAGCTCAGGCGGCTCACCGAGGCGATGTGCCAGGGCTTGCCCGAGCAGCCAGTCTGCGAACCAGGGATTGCGCGGTAGGAGTGGACCGTGGAGGTAGGTCCCGACGACCCGGCCCAGGCGACAGCCTTCGAAGCCGCTCTCGCCGTCGTTGCCGAAGCCGGCGACGACACGCCCGAGTGGATCCGCGCCTGGATCGAGCCGGGTTCGACCGACATGGTTCTCGAAGCCGGCAAGCGTGCGTCTGACCCCGGGCTCGAGCTCGCACTCGAGCAGCACGTCGCCGATCATGCGTCGGTCACCCGCGACCGTGTCGAGCGGGAGCAATCCGATGCCGGGCAGCTCTGTCCCGTGGAAGTCTCTGTACGAGCGCCCGAGCAGCTGGTACCCGCCGCAGACCGCGAGCACCGCGGCTCCATCGGCCACCGCCCGACGAACGTCTTCCGCCTTCGCGGACAGATCGTGCGCGACAAGGGCCTGTTCGCGGTCCTGGCCGCCGCCCACGTACAGCAGATCGTGCTCATCCGGCCGCAGCGGATCGCCGAGCGAGACAGCACGGACATCCAGCTCGTGGCCCCGCCACGCTGCGCGCCGGGAGAGGACCGCAATGTTGCCGCGGTCGGCATAGATGTTGAGGTAGTCGGGATACAGATGCCCGACGACGATCTTCACGCGGCCCGCTCCCAGTACGGGCGCACAAAGCCGCGTTCGCCGACGACCTTCCGGAGCGCGAGCATCGCGGTGTACGTGGGCAGGACCACGAGCTCATCACCTGCGGGAGTCAGCTCGAGCCCACGGTCGAGCCCGTCCTCGAGCGAGGGGATGACGTCGATCCGTTCCGGGTCGAGACCGCCGTACTTGAAACGGAGGGCCAGCTCCGCCGCGCGATCACCCGTCGCCACCAACCGGTCGAGACCGGCCAGGATCGGCTCGAAGTCGACGTCCCAGATCCACGACACGTCGCGCCCGTCTGCGATCGCGTCGTTCAACCCGATCACGACGACCGAGGGAGTGCCTCCGTCGACGATCGTCCGCACGGCCTCGTTCGCGCCGGCCGGGTTTTTGATCAGCAGCATCAGGAGGCTCCGGTCCCCGACCGCGATCCGTTCGAAGCGGCCGAACGCGGCGATGAAGGACTCGAGCCCGGACACGACCTCCTCGAGCGAAGCTCCGACACACAGGCCGAGCGAAGCGGCTGCGAGCGCGTTGTACACGTTGTAGAGACCAGGCAGGCGCAGACGCACGCGCCGCTCTCCCGCGGGCGTGGCGAGCGTGAAAGACACCGACTCGAGGCCGTCCAGCTCGATCCTCCGCGCCGCCACGTCGAGTGGGGGACGCCGGTCTCCGCAGGCAGGACACTGGTACTCGCCGAGGTGCCCCATGTAGGCGGCCGCGTACTCGTACGGCGTACCACACTGCACGCAGTACTTCGAATCGGCGGCATGCTGGAGCGAGGGGCGCGCCAGTGCAGGATCGTCCACACCGAAGACGAGCGCGCCGGAGCGCACCCGCGCAAGCGCTCCGAGCTGCGGATCGTCCCCGTTGACGACGAGTGCGGTCTCTGCCGGAAGCCCGCGTACTGCCTCGCGCCAGCGTGCTGCGACGTGCTCGAGCTCTCCGTAACGGTCGAGCTGGTCGCGGAAGAGATTGCCGAGGCAGACGGCCTTCGGCCTGACCCGGGTGACGATCTCGGGCAGCGCGCCCTCATCCACCTCGAAGAGGCCGAGCTCGGCGTCGCTCGCCTCGAGCAGCGTGGACGCGACCCCCGAGACGAGATTGGCGCCTGAGCTGTTGTGCGCCAGGCGAAAGCGGTTGCGCAGGATCCCGGCCGCCATCGCGGCAGTCGTCGTCTTCCCGTTCGTCGCGGAGATCACGGCCGACCCTTCGGGCAGACGCGTGGCGAGCCGGTCGATCGCTCCGGGATCGAGCTTCCAGAGAAGCTTTCCAGGCACCGTCGTGCCGCCTCCGGCACCGGCCAGACGCGACAGTTTCCCCGCAACACGTGCGACGGCGATCTCGGCTGCGAGCGGCCTCGGCAAGCGCAAAACAGGGGGGAGGCTACCCAAGTGCCGCTGATCCCCCGGAGGGGTGAACTTCGCGGCTGCTACCGCAAAAGGGTGAGGTGCGCCGCCCGCCGGCACCCTACGTTGCGGCCTGTTAACTGCGGCTTTGAGAGGAGAACGATGCGGACCGGAGGTCAACGACGGGATGTGCGCGCAAGCGCACTCTGGGGTAGCGGGAAGCGTGGAACAGGGTCGCGCTCGAACGCGCTCTGGGGTAGTGGTAAGCGGCGCACGGCACTTCTGGCCACACTCGTGCTCACCCTCGTGGTGCCGCTCGGGGCTTCGGCCGGGCCGGGCCCGAAGAGCATCACGGCCTTCGTGGCTCCCGGGCTGCTCACGTCCGCCCAGTCTCGGCCGGCCGACAAGTTCTCGGTGATCGTCCAGGGCAAGGGTGGGAACCAGGCCGCTCACGCGGTCGCCGACGTTCTCGGCCTCTCCCTGAAGACGGCACGAACCTTCAGCTCGATCGACGGTGTCGCCATCGACCTCACCGGCGCACAGATCGTCACGCTCGCCGCCGACAAGCACGTGACGGCGATCACGGCCGACTCGCGTGTTCGCCTTTCGGCTCTTTCGCAGGGCAACGAGAAGTGGCCCTTCGTCGCCGGTGTGACGAGGTACACCTCGGCCCCGGCGGCAACGATTGCTGTCGTCGACTCCGGCATCGATGCGTCCCGGCCCGAGTTCGCCGGCCGCATCGCCGCCAGCGTCAATCTGAGCTCGCTCCCCGGCAACTCCTCGGGCGACGGGCGCGGCCACGGCACATTCGTCGCAGGAATCGCGGCAGGCGCCATGGGCGGCCGAGGCGGTGCGGCACCGACCGCGAAGATCGTCTCACTCGACGTAATGGACGACCAGGGGATGGCGAGGACGAGCGACGTCATCGCCGCCGCCGACTGGATCCTCGCCAACAAGGCGAAGTACGGGATCCGCGTTGCGAACTTCTCGCTGCACTCGTCTGTCGCCAACAGCTTCATGTACGACCCGCTCGACAAGGCGGTCGAGAGCCTCTGGTTCAACGACGTCGTCGTCGTGGCGGCTGCCGGCAACTACGGCAACCCGAACGGGCCGAGCGGTGTCCCGTTCGCACCCGGCAACGATCCCTTCGTGATCACGGTCGGCGCGAGCGACACCGGTATGTCCGTCTCGACGTTCGACGACGTCGCGGCTCCGTGGTCGGCGTACGGCTACACGCTCGACGGCTTCGCGAAGCCCGATCTCGCAGCACCCGGCCGCTACATGGTGGGCCCGGTCCCGGTGACGTCGACGCTCTACAGCGAGCGCGCCGATCACGTGGTCGACACCGGCTACATGGAGCTCTCGGGCACGTCGTTCGCCGCCCCGGTCGTCAGCGGCGTGGCTGCGCTGATCCTCGGCAGGCATCCGGAGTTCACTGCTGACCAGGTCAAGGGCGCTCTCATGCTCGGCGCGAAGCCGATGCCTCAGGCAGCCAAGCTCTCGGTGGGCGTCGGCGAGGTCAGTGCCGCGCGCTCGCTCCAGTACCTGTACCCGCCCAAGGCGAACAAGGGACTGAATGCCTTCGTCGTCTCCAATGCCGGCGGCAACGGGAAAGTCTTCGACGCTGCCAGCTGGGCGGACAAGGCCAAGAACGACGCCTCGTGGGCCGAGGCCTCCTGGGCCGACGCCTCCTGGGCCGACGCCTCCTGGGCCACCGCGAGCTGGGCGGATGCGAGCTGGGCGGATGCGTCCTGGAGCGATCTGAGCTTTGCCTCGGCCTCCTGGGCTGACACGGCAACGGCTGCGGCTTCCTGGGCCGATCTGAGCCTCGCGAGCGCCTCGTGGGCGGACAACGCCGGCGACGAGGCCGCTCAGCCCAACGCAGGGGCGATCGACCCGGCCGAGCTCTCTGCGATCCTCGCAGGCACGCTGGATCCGTAAATCTCATGCGCCTACCCGGGGTCACCCGTTCGGGGGAATCGATCGAGGGTTCCCCGAACGGGGGATGCCCCCGGGTAGGCGGCCTTCTACGTTCCGCGATGGGCTCTTGTCTGCGGCCCACCAGTACGACGCGTGGCGAAGGAGAGACCCAGATGAAGGATCGCTCGAGGGCGTGAGCGCGACGCCCACCGATATCTCGCTCGTCGCCGAGCCCGGCTCGGGAAGGAACGAGAGCCTGCCGCGAAACGCGCGGTTTTACTTCATCGCGGTCGCGATCATCGCTGCGGGAGTCACGCTGCCGTTCATCGGGAGACTGCAGACGACCGAGCAGTGGCCGGCCTTCCTCATCCTCGCCTCGGCGGCCGCGACGGCGCGCCTCTTCGTCGTTCGCACCCCGGCCGACCAGGCCTACCACACCGACATCGTCTTCCTGATCCCGGCGGCGCTGATCCTGCCGCCCGAACTACTCGTGCTCGTCGCCGTCGTCCAGATGGTCCCCGAGTGGCTGAAGATGCGCTACCGCTGGTACCTGCAGACGTTCAACATCCTCGACTACTCGCTCTCGGCGATGGCCGCCTGGTTCGTCGGCCGCGTCCTGATCCTCGAACACTCGGGGATCGGTAACGACGCACTGCGGCTGTCGCTCGCCGGTCTTGCAGCCTGCGTCGTCTTCGTCGCGGTCAACCACATCCTGCTCGCCGTGATGCTGCGGCTCGCGCGCGGCTTTACGTTCCGGGACACCGGCCTGTTCGATCCCGAGTATCTCGCCACCGACCTCGTGCTCGCAGCTCTCGGCGTCGCGGTGTACGCCTTCTGGCAGTCGAATCCCTGGCTCGTACCGTTCGCGCTCACCCCGCTGTTCCTGATTCACCGCTCACTGAGCGTCCCCGCCCTTCAGGCAGAGGCACGAGTGGATCCGAAAACCGGTCTCTTCAATGCGCGCCACTTTGCGGCTGCGCTCGCGGAGGAGATCGGCCGCGCGCGCCGCTTCGAACGCCCGATGTCACTGATCATGGCCGACCTCGACCTGCTCCGAGACATCAACAACACGTACGGCCACCTTGCAGGCGACGCAGTCCTGAAGGGAATCGCAGAGGTCTTCCGCGCCCAGTTGCGGCACTACGACGTGCCCGCGCGTTTCGGCGGCGAGGAATTCTCGATCCTCCTACCGGAGACGCCCCCCGAGCAGGCACTCGAGATCGCCGAGCGGATCCGGCGCGCAGTAGCCGAGCGCACCTTCGACGTCGAGACCTCGAGCGACCCCATTCGCGCGACCGTCTCGATCGGCGTCGCCGGCTTCCCGAAGGACGGCACGGATGCGAACGAGCTGATCCACCAGGCGGACCTCGCCGTCTACCGCGCAAAGCTTCAGGGACGGAACCGTGTGCTCGGTGCGAGCTCCGAGCCGCTGCTCATTCCGGCCGACCGTTCGACGCGATTGATCGCAGTGCCGGAGGACGGCGACCATCACGCGCCTCTGCCCAGCGCCGTACAGGTCCAGCCGACGGAGGAGCGACGTGCAGACGTGCGCCATCCGCGTCCACACGCCGTCCATGGGCCGCGGTTCCTGTCGCTCGACCGGCGCCTGAGCCTGACCGTGGGGCTCGTCAGCACCGTGGGTGTCGGCGCCGGCATCGTGGGCCTGCTGCTGACCTGGACCACGAAGGACCTGCTCGGCCTGCTGACGGTCGTCGGCCTCGTCGGAGTGGGGCAGGCGCTCGCGCTCGAGGCGGACGAAGGCTCCGCCGTGCTCTCGGTGAGCGCGGTCGGCTGTCTTGCGGCTGCGTCGCTCTTCGGCTTCCGTGCTGCGCTGCCACTCGCGCTCGCGAGCGTGGCGGTCGAGTGGAGTGCGCGCCGTGCGCCGCTACACAACGTCCTCTTCAACATCGGGGCACTGACGCTCGCATCGCTGGCGGCGGCGAGCGTCTTCAAGATGGCGTACTTCTTCCCGGACGGCACAGGACATCAGCTGGCGGCCTCGGGGCTCGGCCTGCTCGCGGGCGCAGCGTACTTCGCCGTGAACATGGGGCTCGTCTCCCTGGCGCTCGCCCTTCAGGGACACGAGCGCTGGTGGTCGGTCTTCAGGGAGCGCTTTGCGTGGCTGCTTCCCCACTACCTCGTCTACGGCTTCATCGGCGGCGTCATGGCGCTCGCGTACGAGGCCGTGCAGCTGCTCGCCCTCGCGGTGTTCGCGGTGCCCCTGCTCCTGATGCGGAAGACACAGGAGGCGTACCTCAAGCACACCCAGCGCAGCGCCCAGAAGCTTCGCCAGGCGGCCGAGACGATCCAGTCGCAGAACGTGTCGCTCGAGCTTGCGAACAAGCTGCTGAAGGAACGGTCGACAGCTGCGATGGAGTCCCTCTCGGCGACAGTCGACGCGCGCGACTCGTATACGGCCGGCCACTCGCGCCGGGTCCAGCAGCTTGCGCTTGCGATCGGCCGCGAGCTCGGCCTCTCACACGCGGAGCTCGACCTGCTCGGACACGCCGCCCTCTTCCACGACATCGGCAAGCTCGCGATTCCGGACTCGATTCTCCTGAAGCCGGCAAGCCTGACCCCCGAGGAGTGGTCCCTCATGCAGCGCCATGCAGAGGAGGGGGCACGCATCATCGACCGCCTCGGCTTTCTGAACGACGCCGTGCCGGCCATCCGGCACCACCACGAGCGCTTCGACGGCACGGGTTACCCGGACCGGCTGCAGGGCGAGGACATCCCGCTCGGAGCTCGCATCATCCATGTCGCGGACGCGCTCGACTCCATGCTCACGACGCGCATCTACCGGGCCGCCCGGCCCGCCGCAGAGGCGCTGCAAGAGCTCAGACGGGCGGCAGGCACCCAGTTCTGCCCACGCTGCGTCACGGCTCTGGAGCGGATCCTGCCCCTCGAGAGCCTCGAGAGCGAGAACGACCGCGCGCGTCTCGCCGCAGTCGCCTCCTAGCCGTTCAAGCCTTAACTTGCGTTCTTTCCAGAACGCTCTATCCTTCTTGGCATGACCCGCAAGCCGCCTTTCAGGGCGGTCGCGAAGATCGACCCCGACGCGCTCGCGTCCTTCCAGGCCGGAATCCGTAAGCGCTACTCGAACGCCCAGATCCTTCAGGAGCTGCGCGCGAGCGCGGAGCGGTTGGGACGTTCGCCGACGATGCGTGAGTTCGCCGCCGACCCGGAGACGAGCGTGCATCCCCAGACGGTGATCGAGCACTTCGGGAGCTGGAACGCGGCGAAGCGCGAGGCCGGGCTCGTCCCGCGCCGCTTCGCGACGCGTGAGGAGCTCGTCGGGCTATTGCGCGACCTGGGAGAGGACCTCGGCCGCGTGCCAACAGCGAAGGACCTCGACGCCCGCCGCGGCTCGATGCCTTCGAAGTCGCTCTACTGGCATACGTTCGGCTCGCTGGCCGAGGCGC
The DNA here is from genome assembly GCA_035573355.1 of Gaiellaceae bacterium. Taxonomy (GTDB): domain Bacteria; phylum Actinomycetota; class Thermoleophilia; order Gaiellales; family Gaiellaceae; genus 3-1-20CM-4-69-9. Next base: position 4,729 of record DATMZV010000024.1, on the reverse strand, counting down.
TGCGCGAAGCCGGCTTCGACGTGCCGCTCGGCGAGGAACGGCTCGACCGTGCCGTCGAGCAGGGAGTTGGGCTCGCACGGAGGCTGAAGCGGCTCCCGAAGTTCGCGGACTGGGCAGCGGCGCGGAAGAAGGACGAGACGCTCTTGACCGAATGGCAGGTCTACCGGATGTTCGACGCCCGCAGGGGCGCGTGGTCGACCTTCCAGTTCCTGATCAAGGAACGCCTCGAAGACGAGGGCAGAGCCGTCGGGTCCGACGGACGTTTGCGCTAGCTACGCCTGCTGCGTCCCCGCGTGCGCCTCCTCGATCTCGTACTCGACCGTTGCGCCGCTCGCGGTCATGAGCCGAACGTCGTAGTTCTCACCCGAGATCCAGGGATACGAAATCGTGATCTGCTCGGCGGCTCCGGGTTTCACCTCGCTCTGCGTCTGGTGAAAGTCGACGAACGCGTCGTTGAGGATGATCTGTGCTACTCGTGCAGACTCATCGGACTCGTTGGATAGGACGAGCGAGATCTCACCGGGTCGAAGCGTCGCCTGCTGCACGGCGGCCTCTCCGCTGCCGCTGTTGGTTCGGTCCCACGGCCGGGCAAGAGCTAGCACCGATGCCACCGCAAGGACGATGACGACCACTCCAATCACCACGACGCGCTTCAGCGACACTCAGGCCACCACATCGAAGAACCCCATCCAGCCGAGGGCGGCGAACTCGCTCTTGTGCGCATGGAACATGTATTTGCCCGCGTGCGGAAAGCGCAGCTCGAGCACGTCGCGCTGACCCTGGCCCTGGATCACCGTGTCGGTGTATTCGCTTGGTTCGAGCGAGGTCCCGGTCGGAAAGCGGTGGAAGAAGTTTCCGTGGACGTGGAACGAGTTGACCGGGTCGAGCTCGACGATGTTGACGAGATAGATCCGAACGAGCTCGCCCAGCTTCACACGCACCGGGTGGTACATGAAATGGAAAGCGACGGTGTTGACGGCGTAGACCTCGTTGTCCTCGTCGAAGTTCGGATCGAATGCGTTCTGCACCATCACGAGCTCATCTGCCTGCGGACGCCCCTTCGGCGGGTCGACGATGAACATGCCATAGAGACCCTTTGCGATGTGGCCGGCGAGCGGCAACGCGTGGCAGTGATACAGGTGCAGCCCGAACGGGCCGGCCTCGAACTCGTACGTGAACTTCTCTCCGACGTCGATCAATCCGCCGCCGATGTCCTCGCCGACTCCGGGCGTCCCGTCCATCGCGGCGGGGTGGATCCCGTGGAAGTGGATGGTATGGGGATGGGTGCCGGCGTTGACGAAGTGGATGCGAAGAAGGTCGCCCTCATGGGCACGCAAGGTTGGTCCGGGAACTCGGCCGTTGTAGGTCCAGGCCGAGAACTTCACGCCGGGAACAATCTCGATCTCCTTGTCGTAGGCGATGAGCTCCCACTCCCGCAGCTTGCGGCCGCCGGCAAGACGCCGGACCTTGCCCCAGTCGAAGTCGCGCAGAACGGCGCTCGGGTCGAAGCCGTTCACCTTCGGATCCACGGTCGTGTTTCCGTGTGCGAACCCCGAATGCGACGAGCCGTGCACGAGCGGGTGGTGCACGTGCGGTGGGTCTGCTGCTTCGGCCGCGCTACCGGACAGCCTGGCGGCTACTCCGGACCCGACCACGGCCGCCGCGGCCCCGAGTGCGCGACGCCTCGTGAAGGACCTGCGCACGATTACTCACGCTCTCACCCCGGCCTAAGAGGAACTTGAGACAGGCGTAAAGAAGTTCCTAAGAAGTTCGAGCTAAGCGGCGGCGGCGTGCAGCCGGGCGAGTCGCTCGAGGCACGAACGGGCCTCGTCGGGAGCCCGCACTGCGGGCAGCGGCTCTTCCTGGAACGAACGGTCGGGCTGGAAGAGGTCCTGCGCGACGATCTTGCCGTGCTCGACGGCAACGACCGTGCCCTCGGGCAGCTCGCTCTTGCGGAGCTTGATTCCCGTGTAGCTCTCGACGAGCTGGAGCGCAACTCGCGTCGACGCGAAGAAGAGCTCGTGCTTGCCCCGGCCGAGCCAGAGCGGACGTCCCAGGCCGCGGGCCAGCAGCAGCTCCGGGCGTTCCTCGTCGAGCCACGCCGTCGCCATCGACCCGTGCAGCTCCTGCAACGCTTCCGCCGTGTGGCCGCGCGCGAGCCCGGCGAGGGCGAAGATGATCTCCGAGTCGACCGTCATCTCGGGGTGGGCGCGCTCGATCCGGTGCTGTTCGAAGAGTTCGTCGTCGTTCTTGATGATCCCGTTGTGGACCCCGACAACCGAGCCGTGGCGGATCGGATGATTGTTCGCCTCGAGGCTCGGGTGGCCCTTGGTGAAGTCGCGGACGTGGACGAGCAGCTTCGTCGCCTCCTCGGGGACGCTGATCCGCTCCAACAGGGCCGTCGCGCCGGACCGCTGTTTATGGACGGCGATCCCGGCTCCTGGGGCCCGGTAGGCATAGCCCACGGCGTCGGCGCCGCGCTCGGCGATTCCGGTCAGCAGGGCGCGAGCGGCGACTGTCCGCTCGACGCCGCTCCCAGGAGCGAGGCTATATCCGGCTATTCCGCACAAAGTCTTTTGAGAAATACGAAGCGACCTTCCGGTCGCCCAATACTTCTAGACGCATCGGCTGTGCTCCTTGTTAGGAGCCATCCCTCGGCAGAGGGTTGACGGCCGCCTCAAGAGTCCTCTCGAAACCGCCGATACCCGTGACATGCGGCCGCTCCCTGAGGTGCCATCGGACCCCGCGCTCGAACCAAGGCTCGAGCTCGTTCCCGAGGTCGACGACGCCGAGGCCGAAGAGGCCGAGGAGACCGAGGAAGAGACCGAGGCCGCCGAGACGGAGGATGGGGAGGAGGACGCTGCCCCGGCCGCCAAGGCCGAGGCGACGCAGGATCCGCTCAAGCTCTACGTCCGGGCGATCGGCGACGGCCCGCTCCTGACGCCGGCCGAAGAGCGTGAGCTCGCACGTCGAAAAGACGAGGGCGACGAAGAGGCCAAGAAGAAGCTGATCGAGTCGAACCTCCGGCTCGTCATGTCGATCACCCGCAACTACACGAAGGCTGGAGTGCCGCTGCTGGACCTGATCCAGGAGGGCAACCTCGGCCTCATCCGCGCGGTCGAGAAGTTCGACTACAAGCTCGGCTACAAGCTTTCCACCTATGCAACGTGGTGGATCCGGCAGGCAGTAACGCGCGCGCTCGCCGACCAGGGTCGGACGATCCGGCTGCCGGTCCACGTCGCGGACCAGGTCCGACGGCTCATGCGCGCGCGCCGTCAACTCGCCCAGAAGCTGAACCGCGAGCCGACCCAGGAAGAGCTGGCGAGGGAGAGCGGCTTTCCCGAGAAGCGCGTCCAGGAACTACTCGACCTCGTTGAGGATCCCGTCAGCCTCGAGACCCCGGTCGGCGAAGGCGAGAGCATGTACGCCGACCTGATCGAAGACATTCACTCGGAACGCCCCGACGAGTCCACGTCGAAGAAGCTCCGCCGAGTTGAGCTCGCCGAGGCGATGCTGCGGTTGAACCCGCGCATGCGTCGTGTGCTCTCGCTCCGCTTCGGCCTGAACGGCGAGGCACCCCAGACCCTGGAAGAGGTCGGGGCGGGGCTCGGCATCACCCGCGAGCGCGTCAGGCAGCTCGAGTCACGGGCCCTTCGCGAGCTTCGGGCCGTCGCGCCCGACCTCGAGCTGTACCTCCGCAGTTAGAGGTACTACTAGGGGACGTGGACCGTCGCTTCGTCGACTGTCACTCGCACGTCGTCCCATCCGGTGACGACGGCGCAGCGACGATCGAGGACGGCCTCGCTCTCTGCCGCAGTGCTGCCGCGCACGGAACGGCGATCCTCTTCGCGACGCCGCATGTCTGGCCGTACCTCACGCTCAGTGCCGAACGGGAGGCGGAGATTCGCGCCGCCTACGAGCGCATGCGCCCGCGGGCGGGGCTCGAGCTGCGCCTCGGCTTCGAGCTGACGCCGGCGGCGCCGCTGCTCGAAGAGGATCCGAGCCGTTACGTCCTCGAAGGCTCGGACTGCGTCTTGATGGAGGTCCCATTCTCCGGACCGCCCGACCTGCTCTACGCACTCGCCGAGCACGTCGAGCAGGCGGGACTCCGTCCGATCATCGCCCACCCGGAGCGTACGGAGGCGGTGCTCGCCGACCCGTCCGTCGCAGAGCAGCTGGCAGAGAGAGGCTGGTCGTTGCAGGTGAACGCGACGTCGCTCCTCGGCCGTCATGGGCCCGAGCCGGAAGAGCTCGCCTGGTCGCTGCTCGAACGAGGCCTCGGCACGGTGGTCGCGTCGGACGGTCACCGGACCACTCGGCCTGCACACATCGACGAGGCCTACATGCTTGCCGAGCAGCGGCTCGGGGAAGGTGCTCTGAAGTTGTTCGACGGGACCGCGCTGGGGCTTACGCAGTCACCGACTGCATCTCGCGCAACGTCGACAGGCGCCTGAGGGACTCCAGCTCGATCTGCCGGACACGCTCGCGGGTGAGCCCGAGGCGCCGACCGATCTCCTCGAGCGTCTTCGGCTCCGAGTCGTCGAGCCCGTAGCGAAGCACGAGCACCTGACGTTCGCGCTCCTGCAAGGACAGCAGCGCAGCGCTGAGCGCCTGCGAGCGCAGCGACACTTCGACCTCTTCCTCCGGCAGCGGATCGTCCCCCGCGACGAAGTCGCCGAAGACCGCGTCCTCTGCTTCGCCGACGGGCTGGTCGAGCGAAGCCGACGCA
>DATMZV010000023.1:0-9118 GCA_035573355.1 Gaiellaceae bacterium | reverse complement strand
GAGGACGTCGAGGAGAGTCACCCAGTCCGGCGCCTCGACCTCGTACCGCTTCAGCTCCTTGTCGCCCGTCACGGCGTCGTAGCGCCAGATCTTGAGCGCGATCTCGATCGTGGTGGAGCCCGGTGCCGGAGCCAGGTCCGTGTGCACTAATAGGTCCTTTCCTGGGGTTGCCACTTGGTGATGGTCACAGGCTTCCAGTCGACCTGCGGCGTGCCGTCGCGCATGGTGACCAGCGTATGTCGCAGATACTGCTCGTCGTCTCGGTCGGGATAGTCGTAGGGGCGCGCATGCGCACCCCGGCTCTCTTTCCGTTCGAGCCCGCACGGAACCATGCAGGCGGCCAGCTCGAGCAGGAACCCGAGCTCGAGCGCCTGCGTCAGGTCGGTGTTGAAGACGTCGCCCTTGTCCTCGACGACCACCCGCTCGTACCGCTCCCGCAGGCCCTCGACGATCTCGCCCTGCCTCCGCATCTGTTCCTCGCGCCGAAACACACCGAAGTTCTCGTGCATCGAAGTGGCGAGCTCGTCGCGGATCGACCACGGCCGCTCCCCTTCCTTGCGATCGAGCAGCTCCTTGAGCTCCCGCTCGGCATCCGCTTCGACCGATTGCGGAACCTCGACCGTCGTGTTCGCGAGCGCCCAGTCGGCCGCGTGGCGCCCGACTCGCTTGCCGTACGTGATCGTCTCCATCAACGCGTTGCCGCCGAGGCGGTTCGCGCCGTGCACCGAGACGCATGCGCACTCACCCGCGGCATAGAGACCCTCGACGGAGGTCAGACCCCAGACGTCCGTATCGACGCCACCCATGTGGTAATGCGAGCCCGGGCGGACGGGAATCGGCTCGTAGATGGGATCGACGCCGGCGAACGTCATAGACAGCTCGCGCGTTCCGTGCAACCGCTCGAGAATCTTTTCGGCACCGAGATGGCGCAGGTCGAGCATGACGTTGCCGTTGATCCCTCGCCCCTCGTCGATCTCCGTCTGTTCGGCGCGTGAGATGACGTCACGCGAGGCGAGCTCCATCGCGTTCGGCGCGTAGCGCTTGAGGAACCGCTCGCCTTCCGAGTTGAGCAGGTACGCGCCCTCCCCACGGGTGCCCTCGGTGATGAGCACGCCGGTCGGTGAGAGCGTTGTCGGATGGAACTGCATCATCTCCATGTCCTTGAGGGAGACACCGACGCTCAGTGCGAGCGCCATCCCGTCGCCCGTGCACGCATAGGCGTTCGTGGTACCGACGTACAGCCGTCCCGCACCGCCCGTGGCGAGGATGACCGTCTTGGCGCCGATCGACTTCAGACCGCCGTCGAGGAGATCCCACGCGATCACTCCCTGGCAGCGGTCGTCGTTCATGACGAGCTTCCAGGCGAAGAACTCCTCGTAGGTCGGAATCTCCCGCTTCATCACCTGCTCGTAGAGGACGTGCACGAGCACGTGGCCGGTGATGTCCGCCGCGTACGCGGTCCGCGGCGCACCGGCCGCGCCGAACGGGCGCTGGGCGATCCGGCCGTCGTCCGTGCGCGAGAAGACCGCGCCCCAATGCTCCAGCTGGTACACGTCGCCGGGGGCCTCGCTGCACAGGATCTCGATCGCATCCTGGTCGCCCAGGTAATCGGACCCCTTCACCGTGTCGTAGGCGTGCTCCTCGGGCGAATCGTCGGAGGCATTGCCGAGCGCGGCGTTGATCCCGCCCTCGGCCGCGCCCGAATGGCTGCGGACCGGATGGATCTTGGAGAGCAGCGCGACGTCGGCGCCCGCATCGTGCGCCTCGATGGCCGCGCGCATTCCTGCGCAGCCGGCACCGACGATGAGGACATCGTGCTTGGCCTCCACCACGGAGGAAGCTATCGAATGGACGGCGCCTGCCGAGTTCGCTACGACGGTTGCGAGAAGCGGCGGGCACTCCGAAGAGGGACGTCCCGGAGTGATCCGGAAAAGCGGACAACGCGGAAGAGGCCGCATCTGGCGCCTCTTACCGCCGTCTAACCTGGCCGCGTCCCGGGTAAGATCCCCGAGTCCTAGCCGTCGAAAGAGGAGCGACTACACGTGGCGAAGATGCTGTTCCGGCTGCCGCAGGCGAAGCGGGTGATCGAGAACCCGACCCCTGAGGAGGTCAAGGCGCTCACCTCGAAGATGCCGACCGCGCGTCCGACGAAGTACGGGAACCTCAACGTCCAGACGAACGTGCTCGCACGGTCGAAGGGCTCGACGTTCCTCGTCACGGACGACCCTGACGGCCAGAACCAGGCCGTCTCGACGGAGGACGCGGCGAGGTGGTCCGACCGCCAGGACAAGTACATCGCCGACCAAGAGATGGTCGTGGTCGACGGATACATCGGGAACGATCCCGAGTTCCGAACGGCGACGCGCCTCTACGTCGAGGCCGCGAACGCGAACATCGCCGGCATGCAGCAGCAGCTGTACTTCGGCCCGCCCGACGACGAGTTCGAGCCCGAGCTCACCGTCATCTACACCCCGAACCTGAACGCAGAAGGTTTCCCGGACGACCGGCTGATCATGGTCGACCTCGAGCAAGGCGTCACACGCGTCTTCAACTCCGACTACTTCGGGGAGTCCAAGAAGGGCGGCCTGCGGATGTGGAACAAGCTTGTCTACGACCGCGGCGGGCTTCCTTTGCATGCCGGCTGCAAGATCATCCCCACGGACACGGGCGACAAGGTCTGCCTGACCGTCGGGCTGTCGGGCACCGGCAAGACGACAACGACGTTCACGAAACAGAACGGCTCGTTGCCGGTGCAGGACGACTTCGTCGCGTGGATGCCGGGCGGTCACGTGTACGTGACGGAGAACGGCTGCTTTGCGAAGACGTACGGGCTCAATCCCGAAGACGAGCCAACGATCTACGGCGCCGTCACCCAACCGGACTCCTACCTCGAGAACGTGTCGCAGAAAGGTGACGAGGTCGACTTCTACGACGAGAGCTACACGCAGAACGGCCGCGCGACGTTCCCGTTCGGCGTGATCGATGCGGCAGCCGACCGCGAGATCGAGGACGCACATTTCCTGCTCATCCTCAATCGCAACGAGAACGTGATCCCCGCCGTCGCCAAGCTCGAAGGGCCGCAGGCAGCGGCCTATTTCATGCTCGGCGAAACGAAAGGGACAGCGGCCGGTGGCGCAGACGAAGCGGGCAAGTCACTGCGCGTGCCGGGAACGAATCCGTTCTTCCCGATGCTGCACGACCTGCAGGGCAATCGCTTCCTCGAGCTGCTCGAGGACCATCCGCTCGAGGTCTATCTGCTGAACACCGGCCGCGTCGGCGGTCCCGAGGACGACGAGCGCTCGAAGAAGGTGCGGATCAAGCACTCATCGGCGATCGTCAAGGGGATCGCCGAAGGAACGATCGAGTGGCAACGAGACCCGGACTTCGGTTACTTCGTCGCCGCTGCCGTACCGGGCATCGACGACGTGGAGGTCCTGCAGCCGCAGAAGCTCTACGAGAGAACCGGGCGCGCCGACGAGTACCGCGCCATGGTGCAGCGGCTGAAGGCGGAACGCGCCGAGTTCCTCGACGATTTCCCGAGCCTCTCGGACGAGATCGTCGCCGCAGTGCGCTGACTCTCGAGTTGCCTCCGGTAACGAATCCCTGAGTCGGGGGTTATAGGCCGACCGGCCTACCCCGACTAGGGGTCTATGGGACTTGCAACGCACAATCCCAACGGGCGCGGGAGGCTCGGCCTCTCGGCAACCGTTGCGTCTGCGGTCCTGTACAGCGTGGTCGTCTTGTTCGGCGTTGGGCCTGCCTCCCCCTCGGCTCCCGACGCCGCGGTCGATCACCGCGCGTCGGTCGTGCGTGCTTCCCCGCACGACTTGGCCGTGGCCGGTCCCGCGCAGAGGCTGCCGCAGGCTTCGCCGGGACCGACACGGCAACGGTCGGCTGCGAGACCGCGCCTCGCTCAGGTGGGAAACGCATCGCCGACTCCGGCGGAAGAGCCGTCGCTGAAAGGCCCCTCCCCGTCCTCTTCCCCGCCACGTCCTGCACAGCAGCCGCCTGCGCCTGCACCGCACGCCACGAAAACCGCGCCCGTCGACGAGCGTCCTTCCACCGAGCTTCCCCTGCCGCCGGTTGCACTTCCGCCGGCGACCGTGCCACCGCTTCCTGAGGTCTCGCTGCCGCTGCCGCTACCCCTCCCGCTCGCGCCCCCGCAGCTGCCCCCGCTTCCCTGAGCTAGCCTCGGCGCATGCTCGCCGTACCGGACCCGCTTCTCGACGACGGGGTCGTGACGCTCAGACCCTGGTCCAGGGGAGACGTTCCCGCGTTGATCGAGTGTGTCGACGGCGACGAGGAGATCGCCCGCTGGCTGGACGCGGTCCCGCAGCCCTACCGCGAGGCCGAGGCTCAGGCATGGGTCGACCAGGCAACGTCCTGGTGGCACGACGGCACCTCGGCTCCCTTTGCAGTGACCGAGTCTGTGACGGGGCGCGTTCTCGGCAGCGTGGGTTTCGGCTGGATCGGCGACCAGCGAAACGGAGAGGTCGGCTACTGGATGCGTCGTGACGCGCGCGGGCGCGGCCTGACGACGCGCGCCTTGCACCTCATCTCCCGCTGGGCACTCGACGAGCTCGGCTGCGCTCGGCTCCAGCTTCGGGCTGATCTGTTGAATCTCCCTTCGCAGCGTGTAGCGGAGAAGGCCGGCTTCACGCGTGAAGGCGTCTTGCGGTCGGTGCACTTCAATCCTCGCCAGAACCGGCGAGTCGATTTCGTGATGTTCTCGTTGCTCCCGGGTGAGCTAGAGCTGCCAGCTTGAGTCGCGCAGGACGGGCACGCGCTCGCCGTCGCGAGTGATCCCGGTGACGTCGACTTCAGGCGAGCCGATCATGAAGTCAACATGGATCGTCGAGCGATTCAGCCGATCGGTGTCGGATTCCTCGACGGCGGACTCGTACGCCGACCCGAGCGCGATGTGGCTGGCCGCATTCTCGTCGAGCAACGTGTCGTAGAAGACCGTATCGAGCGGGCCGATTCGGCCCTCGCGGTCGACGAGTGCAAGCTCGCCCAGTCGGGTCGCGCCTTCGTCCTGGTCAAGCAGTGCGCGCAGGGTCTCAGCTCCCGAGTCGGCATCGACCTGAACGGCGCGGCCGCCCTCGAAACGGACGGTCAGCCCATCGATGATCCGGCCCTGCGTGTACAGCGGCTTCGTCGCGCGGACGACGCCTTCCGCTCGTTGGGGATCCGGCGAGGTGAAGACCTCTTCGGTGGGCAGGTTCGCCATGTGCAGGATGCCGTCGACCGTCTCGTCGCCGCCCCCGTTCCAACGCGATGTCGGCAAGAGCCCTACCGTGAGATCGGTCCCGGGGCCCTCGAGGTGGATGGCGTCAAAGTGCCGCTCGCCGAGCCGGCTCGCGACGCCCTTCAACACCTTGCTCCGCTCCTGCCAGGCGGCGACCGGATCGTCCTCGTCGAGGCGGCAGATGTGGACGACCTGCTCCCAGAGCTTCTCGAGCGCTGCCTCGGGGTCGAGGTCGGGGTGCACGAGCTGCGCCCACTTCATGGACGGCCCAGGCGCGACGCACCAGTTCACCGTGCGCTCGTTGATCACCGTCGCCCATTCCTTGACGCGCGGGAAGACGTCGCGCCCGAGGCGCTCGGGGTCGAGGTCGTCGAAGAGATGGGGTGCGATCGGACCGCTGAGTGAGATAGTCGCACCGCGTTCCTCGCCGAGCTTCAGCGTCCGTTCGCCGTACCACGGCGGGACGTAGTCGAGCACTTCGTCGGGCGCGTATTTCACGCGCTCACGTTTCAGGTGCGGATCCCAGTAGGACACGTCCACGAACTTCGCACCGCGCTTGTACGCGCTTGCGGTGATCGCTCGCGTGAGCTCTTCCTTCCCGAGCCCCGAGCCGATGTCGACGATCTGGCCGGGCTGGATGTTCGCGCCGAAGTTGACGATCAGCTCGGCAAGGCGGTGCTCGAGGTCGGACGGCATGGGCAGGCGATGCTAGCTGGGCCGCGAAAGGCGCTGCATGGACACGGCGCGCGCCATCGAGCGCTTTCTCAATTCTCCCGCACTCGGCGAGGGAACCCGCAAGTCCTACCGGCACGACGTCGAAGAGTTTGCCGCGTGGCTCGGCGACCGGCGCCTGGCTCTCGACGATGTCGACGTCCGCGTGCTCACGGACTACGCGGCGGACCTCGGGCGCGCGCGTCCCCGCAAGCTAGCGCCGGCGACGATCGCACGGAAGCTGGCGGCGGTTCGGAGCTTCCTCAGGTTCACGCTCGGGCCGACGAACGTGCCCGACGTCTCGCTCGCACCCCGCCGGCCGCGGCGCCTCCCGGACACGCCGAAGACCGAGGAGGTCGAGTCGGCACTCAGTGCGCTCGCAGGGGACGGGCCGCTGGCCCTGCGGAACCTCGCGCTGGTGGAGCTCGTGTATTCGGCCGGGCTTCGAAGCGCGGAGGCGGTCGGCCTCGATCTCGCCGACGTCGACTTCGACCGCGAGCAGCTTCACGTCAGAGGCAAGGGCGGTAAGGAGCGCCTCGTCCCGCTCGGCGAGGAGGCGGGCCATCTGCTTGCGCGCTATCTCCACGAAGCGCGACCGGAGCTTGTGACGGGTGCGGAGAACGCGCTGTTCCTGTCGACGCGCGGCAAGCGGCTCGACACCTCGACGCTGCGCCGCGTGTTCGCGCACCCACACCGGTTGCGGCATGCGTTCGCGACGCATCTAATGGAAGGCGGCGCCGACCTCCGAACCATCCAGGAGCTCCTGGGCCATAGTTCGCTGTCGACGACGCAGCTGTACAGCCATGTCGACGGCCGTCGCCTCCGTCGCGTCTACGACAAGGCTCATCCGCGTTCCTGATCCGCCGGGACACGTCGGGGACTGTCCCCGACAAGTCCGCATGTGGCGCGTCTGTTTCGGACAGAACGGACAGGTCCTCTGCAACGAAAGTGTGACTTCTCTTCCAAGGCCGGTCGCACCGGTGTCCCATGGGGCATCGTTTCGCTGTTCAGGAGGGGAAAGCGGCGCGAAAACGGCCGCGATCTCGTTCGGTCGCCCCTGCGCCGAAACCGCCAGGCGGGAGGCGATTCGCCGCCGGCCCCGAAGCGACAGCCGTGGAGACACCACCAGTCGATCCCGAGGTCGAAGGCTTCCTCGCGCTGCTCGCGACGCGGCGGGCGCCGAAGACCGTCGACGCGTACCGGCGCGACCTCAACGCGCTGGCGGTCTGGCTCGACGGGCCCGTCGGCAAGATCACCACGGAGCAGCTTGAGCAATACCTCGCGGAGCTCCGCGCGGCCGGGCTCTCGCCGGCCACGATCGCGCGACGGGTCGCGGCCATCCGCTCCTTCTTTCGCCACCAGACTCTGCTCGGCACGCGCAACGACAACCCCGCGGCAGAGCTCGACCTGCCGCGACGCCGCCGGACGCTGCCGCGGACACTGTCCCCCGCAGAGGCGGAGCGCCTCGTCGAAGCTGCGAACGGCGTCACGCCGCGCGCACTGCGTGACCGTGCGCTGGTCGAGCTCCTCTACGGAGCGGGACTGCGCGTCAGCGAAGCCGTCGGCCTGCAGAAGTCCAGCGTCGATCTCGACGCCCGACTGGTGCGCTGCATCGGCAAGGGCTCGAAGGAGCGGATGGTGCCGCTCGGCCGGCAGGCGGCCCAGGCACTTAGGCGCTACCTGGCACGGGGCCGCCCCTTCCTGGACTCACGGCACCGCCCCGAGCTCTTCCTGAACGCCAAAGGGGGCGGCCTCACGCGAGCCGGGGCATTTCTGATCCTGCGACGGCTTGCAGCGACGGCCGGGCTCGAGCCCGAACGAGTCCATCCGCACTTGCTGCGTCACTCGTTCGCGACTCACCTGCTCGAAGGCGGGGCCGACCTACGTTCGGTCCAGGAGATGCTGGGGCATGCAGACCTGGCGACGACCGAGCTGTACACCCACGTATCCGATCGGCGGCGTCGCGAGTTGTACTTCCAGGCGCATCCCCACGCGCGCAGAAAGAACTAAAGGCCCCCTGCGGCTAACCCTTCGGGCCGGCGCGTTTCTTCAGCTCAGCCGCAGTCGTCCGCGCTGCATTGCGTAACTCCAGCTCCTGCTCGTCATCCTCGGCTAGCCCGTTCAGCAGAACGATCGTCTCCCGTTGCGGCGATCCGTGTCGCAGGCACATGACCGCCAGCCGGCGCACCGCCTGATTCGCGTCGGTCGTCACGATCGCGTGGAGGAGCGGCCGGATCGCATTGACCACGCCCGGGCTGTCCTTCGAGAGGAGCTGAACGGACAGGAGCGCCGATCCACGCGCGGCCGGGCTCTCGTCCTCGAGACCGCGGCGTAACAGCTCGAGCTTCTGACGGAAGCGGAACTGCCCGATCGCCCGGTATGCGACGGCGCGTTGCCGGTAGTCGGCGCTTCGGGCCGCGCCTTCGAGCTCCTCGTCCCATTGCTGCCGGAGCACCGCCAGTTCACGCTCGGCACCGGATTGCGCGAGCTCGTCGGCCTCTGCTGCTGCCTCGGCGAGGGACATGCGGCGCGGCACTCTACCCGCCGCGGCTAAAGTCCTGCGCCGTGGCCCACAAGGTAATTCTGATCCCAGGCGACGGGACCGGCCCCGAGTTGACGGAGGCCACCCGCCGTGTCCTCGAGACGACGGGCGTCGACTTCGAGTGGGACGTTCGGGAGGCAGGCGCGGACGTCATGGACAAATACGGCGGCAATCCGCTGCCCGACGAGGTTCTCGACGCGATTCGCGAGACCGGCGTCGCCCTCAAGGGGCCGATCACGACACCGATCGGGGTCGGCTTCCGATCCGTGAACGTCGCCCTCCGCAAGAGCCTCGACCTCTACGGGCAGGTCCGGCCGTGCAAGACCTATCCGGGCGTGCGAACGCGTTTCGAAGAGGTCGACCTGATCGTCGTCCGCGAGAACACCGAAGACCTCTACGCCGGAATCGAATACGAGCAGGGATCGGAAGAGGCCGAGGAGCTGATCGGCTGGATCAAGGCACACGGCGGCAAGTTCGCAAACGACGACGCCGGCATCTCGATCAAGCCCATCTCCGTGACGGGCACACGCCGGATAGTGCAGTTCGCCTTCGACTACGCGCGCCGCAATGGACGCCGCAAGGTGACGGCGGTGCACAAGGCGAACATCATGAAGTTC